>JBBQYE010000023.1:0-20082 GCA_038208945.1 Leptolyngbyales cyanobacterium | reverse complement strand
GTAATTTGCAAATCGGCTGGACCGAGATGCCAGGGATGAGCCGAATTGAGGTTGAGCCAAAGCGGAGTCAGATGACTAAACAGAGCATCATCGAGTAGAGAAACCCGCCACCAGCAGGGAGTGCCCGTCGGAATCGGCTGGTTGTAATCCCATTTCAAAGTGCGATCTCGTTGGGGGCGAGCGCTCACTTGGAGCGGGCTGAGGGTAAAGGCTTTCTCGGTCTTTTGTTCGTGGAGCCGATCTCCTAAGGATTGGTCTACAGAACTCACGACCGTCAGGAACAAGGCATGGAGATGCTTACCCGTCAGATATCCGGGCGGAATGGGCGAAGTGGGCAGCAGATTCAAAATCAAACTATGTGGCATGGTTAATCTCCGAATCAAGCAATCCAAAATTCTTCTTCGTCCATTAATCGAATTTTGATGCCATTCATAGCGGCAGTCATGATGGCATCAATTCCAGTGAAGAAGGTGTAATCCTTGGAAAATCCATCCCCTCTCACTTTTACGGGATAGGACTCAATGCCTTGTTTACGGAGATAGAAGATAATCCCCTGATTTACGAAGGTTGGAACGATGACACCTGCTAACCATTCTTTTTTGAGAGCGGCAAGAATTTCTGTTGGAAAATCCACACCTTGTTGACTCCGGCGGACGGTACAGTTTTGAAACGCTGTCAGTCGATTTAGCTTCATGTACTTGAACTCGTCTTCTGACCCGTTGTAGTTCAGGTGAAAGCTAATTTCGTAAGGCATTTGAGCGCGACCTGTAATTTCAGTAATGTCGCCACGTTGAGCAAATTCATAGTTTCGTAGTAAATGAACAGGATCGAGTTCCGTCTCTTCAGAAACATCTAGCAATAGGTTATGAGGATCGCGAATGTGGACATTCTCAAACAGGCTGGAGCGAAACTGAAAGATGGGTGCATAACTACTCCGCCATTCTTCAGCAAACGTTTTCATTTCCTCTGCGATGTCGTTGCGTTTGGCGATCGCGTCATTCCAATCTGGTAAAGTTTTGCGCTTCGCCTTGAGATCTTCTGCATCATCAATGTGTTTAGCTTCCAGAAAGGTTTTTAGAAAATGATATTTAGCGTTGTGGTCACTTTTGCTCCAAACCTTGGCAAAGTTCCATTGCTTCTCATTCTTAGCTACCACAGAAGTCTTTTGCAGCGTTTCCGCCAGCAGGAGTGCTTGCATCCGATCGCGATAATGTTTCCAATCACGCTTGCCACCAAAAACAGCTTTTAGCGTTTCAAACACTTGGAAAACTAAGCTTTCTTGAGACAATGCTTTGAGGGCATCTTCGAGGACAACAAGTGGACGAGCCGTTTCAAGCAACGCTTCAGACTGCCAATAAACTTGAAGAAACGGTCGATCGAGACATTTCAACTCTTCCAGCTTTTGCTGAAGCGCAGTGCGTTCACCTTTGATATCTAATGAGGTGATGTCTTCTTCCCAAGCTTTTTCTTTTAAGTATGCGATCGCCTCCGAAGGAATGTCGGTTTCTTGCTTACCTAGGACTCGACCCACGCGCCCAATGCGTTGCCAGAATGCAGCGCGATCGCGAGCGGAAAAGATCAGCCAATCAAGATTTTGCCGAAGTGGAGCTGGAGTGCGTTCAAAGTTGAAACCGACATCAACGGTGCTAGTTGCCAGAATGATTTTCTGCTGCGCTGCCCACTGGCGATCTTTGAGGGGCGTTGAACCCGTAATTCTGCCGTATTTCCCTGCCAAACCACGTTGATTAAGATAATCGGCGAGGCGATTGATGTGATCTTTAGAGTCTAAGATGACGGCTCCGCTTTGCTCAGCGTTGTGATGGAAACGTTGAACGACTTCATCGGCAATTTCGGTGAGAAACTCATCGCGCGATCGCTGCGGACGAATTGTAAGATCCAAGGCTGTCTGTGATGGCAAGCGATGTTCACCTGATTCACCATCAATCTCCTTAACACGAACTCCCTGCGCCTTTAAAGTTTCAAATACTTGCTTACAGGCAGGTTCAGGAGTTGCAGTTAGTAGAATGACTTTAACATTTTGTTTGAAGAAGCCAAATTCATGTAAATACACCAGGTAGAACAACAAGCCGACTAATTGTTTTGCGTTATATAGGTGAAACTCATCGAAGATAATCGTGCCAAACTGCGTGAAAAAGCTGTAGGCAAGGTTGCCTCGATCGAGTTTGTTGTATTGGAAGAACGTGGCGTAGTAAAAGATGTCAGGATTTGTAACCAGTATGAGCGGACGGTTTGCTCCTACCTCTGGGAAGACCGAAGCAGGATTGCGAATCAGGTTGTAGAGTTTTTCACCGCCTCGAACACCCACGCGATTGTTTGACCACGTTCTCACTTCTTTGGCAGATACCGCCTTGACGATGTGATTTAATCCCGCATCCTTGACAAATTTTTCTGCTGCTTCAGCTTGTTGCTCAATTAGTGTATTAGTAGGTGCAATGTAAACTGCATTTTTGCTGGGTTGATGAAGCAATACTGCCAAGCCTGCTTTAGTTTTGCCCGTCCCGGTTGGAGCCAAGTCTAAGACAATATCGTGATCTTTTGCAGCCTCAAAAACATCCACTTGATGCTGCAACGCATTCTTGAGACAGCTTTGTAATGTTGATGGTGAGCTATCACAAGCAGCAATGCTTCTAGGCTCTAGCTGAATTGAAATGGGTTCATATGCCATTACTAGAGGCTCCACCACAAAACTGCACGTTAGCTGGAACGATATGGTCGCCAATCTGCCACGCCTCAGCCCGAAATCGCAGGTTTCTCAGCAGGGAGGTTGGTGGCATAGAGATCAGATCAAAGGACAGAAGATTAATCCCGATTGGTAAATCTGCTGTGCTGAAATAGGCTTGGCTGGCATAGTCAGCAAGAGGCAACGATGCAACAGGTTTTTCATTCAAAATTGAAACGCGGACTTTGCTCATGAATTTGCCCAAGCGGATGTACTCAGGCAATTCTCGATCGCCAAACACCAAGGTATGAAATCGATTGCCTCGCTCAATCATCCGCAGTCGCCCCGTTTGAGGATAGTTGCTGGGGCGGAATGTACTGGGTTTGTCGCCCTGTCGCACTTTGAGCATGTCTTGTCGGGCTGTGGCGACGCGATTATTGGTCATGGCATACCAGTATGAATCTGACAGTGCATTAAATCGCTCAAATCGATAGGTTGGGCTACCCGTCGCTGACCAAGCTGGGAGAACGTAGCACTCTTGATTGAGGGGCGTTAGATCTTCGATATAGCGAGGTCTTCCAGTATCGCGTCCGGTCAAGCGGTAGGGAGATCGCGCCCAGCCCAAGGCATATGCCAAAGCATAATTGCCGATCGCGCCTTCGGTGTAATAAGTGTCTGATAGCTCCCTAGAGGCAAAGAATACAGGTTCAGCACACCACAGTTCAATTAGTTTTGCTGTTTTGAACCGTGGCTTGGTGTTGTCTAACAGGCTCAGTTGCTCAATCATGGACTAGCTCCCTGCTTCGACGGTTTCTTTCTTCTTGCCTTTGCCTTTCTTTTCACCGACTTGGCGGAATGGCTCATAGGATGCGTCTAGTCGCTTGAGAAATGATTCCCGCTCTGCGTCTGACCACTGGCGATCGACATCAGCGATCGCCGTTGCCAATTCTTCGTTAGACAATTGCAATGAAACACCTCTCCGATTCGTCCAACTAGCAATTACTTTTTGAGTCTCCTCAATTAATGCGCCATTATCTAACGGATGTTCTAGGGGCTTGCTGTTGGTGGTGAATCCATCATAAATAGCTTGCACTAACTCTAGTGAACTCGGTAGTTCTGCAATGCCGCCAAAGATGCCCAAAATTTGGTTTTCCATGCGCCCGACGCGGCTTGATACGGCACCATAGCGGCTGGTGAGTAGAATGTTGCCGACGATGTAGCGAAACTCGTCTGCCGTTATGTCCTTGAGTGTGACAACATCCAAAAAATGCACCCCTGGTTTGATGTATTCACTGGTATTTAGTGCGGTTGAAGCATTGCCTTTTTCATCTCGCATTGTCCCCGTTTCAAAGATGGCGTTGATGGTGCGATCGCTCAAGGTATCGGTTGCGGTCAAAATGCTGAATGCATCTTCTGTCCAAATCCGGCTTTTCTGGGCACCACCACCACCTGCTGCAAATCCATATAGAAAGCAGTCAACGCACATCTCACAAGGTGCATTCGTGTTTAACGCACAAGGTAAACCATCTTTGTTCGCCTTTAGCAAATTGTTGACGCGGAGAAATTCTCGTCCCTTCCGACGCTCTGGTGCAACCTGCTTTCGCTTCGTCATTACCAACCGTTGCACGACTTGCTTGTCGATTTGCCCCGCTTGAATAAATTCGCGGCACATCGGTTCTCCTGTGCCTTCAGTTCGCAAAATCAACTCAGATAAGGAAGTCCTTAGAACCACTAGACCGATCGTGCGTCCTTTGGGAAAATTTTCGTAGGTAGGTGCAAAGAAGGGATTCAGTTTCTCGATCGACATGACAGTTCCTTAGTAATTGGATGAACGATAAATTAATGACAAATCAGTGGCTATGCAGCCGTTCCTTGAGTCTCTTGTTTGTTAGCTTCTGCCTTTGCTCTCACGTCCCGACGCGCTTCTTCTAGGAAAAATAGATAGGCAGCTTCTAAATTTTTCTGGTCGCTCAACAGCTTATCTGGACGACCTTGGTAAACCTCTTCATAGAGTTTACGAATCACGGTGTAGTAGCTTTTGATGTACTCCAACTTGGTCAAACCCACGCCATGTTCTCGAATTCGATCCAGGCGAGTGTGATATTTCTGAACTAATGCTGCAAACATAAAGTCCAAATCCATGTAGGCTTTTTGGGACCGGGCAGCGGTGGTGAATTCTGAAAACGGCTCGGCGAGGGAGGTTCGCTTCTCCGCAGAACTCCCCCAAAGTTTTGCTTCTGCGGCAATTTGAGCGGCTTCCTTCAGGTATTTGGTCAATGCAGAATTATCGTTGGGCATAAGGCTCCTCAGTAGCGTATGTAAAGGTTCTCGAATTCGATTCCAGTTAAAGCCAAGATTTGGATCATCTTGCTCTCGCAAAATCCAACGCAGCAAGACAAAATAGAGACTAAACGGCTGGGCGCAGGCACGAGCGAGGTCATAGATACAGTCATCAAACTTGGATATGCTGACGATCGCGATCGCTAAATCAGACAAGCACCGCAATCGTGTCAGAATCTCTTCTGCCTCCAAGCGGTCATACATGCCAACTTGAGAATTTCTGATACTCAGAAGAGGTTGCAACGCTGAGGGAATGCCTTCGACTCGACCAAAAACATGCGTTGAAACATCCACTTGTAGTCCTGCACTAAGTACAAATGGGAAACCAAACTCTGGTGCGAGTGAAAGCTCTAACGCTAGTCGCACTGATTTCAATAGCGATAGGGATGCTGTAGTATCTCCCCAAGTAATAGGAATGGTGACGGTGGAATGCACAAAGTCTCGACGCTTGGGCAAGGCTAACCCAATAACCTTATTCGCTTTGAATACGAGTGCTTTATCTCGGTACAACTTCAGTTCATCAAGGGTGACGGGACCTCCTTCGCCATTCGTTGCCTTCGTATCGTCCAACCAGTCTCGCCAGATTCGCAGCAGATCTGGACAAGAACCCTGTGGTAAAGCAAAGTGCAAGTAGTAGGGCGGCTCCTTTTTTGCAGAGGGGAAATGAGCACCAACCGTCATCAGTTGATAAGCAAGAGATGCCATCGGTTCAGCCTGCCTGACTGGATCGCTTGTCATACCCCCAGGTAGCCGATTGGAAAACATTTGCACCTTCGTTCCGATCGGCATTTTGTCAGAACTGAGCGTGCTGGTTTCGCTGATAGTCGCTCCTAGAGAGCAGCGCTGACGCGGATTTGCTTCGACGTAAGCAATCAATTCATGACTACCAGTTTTGTTCTTGACGAAGGGACAACTGAGCGATCGTTGAACGGCTGTGATGATCTCTTCTGAAACATCCGCATGACCTAATTGAGTCTTGCCATTCCGCAACTCCAACGATTCTTGCAAAGCTGCGATGACTCCCTGTATTCCATTTGAAGGTTTTGCAGCGAAGAGCGATCGACCATACAGCGCGTCAAATGGCTCAAGTGCCAGTCGCTGGGGTGCTGATAATCTTGCGTGAACCGCAATTCGATCCCATACCTGTTTTGGTGATAGTTCCGGCTCGACTTCTCGGTAGCTGAGATAAGCAGCTTTCATTCCTTCAGCGATACCGAAGTCTTCTGAGTCGGTAGCAGGAACTAAGCCCGCTTCTAACGCCGCTTGCAAGTCAGCAGGTTCAACTTTTTGGTTGCCCCATTTCTCGACATCTCCTTGGACTTTCTCCAGTTTGAATCCCGCTTTCTTTTTCTCTAATAGCGCCAGCACAACATTCAGCACCTCATCGAGATCGTGCTGCACCGCTTGATTAGAAACTTTAATTCCATCTTTAGTGGCTCTGACTAACTGCTCAATATTGCCGCCAAACACTTGATCAATTTTAGTTTGCCAAGCGACAGCGATTTCTGTAGTTAAATCTAATTCTGCATGAGCAGCACCTTCGATTAAAATCCCGTCTGGAAACAGTGCCAGCACATGATAATGATGCTGACGCAGTACCTCTTCACAAGCGCTCAACAGCAGTGCGGTGATATAGCCTCGGTCTTCGGTAATCCTGACTCGATAGAGTTCACAGGGACGACCCAGTGCATGAATTAACTCAGTCCGAATTTTCTGAACTAGCTTTTCTTCAGCAAGTTCTAAATCAAATAAATCAGCTGCCCGAAGAATCGATGCCCATCGCTCAATCTGCGGATCTTCAGGCAAAAACCTGGCACCGTCACTGACATTGTGTCCAGAATGCCGCTCAATTAGTTTTCGGATTAACTCCAAATCTGCATCCGTTTGAATCAGACCGCTGACTCCTGCTTGCTCTAGTTGGTCTTTTAGAAACGTCTGATTTCGTGCCAGTGCTTTGACATTGCGCCCATTTGCACCATCTAACTTATTGAGATCGTGGACAGCAGTTGCCCCCAATAGCACCGCTCTCTGCGCCTCTGGCACATCCGCTAAACGGCTCACTGTCAAACTAAATTGACACGCTGAATCTAAGTGTTCAGCCAGCGTCCTACTTTCTCGCACACCATGCTGTCGGTGTTTGCTATGTAGCTCATAAAGTTTGGGGCGAATCTCTTGAAAATAGTGATCTTCAAGGGTTTTAGGGACGCGATTGAGTAGTGACATTTGGGAATACTTTTACTTATTACAGATAAATTGACTTTCGACCAAGATGTACGTGACTGGTTGCGTTAGTCCTATCTTGGCAGGCACAATAGAGATTGTCCAGTACAAAGTGAACGTACACTTCTAGAGGTCTCATGGGTCGTCGTGGTCAGTCGATTACGCTATCAATTTCAGATAGCGACAAAACACAGCTAGAGCAAATTGCCGCAGAGCAGGGAATGCTATGGGGCGATCGTCCCAATATCTCCCGATTAGTCGAAGCGATCGCCCGTCGAGAGTTGCTGGTTGGGCGCAACCATGATTGGTCAAACGATCGCATCCTGGCACTCCAGCAGGCAATGCGATCACTCACGGATACCGGTCAAATCAATGAAGCTCAGATGATCGCTAACTTGCTCCTTGAGCGGAGTGAACTAACGCTACCGTTACGCAACGAAATCGAGACCTTACTGACAACTCCCGCCCTTCCTTGGAGATTGGAAATTGACCAGTACATTCGCCGCCAAATGCCGTTTCGATTGACGTATCGCGATGCTGCCGATCGTCCCTGGACGTTCACCGTTCGCCATGCCAAGATTACCTTTCGCGAAAAGCGGCAATACCTAGAATGCTGGTGTGAGGAAACTGAGGGCAATCAGGACTTGCCCCAATTGCAGCACAATTGGACGTTGCGGCTCGATCGCGTTTCTGATGCTGCAATTACGTCAGTTCGAGGGCAATGGCACCCGATGTTAGATGAAATTGAAGTTGAACTACACCTACTTAGGGGACTTGCCTTTGCTTACGAGGCAAAGACCGAAGACATCACCAACGACTGGCTAACAGATAGCAATCCTCCTATACGTCGCGTGGTGCGAAAGATTTCCAACACTTTCTGGTTCTTTCGGGAAGGACTGCGTTATGGAGAAGATTGCGTGATTGTATCCCCTGAAAGTATTCGAGAGCGGTTTAAGCAGAAGGTGCGATCGCTACATGAACACTATGAACCTTATCCGACCAGCCAGTGAATGGCACAGGTGCGGAAATAATCTGGACCGTCTTCATAGATATCTCGACTTCTAGAAACCTACAAACGGAGCTTCTTAATGTCTAGACATTTGGTAGTGCCATTTAGGAAAAGAGATAGAAAAAAGAACGCGCGAGAATAGAGAAGTAGATGCGCTGAACCTGAAACAGCCGATGATGAAACCCCTGTCGCAATGCCCGAACTATGGTTTAAATAACATCAATAAAAACAGTACAACCTGCCACGGCAATCAGAACTATAAAATGCCGCGATTGTGGGCGGCAGTTCGTGGAAAATCCCAAGTGGAGACGGATCAGGGATGAGCTAAAATCCGCGATTGAGCGAATGCTTCTAGAGAAGATTCCCCTTGCAGGCATTGCTCGGAGCTTACAAGTGAGTGAAAGTTGGCTCCAGCAGTACGTAAATGCCTACTACGCAACGGTTTCTCAACAAGTGCAAGTGCAACCGAAAGCACAACAACGGCTGACGATACAGATGGATAAACTGTGGTTGTTTGTGGAGGACAAAGGCAACGAACAATGGGTCTGGTTAGCCCTGGATGTCGAGACTCGCGAGATTGTCGGGTGCTATATCGGAGACCGTTCTGGTTCGTCAGCAAAAGCCCTTTGGCAATCATTGCCTGTGGTCTATCTGCGGTATGCCGTGCGTTACAGCGACTTCTGGGTCCTATCCGATCGCGATCCCCCCGCAAGCGGCATCAAGCCGTGGGAAAAACAGTAGACTGACCCGCTACATTGAACGATTCAACAATACCTTGCGCCAACGAGTGTCCCGATGGGTGCGAAAAACTTTATCATTCTCCAAGAACTTGAACCACCCCATCCATGCGATCTGGAACTTCATTCATCACTACAACGAACAACGGCGGCGGACAATGGTGCGAAGTCAGCTTATTTTCCCTATCCTTTCCTAAATGGCACTACCAAAGCACATAAATTTTAGGGGGCTTTAGCGGTTCAAACAAGTTCGCTGAGATGGAAGGACGATCGCTCAACTTCTCCAAAACACCCTCGTAGACGGCTCTCAAATCGGTGTCATCGTCTGGAAGATTAGCGATTGCCATAATCACGCCATACCTCAGCCAGTGAATCTCTTCTGCACTCCATTCAATCTGCATCACTCAATCCTCTTCTCTCCACTCCAACTGATAAACCTGCATCGATGGGTGTTCGGTCATCATCCGCCAATAATAACGGTCTGGAGGGGTAAAGGTACGATCTCTACACCGATACAGAAAGACTGGCTCCTGCTTGCGAGTCAACTGCTGCAACGCTTTCATCACCTCTAGATCGTCCTCAGCATCCAACCAAAACAAGTGAGCTTTCGCAGAGTATCCAGCCTGTGTTAGATGACAGCTATTTTCGGTGCTCACGACAACTAGAACATTTGCTCAATCCCTTATAGAGTGCTCCGATCGCTTCTTCTACGACTGGGGAGCATCTCACCTTTGCAGTGAGTATAAAAGCTCAGGGGCGTTAGGCGGCAACAGACCTGGATGGAGTGCAAGTGAAATCGCCATTGAGGTAGGCAGAGCGGTGCTTGAGGACTTGAGAGACATTCTCAACCTTCCACTGGGCACCTGAAATTTTCAGGCGGCGGCTGATTTGTTTCACTGCTGACTCCACTGCCCCTGACCCAATCGGAACTCCTGCCTGTTTTAGGCTCTGATAGGGAGGAATGCGGGTGCGATGGTGTTGAAGATAGGCAATGAACTTGAGGGATGAGTCAGAAGCTCCACGCAGCAACGCCCAGATCGCCTCGTTAAGCTTGCCGTGAAACAGACAGGCTTTGACGTAAGAGCGATTCACAGACTCGTCCACTTTGTGCAAGTTTTTCATCAGATGAAACCAGTCGAGAATCTCCCGCCGTTGGGTCTGTTCCCCGATCAAGGCAAATAGATTCCAAATGCCATCATGGCCATCGCCTAAACAGGAAAGTGTTGGAGCTAACGGTTGGGCATTGACCTCGGTCACCAGCATCTGATTTTGCTGAAAGTAGGCGGCGACTGCTTGCTCCCCTAATGTCACGGCTTTGTAGTCCTTCCAGACACTCTCTTGTCCGACTGGCGTGCGTAATCTCACCTTTCCACCATCGATACTCACCGTCTCGACCACTTTATTGACGACGACTGATTCAAATTCGTGACGGTGTACCAATCGCTGTTGCGTGCTGTGAGAGATTCTCACTCCAGTCAGCAGGGCTAAATCCTCTTCGGTGCGTTGGTAAGAGTTATTCGCACTCACCAAGAGACAGCACTTCTCCAAGTACTCACTGATTTGAGTTCGAGGCTTAATGTTTAGCTTTTCCGCTTGTTTCTCACTGAGTTGCAGGTCTCCTAGACAACTCTTTACGGTTCGCGTTCTCCCTGCCGTCGTTCCTGTAGCACTGCGGATAAAAAATACCCACTTGTGGACTCACATGCTCTAGCATCTTGTCGCGCACCGTTCGTTCGATGTCTGCCAGCGTGGTTAATGTTTCTGGGTCTGTGTCCGCATACAAGATCTTTGCAATCGCATCAATATGGTTGTCCAGTGCGTCTTGTTGTTCGGGGGTCATTCAGGAGTCCTCACGAAGGCGGTTGTTCTCATTCTGCATTTTTTTGACCCCACTAACATCGAGTATTAATGCTTATCGCAAAGGTGAGATGCTCCCTGATTAAGATCGCTTCTACGTATAGCTGTCGTGATCGCGAATTATAGCTGTCGTCTAACAAGCCTGAATGAGACTGAGAGCTAACCACTCGATCGCTTGTTGAATAACGTGGGGAGCAATGCCTGAGACTTCTTGCCATAGCTTCTCAGCGTGGGAGTGGTCGATTTTTTGGGGAGTGAAGAGAGAAAGGAGGCGTTTCATAGGGCTGATGAAGCAAGGACTTGGCTAGGGTGCCCGTAGTCATTCATCTTTTCAACCATCTAGGAACTGCCAGCAGTCGATGTGTTCCACGCTCTTACTGCCACAAACACACGCCTCAGGTTGAGACGCGACCTACTCCCGCTCACACTCTCGACAGTGACAAAAACGTTGTGCCGATTCGCCTCCCCAAGACTCTGCTGCCAGTCCTGTAGTTCTAAGGACGTGAATGGAGGTTAGATGTCTGACATGAAAGGATTCTCCTGCTAGAACAACACCAACTGAATCGACGATTCGATGGGAGAAACTCCGATCGAGCGCTCCTCAGATCCTAAATTAGACAGCGAGATTCCCAACAGTCGGACATTCCGCCCCTCCAACTCAACCGCTTCAAACAACTCCTGAGCCAACGATACGATCGTCGCCACTTCCCTAATCGACTTCATCACCGTCCGGCTGCGCGTGATCTGCTGGTAATTGGCAAACTTCACTTTCAATGTGATCGTCCGTCCTCCAGTCTGGTTACGCTCTAGCCGTTGATAGACCGTCTCAGCAATCGTTTCAAGTTCATGCAGCATCACTGCCCAATCGCTTAAATCCTGGGCATAGGAAGTCTCGGCTCCCACGGATTTACGAATTCGATTCGCCTCGACCAGCCGCTCATCCTGTGCCCTAGCAATCTTGAAGTAGTAGTGCCCAACCTTCCCGAAATGCTGCACTAGCTCAGGCTCAGAGCACTGCTTTAAGTCGGCTCCCGTGTGAATCTTCAACTCGTGCATCTTGGTGGCACTAACCTTGCCGATGCCGTGAAACTTCTCAATGGGCAATGCTTCTACAAACGTCTCGGCATCTTCAGGCAAAATCACCATCTGTCCGTTGGGCTTATTCATCCCCGATGCCATTTTCGCCAAGAACTTGTTGAAGGACACGCCTGCCGATGCTGTTAAACCTGTCTCTGCAAAGATAGCGGCTCTGATTTCTCGTGCGATCGTGGTCGCATAGGGCAACCCTAACTTATTCTCGGTGACATCAAGATAGGCTTCGTCCAATGCCACAGGCTCGACCAAATCGGTGTAATGCTTGAAGATGGCGCGAATCTGCTGGGAGATGGCTCGATAGACCTCAAAACGAGGGGGAACGAAAATCAGATGAGGACATCGCTGAATCGCGACTCGTGAAGACATTGCAGAGTGAATGCCGAACTTCCTCGCTTCATAGCTGGCAGCACAGACCACCCCTCGCTGGTTGGGAGTCGCGCCCACCGCCACAGGTTGACCCCGATAGCGCGGCTGATCTCGCTGTTCTACCGAGGAATAAAAAGCGTCCATGTCTATGTGGATGATTTTCCGCATCCTCCTGCCTCATCGTTTTAATTAGTCGCTCGGTGCCACTTTCTCTTTAAAGGCTTTCCCCGCAGAGAAGGCCGGAATCCGAGTCGCCGCAATCGTCATCTTGTCCCCGGTCTTGGGGTTGCGTCCCTCTCTCGCTTGTCGATCGCGCGGTTCAAACGACCCAAACCCCACTAGCGAGACTTTATCACCAGAGGAAACCGCCTCGACGATCGAGTCCAGAATTGCGGTCAACACGGTATCAGCATCTTTCTTACTGACCGCTGCTTTTTCAGCAATGGCATCAATGAGTTCCCCTTTATTCATTACCGTTTGTCCTCACCACAACGCCGCCATTGTAGAGCAGGAGTGGAAAGGGTGCAAGTGTATTAGGAGGGTCTTGTCGAGAACAAACTCATCTTCGATAAGCAATCATGGGAGTGCGTTAGGCGTGAAATCGAAGCTTAAATAATAGCCCTTGGCATCCGTTTGAACGTGGGCGTAAAGTCGGGACAAAAGTGGGAATTTTCGTGCCTTGTTCGATCTGAGTAACAACCTACTGAACGGTATAGTTGCTTCTGATAGGCACGCTCGACCCAGCCAGCAAGAGTCGTCACAGAAAGAGTATTGGTAAAACGTATTGATTAAGCCTCTTGATGCAAAATACCAAAAGGGAAGGCAAAAGATGAGTGCTGCCTTCCCTTTTAAGAATGAGCTTCAGCCTTCTGCCCCATAAAAGCAAATATGGATGATTGCTACCGGCTCAGGAGAGCCAGTCAAAAGTTCATGAACATTGTAAGGGTCTTTCCCCTTCCAAGATTGGTAATGAACGACCTGCTGAACCTGCCAAAAAAAGCGATTTACTTGCAGCAATTCACCCACAATGGGCAATCGCGTTAAGCCAAATTTAATGGTTTCGGGACAGTTCTCAGCAATTTTGTCTTGGATGGAAAAATAGCGTGGGTCACTCTCTTTTCCAGGAAGGCGCTGGAACCAAGCATGGAGTAGTCCTTGTTCGTCGAAGACACGGTATTGCGTCATGGTTGAAATCCTATGATTCTATGAATGAGTTAGCGGTTGAAACATTAGGTCGGAACGATCTTCAATCAATGCGAAGCCGTTTTGAGTTGTTATTTAGCCATCAGCCAAATCAGAAAAACAGCGATCAAACCCATTGCAGCCATCTAGAGCAAGTCAATACCCAGCAGCTCAAGTCTCAATCGCTAATCAACGCATTTCTGACGATCAACTCTCTTCACGTTGTAGGGCGGATTGAATCGCTCGATTTCTGAGTATTCAACCCAGTCCAGCTTGCGTTTCGGAACTAATCGATAGTGAAGTCGATAGCGTTTTTTGTTGGGTAGTGGCTCGATTCTGATTCTCTGTTTATGCTTCCAATCTCCCTCATTTGTCCATCGCTGCCGCAGACTTGTTGACTGTCCAATATAGTCAACCTTGAACCCTAATCTCAGATAATAAACACCTGACTCTCTGGGTAGATTTTGGCGCTCTGACAGGGAGACTGAAGGATAGAAAAGCACTCTGGTCAAGTCAAGCATTGTCTACCCTTCTCTAGTGTTCGTTGGCTGCGATTGATCCCAAGACAGAAGACCTTTAGGGACAACATTAAAGAATGTGCCAAATGCCCACCGATTGCGAAGCTGATCAGCATGACTTTGATCGATGAATTTCGAGTACTGTACATCATTTCTCCTAACATTAATTCACGAGTGTTTGCGAGTAGGCTATCCGCTCTGTCGGCAGAATCGGCTAGACCCCAGAGGGAAAAATCGGCAGAAAATCGGCTGTCTAGAAACCATGCCACAAAAGGGTTTTGAAAACCCTAGCCGATAGACCCGCTTGTGTCGGTTGCCTGTCGGCTAAGATTCGGATGAGGGTTTGAGTCTACAAATGCTCTGTAAAACTCTCTCCACAGTCCTTATATCTGCGGTACTTCTTAGAGGATGTCTGAGAAGCAGAAAAGCTCTCAAAACGATAGTCTGTCAATAACAAGATATGCGACAGCGTTTGAGAGCCATGACAACATCGTATCCGAGTAACCTGACCTAAGACCAGTGGGAACTGCTATCGAGCTTACTGCCAGCAGCGAAACCAGGAGGTCGTCCCCGCAGTATAGAGTTGCAAGCCGTGGTAAACGCAATTCTGTATGTTTTGTGCGCGGGTTGTGCTTGGCGGATGTTGCCGAGTGATTTTCCCAAGTGGAAAACGGTGTACCACTATTTTCGCGTCTGGCGACTTGCCTGATAGTCTTCTCAGACATCCTCTAAGACGACTGCAATAAATTTTTGAGTTCTTGCTCTCGGTGATAAAGTCGTTCTGCGAGCAAATTGACAATAAATCGATGAATACTTGCTGCTAATAGTGGATCAGTTGATACGATCTGCTCAAACGCCTCGGTAGACAGAAAATAAACCACACTCGGCTTGTCTGCTACCACCGATGCCATCCGAATCGTTTTGCGATATAACCCGATTTCCCCGATCGTGTTGCCGATCGTATAAGTCCGGATCCGCTTGGTCTTGCCGTCGTCGAGTTCTAGCACGACGCTGACTTGACCCGAACCGACAAAATAAAGACCATCAAACAGGTCGCCCTGGTGAAACAAATGCTCTCCAGCGGCAACAGGTTGCGATCGTAAGTAGCTCATCAAGCGATCGACTTGGCTAAAGTCCACAAAATCGGCTCTCAAGTGATCAACCAGCGATCGCGCTCCTAACTCAGTCAGGTTTTTCGTCTGTAGAATCTGATCCTCACACCACTCTAGACCTCGATCGAGGTCTTCAAAGACATTACAGAGTGGATCGTCAGGATTCAAACAGCCGCCTTGCTTCAGTCGCTGCATCGCTTCAGGTGACAAATGCGTAAACACTAAATGCACTTGTTTTGCAGTTGCCACTTGTTTAAGCTTGATAAAACTCAAAACGGCTGAAGCATCAAGTCCGCTCACAAGGCGAAAATCTAGCAGCACAAATCGCACCGGAATGAGATCAGACCGATCGATACGAGCGCGAATCTGATTGAGCAGCTTATTTGCGGTGCCAAAGAAGATCAGCCCTTGCAGTTCTACAAGATAGCTCTGTTCGCCTTCAGCTTGCAAAATTTCGATTTCTTCAGATGTCCTTAAGACATTGCTGTGTTGATATACGCCAGAGCTAACTCGCTTCGTGATCGTCAACCGACTGTAGTTTACGACAAACAGCACGATAGCGGCACTGAGTCCAACCCCAATGCCTTGCAGATAGCCGACTGTAGCCGTCACCAACCAGATCAGCACCATGATCGCGTAGTCCGATCGCGAGAATTTGAACCACGCCTGATACAGCCATTCATAAAAAAACTCAATGCCTAACAGCAGCGGAATTCCAACCAAAATAAACTTCGGAATAAACGATATCAGCGCCGCGCCGCCGAGAAGCATCGCCAAACAAATTCCAGCAACCAATCCACCGACCAAACGGCTAGTTCCACCCAAATGGTGAACCAGTTTGTTGATCCCAGAACCTGCAAAGCCCCCCCACCCCCCCCCCCGCCCAGACGCGATCGCTGCCGCTCCCGCCACTTTTAATTCGCGATTAAAATCCAAATCGCGAGAAACGACTAGCTCGATTCCGTTGGCGTGGAGCAAAAGCGCGATCGTATCAATCAACCAGAGTGCCGCTAGGCTTGGAACTTGTTGCAATACCACTTGCCAATTTGCGTGAGTCACCGCCGAGATTGTTGAAAATTGATAAATGCCGCCCGCTGGAATCTGCTGTAGTAATAATCCTTGGGCTTGGGCTTGGGCGATCGGGGTACCCGTGAGCAGCAGCGCCAGATAAAAGAGTGCGATCGCGCCGACAATAATGCTTGGAATCACTAAAAAATGTTCAATGCGCTGCGGCAGCACAAACATGGCGATTGCAAAGATCAGTGCTGGCACCCATTGCAGCAAAACGATCGGGTGAAACAGTGCTGAAACGGCGAAATGATGCGGATCTAGCCCACTAATCGAGTGTTGCGTCCCCAAAATTAACAGTGCTCCTGTCCCTGCCAAAAAGCCGCCCACCACTGGATAGGGAATAAATCGCACGAATCCGCCCAGCTTAAATGACCCTAACGCTAAAAAAATCGAACCGCTCATCACTGAGTTAAAGATGATAGTTGCGGCAACTGTCATCAGCCTTTCCTCAGCAGAAGCGTTCGGCATCGCCTCTAAGATTTGACGTGCAACCAAGCTTAGCACCGGAATTGAAGGTTCCGAGACGATTGCTAGCATCGCAGGATAAGCACTGAAAAGCGCTACGATCGCGCTGATGACTGTGGAGCTAAACAGAAGTAGTCCGATGCCAAACTGCAATGAGGCTGACAGCTCGCCAGAAAAAATGACTGTGCTGAACGAAACGCTGGTGATCACGAGCAATAGTCCCATTGTTCCACCCGTAATCAGGTTGAGAACAAGACGATTCACTGCGGTCTGGGAGTGAACAGTTGTAGCCACTTTAATAAAATCACTGAGAGATAATAGCGTGCAAGATCTATCAATGTATCAGAGCCTGAGCGTATCGGATTGGGTTGAAATACAACATCCACCGTCGGATAGAGCACCTACCGCGTACAATTGATTGCGGGTAAGCTCAATTCGACCTTGCCGTTCAAGATCTCACATCGACCCAAGAAAATCAATATCGATATTGGGGAGAGCCGCCACAATCGATTGAATGAACTAGCTGCCCAAATTAGAGCTAATAATGCAGACCCCGTTGCCCCATCTGAGCGAATGTATCCAATCCACTTAATTCAAATTGTGATCGACTTCTTGCTGGACGGTCTTGAAATTGACTGGGATGAAATTCGGAAATCTGACGATTTGAGAGAAGTGTTAAAAGCTCTAAGGGTTGAACAGTTAAACCGTTTATAAATACAGTGTTTCTTTGGCTTTCAAGTGCTCCCTCGTTACTACTCAGACCCCATGATCGACACCCGTTCAAAAGGGATAAAGCGAGAGTTGTACGGGGACTGCCTCCGGGGAATGAGTTCTGTGGTAGTACACAACTAAATCCCACTGCCATTGGTCGTAGTCCGAGTCATCCCATCCCGTCCAGAGATGCTCTGCGTGGGGGTGAAAGTTGCCGAAAGGCTCTTGCAACGGGAGTTTCAGCGTTGAGACAGGAATGAGACGAGCGAACGTAGCCTTAACAGATTAAGTGCGTTCTTTTAGAGCGTAAGATTAACAAATTAACTGCGTGGTAAAACCGGGACGGCGATGAGGTGGGTCAAGATGAGGTCAAGCCGGAAATTGCGCCCGAGATCGTGACCCCTTTGAGGGAGCAACAGCGGTTGCGAGTGGAGGTGATCCAGGGTCTCATGGGTGCGTCTGATCGCGAGGAGTATCGTCAACGGCAGCAGGCGGTCGCCGAGCGATTGAATCTCAGTATCAGCAGCATTCAGCGACTGGTGCGTGAGTGGAAGCGTAGGGGGATTGCGGGGTTGAGCTGGCGCGACTGTTCGGATCGAGGACAATTCCGAGTCAGTGAAGAGTGGCAAGCCTTTATTGTTAAAACCTATCGCGACGGCAATCGCGGGAGTCGGTATCTGAGTCCGGCACAAGTTGCTGTGCGGGTGAAAGTGCGAGCGCAAGAACTAGGCTCAACCCCCTATCCGAGCCACATGAGCGTGTACCGCATCTTGAAGCCGTTGATCGAGCAAGCTCAGCAGCCGCAGCGGTCGATTGGCTGGAACGGGTCGCGCCTGCTCGTGAAAACCCGTGAAGGGCTGGAAATTGCGGTGGAGTAAAGCAACCAGGTTTGGCAAGCGGATCACACCAAAGTGGATGTCCTCGTCGTGGATGCGACGGAAGCTTGCTAGGGCGACCGTGGTTAACGATCGTGGTAGACACGTATTCGCGCTGCACCCCGCGACATCACCACGATTTACATCTATCAACCTCAAGAGTCAAAGGAAGTGTTTCTGACTCGTGCCCATGCCCAGGGTTGGGAAACGGAAACCTTGTCCTATAGAGAAGCTCAAGCCATCAGCCAATGCAGACGAGCATCCGGCAACATTATCGATAACCGATCGCAGTTGACAGAAGTGCGAGACCGCGATGACACTATTGCGAAATTGCAACGGCAAAAGAAGAAAAAACAGAATGCGGATGCGATCAAACCTACAACGATTTCTGAAACTGATATGCCCAACTTAGAAGAATGCGTTAGAGAATCAAAAATACCGTTTGTTTTCCCTCCAGTAGAACCAATCATTGAAACAACGCAGCCTAAAAAGCCCGTGCCCTATGTGCGGGTCGATGACTACGAAGACCTAAAACGGAAGGGAGGATTGTGGTGAACCCGGGAGAGATGGAAATCATTGTCCCACCCCCTCGCCAACTGGATGTGGTCGTCCAACGGCAAGTCGAACGTCTCCAACGCCACTGCATGGTGGAACTGGAATCGATCCGTCAGTTTCATGCCTGGTTAGAGGATAAGCGGCACTGTCGGCAAGCCTGCCGTGTGATTGGCGATTCACGAACCGGCAAGACCTTTGCCTGTAATGCGTATCGACTTAAGTACGCCCCCCATCAGCCCAGTGGGGATGCTCCGATCGTCCCGGTCATCTATTGGCACGCGACGACCGAAACGGGTCAGCGGGAATTATTTGTGGGACTGTTGGAGCACTTGAAATATCGCGTCACCAATGGGACGATCTCCGACCTCCGTGAGCGCGTGTACCGACTGCTCAAAGCGTGTCAGGTCGAGATGATTATCCTCGACGAAGCCCATCGCTTGCGCCCCAAAACCTTTTCAGAGATTCGGGATGTCTTTGACTTGCTGGGCATCGCCATTGTGTTGGTGGGCACGGATCGCCTAGATGCGGTAGTGCGCCGAGATGAGCAAGTCCATAATCGGTTCATGGCGTGTCATCGGTTTCACCGCTTCGATAGTCAAGCCTTAGAAGACACCCCCGCTATCTGGGGAGAACATGTGCTGAAATTGCCGCAGTCCTCTAATCTAACCAGCGCTCCGATGCAGAAGATTCTAGGAGCCACGACCCGTGGTTATTTAGGAGCACTTGATGAAATTCTGCGGACTGCGGCAAGACGAGCGTTGCAAAGTGGGCGCTCACACATTGATGTATCCCTGTTGAGCCAAGTGGCACTGGAGTACAAGTAAAATGATGCCCTCTGAAAGCTGGGTGTTTCGGGTGAGTGCCTACCCTGATGAAAGCTTCGGTCATTTCCTGGGACGGTTTCGCCGTGCTAATGCGTTGAGCCACAAAGCGATTGCGGAGCATCTGGGCGTATGCGTAGCGTGGGTTCAGGACTGGGAAATCCCCTCCCGGCGGCGCAATCCCACCGAGCTTCAACGGATTGCCTTATCAAAATTGGTCGAGGTCGGTTCAAAGCAACTGGCAAAAATGTTGCCGCCGGCTCCCCTGCACCTGCAAACGCGCCTCTGTCCTGTCTGCTATGGCGAAACGCCGATGCATCGATCGACGTGGCAACGGGCAAAAACGAATCGATGCGAGCGTCATCAACTCCGCCTCTTGAGTTTGTGTCCGATGTGCGGCACTGGATTTCGGACTCCTGCCTTGTGGGAAGACGAATGCTGTGAGCAGTGCGGATTAGCCTTTAATCA
>JBBQYE010000022.1:0-20812 GCA_038208945.1 Leptolyngbyales cyanobacterium | reverse complement strand
CGCTTAAACCCGATGAGGCGAAGCGGCAGCGGCGCTTTGAAATCGAATCTGAGGCATACGAGATTTATGAAGCAGACAGTCTGGGGCACGCACAGCAGCGGTTGCAACAGTTCATCTCCAAGTGGGAACGGCTCGAACCCAAGGCAGTACAAGTTTTTCAGCGGGGTCTAGAACTGACATTGACGTTCTATCAATATGACAGCACTTTGCACCGCCATATTCGCACGACTAACCATCTAGAACGTCTATTTCGAGAATTTCGCACGAAGTCCGATGAAATCGAAGCCTTCCCTCATGAAACCAGTTGTTTAATCGTGTTTTTCTGGGTGATTGAGCGAGACCATGCTAAACACGATCGTAAATCTGTGGCGAAAAATTCATGACACTAACAGAAAGAAACCTGGCTTTCATCCCGCCTCTAAGATGAGTATATCTATAGCGGGGGACTTCCTGCCGAGTCAGTTAATTCATCTACAATGTACGGATGTGACGGCTCGATCGCTTGCTCCCAGTCAGCAATAAAATCAATTTGCTTCATGCTATTAACGCCTGTGCAAGCCGCTCCTGGTCTATCGCTCTGCGCTCTCTTTGCTGTGGACAAATTATTCCACTGCCCATCCGGTTACGCATCACAAAGTGCATTCGTTTCGTCACTTCTAAGGCGAAAAAACGGTTCAGCTAACTCCAAATCATCTCTATGTTTCTTGATGCCACAACGCTGCTCATTCAACAAACTTCATCTGAAGCTGGACAGCCAAACCCACATGAAATTGCGGTTAACTTGAAGCAATTTCTTTTAGTGCTTGCGGTCTCTCTCGGCGTTGCCACGCTACCCCAGATTATAAGCTGGCTCCATCGGATTCCCTACACCCTCTTATTGGTGATTGTCGGTTTAGGTTTAGCCTTTGTCGATATTCGGTTAGTGGAACTCTCGCCAGGGCTAATTTTATCAATTTTTTTGCCGCCACTGCTGTTTGAAGCAGCTTGGAACTTGCAGTGGTCAGACTTAAAACGTGACTTCTTTCCTATTTGTCTCTATGCGATCGGGGGTGTTGTCATTACGGTTGCAGGAGTTGCGATCGGACTCAATCAGCTTGCAAACGTCGCACTGCCGATTGCCTTATTGATCGGGGCGTGTCTGTCTGCCACTGACCCAGTTTCTGTCACCGCCTTGTTTCGAGAACTGGGTGCAGATAAACGACTGAGAACGGTCATGGAAGGCGAGAGTTTATTTAATGATGGCATGGCGGTTGTCGCGTTTAGTGCTTTGTCGGCAATGGCGTATGGAGCGAGTGAGCTAACGCCGCAATCTATTTTGCTTGAGTTTGTGCAGGTGGTTGGAATTGGGATCGGGATCGGCAGCACGATCGGGTTTGGAATTTCCTACATCACGCAGCGATTTGATTTGCCCTTAGTCGAGCAATCATTAACGCTCGTTTCTGCTTATGGAGTGTATTTAATTGCTGAAGATCTGGGGGGATCAGGGGTGATTGCGGTGGTTGCCACTGGGTTAATTTTGGGCAACTTCGGCTCTCGAATTGGCATGAGTCCTCGGACAAGAGTGATTGTGACGGCATTTTGGGAGTTTTTATCGTTTTTTGTGAACTCGATCGTGTTTCTGTTGATTGGGGATCAGATTTACTTTACGAGTTTGGGAAAAAATCTGGGCATCATCGCGGTGACAGTAGGCATGATGTTTCTGACTCGTGCGATCGCGATCTATGGATTGGGATGGTTTAGCAATCGCCTGATTAAAGTTCGGATTCCGATCAAAGAGCAAACGGTACTTTGGTGGGGCGGAGTACGCGGCTCGGTTTCTATCGCGCTTGCTCTGAGCGTTTCGAGAAGTTTGGGCGATCGAGATGCGATCATTGCAGCCGTTTTTGGTGCGGTTTTATTTACGCTACTCGTTCAAGGATTGAGCATTCAACCGTTGATGACAGCGTTAAAGCTGCTCGGTAGTCAGCCGCTGCGTCAGCAGTATGCAGAAGCGATCGCTCGACATATGGCATTGAGTCGAGTGTTACAGCACCTAGATGAAGTTGAGTTGCGTCCTAATATTGAGCCAGAAATTTATCGTGACTCAAAAGCTTTGATTCAAGAAGAACTACAGCATTTACAAACAGAAATCAGTCGATTTGAAGTAGAAAATTCGGCGATTCGAGACTGGATTACTCAACAATTACACAGTGAACTGATTGCGATCGAAGCCGACACCTACGCAGATTTAGTCCGAACAGGGCTACTGAATCAAGAACTCTCTTCGTTCCTCTACGAAAAGTTTCAAGACGAGAACAAATTCCCAGAGTAGCATTGCCCTACAATTTACTTTTGTCTCTTTTCAGCTTCATGACGCTCTCACCAAAATCACAGTGCAGGTGCTTTGGCGAGAAATCACGGCGGGAATATTTCCCTGCTGCATTTGTTGCAGCAAGCCCTCTCGACTCGCGCCCAAAACAATGACATCGCTTTGATCTTGTTTGGCATAACTCAGCACTGCCGCAGGCACAGAATCAGCGCAGACCGAAGTTGTCAAGATAGAGGCATTCGTATGAGGCTTGAGGAACTGAGCGGCGGCTGTCAAAACTGCCTCAGTGTCCAACCCCGCATCATCGGTTTTGCGCTCTTCTGAAGCCTTGTACACATGAAATAATCGGATTTGTGCGGCTTTACTCAGAGACATCAATGCAGGCAGCAATCGAACCGCTTCTTGGGCATTGGGTCCACCTGCCATCGGCACCAACCATCGCTCAAGTCGGTTCGCGCTTTGTGCAGCTCCAAAGGAATCGCTTAGCTTCACCAACACTACTTCACAAGCAGCCTGTCGAATCATGGTATCGACCACGCGACTAAACACCCGTCCCGGCGTGGTTGTACTTCCTTTCCAACCCATGACGACGAGATCAATGTGTCGCTCTTTGAGCGTTTCTAGAATGGCACCTGACAAATCGTGCGCTACTCGAATCTGAGTATGAATCGGAACTCGCCACGCTTGACTCAAACGACTTGCCTGCTTTAGTAGTTTTTGACCTTCTGCTGTTTTCACTGGCGTTGTTGCAAGCGCATGATGCTTGGGTACGACAATCACCTGCAAACATTCAATTTCATAGTTGCGATCGCGGGCAATTGCCACTGCCATTTCTAGGAGCGTCAGCGATGTTTTTGGGTTACTCAACGGCACGAGAATCCTTCCTTGCCCCGTTTCTGGCGATCGAGATTGATGAATCAGGTGTGATCGCTCTGTCTTGGGTTCCGTGAGATTTTCGTTGTTGAGATACGCCGCTTCAACGCGGATGATGTCGCTGCGGGTAATAATCCCAACCACTCGCCGTCCTTCTACAACGGGTAAGCTGCTGAGATCATGTCGATCGAGTAAATGCAGCACGTAGGCAAGCGTATCTTCTGGGTCAATGCGAACGGGATCGGGGGTCATCAGATCGCTCACCAGATTCTCGCTGTTTAATCCGCGCACAGAAAGGTTAGCAATATCTTTTTGAGTGAGAATGCCGACTAGCTTGTTGCTCTCGACGATCGGGAAGGTGCGATGGGAAGACTGAGAAAACGCCTGCAACGCTTCTTCGAGCCGCATTTGACTAGAGAGCGTTTCGACTCTGGGCTGCATCACATCCGATGCGGTGAGATCTGTCCAAGGATCTTGAGCAGTCGTTTCTTCGGTTAGGTGAATGCCTTTAAATTCAAGCAGATCATCATAGAGTGAACCTTCTTCAAACAATTCTGCAATCAGATAAGAAGTTACAGAGACAATCATCAACGGCAATACTAAATTGAAGTCAGCGGTCATTTCAAACACGATGATGACCGCAGTAATTGGAGTCCGGGCAACCGCACAGAAAAAGGCTGCCATTCCCACTCGGGCATAAGTGGTTGCTAGACTTAACCCCAAAATCTGGTGTTCTCCAACGCCAACTAAGTAGCCTAATGCTGCACCCAGAACCATACTGGGAATCAGCAATCCCCCTGGTGCGCCAGAACCATAGGTAGCGACGATCAGAAAAAATTGGACGCAAAAGACGATCGCGACGAGTTGCCAGTCTGCATTCCCCGTTAGGAGCATTTCTCTCAGTCCCGCATTGTCTCGAAAGAGATCGGGTAAGGCAGCGAAGGCAATTCCGGTCATGAGTCCCGCAAATCCGACTCGCCAGGGTAAGCTCACATTGAGACGGCGGTACAAGGTCAAACTGGTCAGAATTGAGCGATTGAACAGCACACCAAGACCACCTGCCAGAACTCCAAGCAGCAGGTAAAAGGGAATCTCAGGAGCAGAAAAGCTGGTGTTGGAGGCGACCAGATGCAAATCTAAATCGAGATTGTGCGAACCACTAATGCGAGCGACCACCGACGCGATGAACGAAGCCAGGATCGCGGTTCCTAGCGTGATTCCAGACACGTCTTGCAGCAGTTCTTCGACGACAAATAAAACGCCTGCGATCGGCGCATTAAACGCAGCAGCAAGTCCTGCTCCCGCTCCGGCGGCGAGAATTTGACGACGATGATCGGGTGATGTGGGGAACCATCGAGTCAGTTGACTTGCCAACGCTGCCCCGATTTGTACGGTTGGTCCTTCTCGTCCAAGGGGCATTCCAGCCGCAAGGACAAGCGTGGCGCTGACCAACTTCACCAGTGCAATGCGAAGATTTAGGGGCATCGGAACGTTCGCGAGTACCGCCTTTACTTCGGTCATGCCGCTGCCACTCGCGGCTGGAGCTAGACGATCGACGATCAATCCAGACAAACATCCACCCAGCGATCCAATCAGAGGTAGCGCCAGATATGCCGGGATCAAATGGGTTGCCTGCTGCCGCCATCCGCCGAGCCAGCCAACTCCTTGCGCTAACAAGAGCGCCGCCAGTCCTGACACTAATCCAATCAGGCAAGCTTCAAAAATTGCCAATCGCTTTGGACGCAACAGTAGGCGCAAAAAGCGGTTCCAAATCGATTTTCCGATGCGTACCATGATGCCTTTGAGGAGAATTGATTGGGGCGACTTTAATCTCTATTTTGCAGGATCGTTACCAAAACGGACGGTGTAATTTGGATGACGATCGTGTGTGGAGCGATCGCTGAATAGGAGGCGAAGATTGGTAAACGATTCAGTGAGCTTGCTAGAAGGCAGTGATACGATAACTTTGGGTAATAATGTTTCTAACACCCCTACTTTCTGAACCTCCTAGAGAAGAACATTGTGAAACTGTTAACGATTTTGGCGCTGCTGATTGCGATCGTCGCGGTGGTCTTTGCGACTCAAAACGCTGCATCCGTCGCGGTCCATTTTCTGGGCTGGAACTATGAAGCGCCGATGGCACTCGTAGCGCTGTTTATTTTTTCGATGGGCGTGCTGATGGGGTTTCTCGTCTCGACTCCGACCGCGATTCGCAGAATGAGAAAAATCGCCACCCTCAAACGAGCAGTTGATGACCGAGACTACACGATTCAGGAGTTGGAGAAGAGGATAGCAGTCAGCAGTCCTGCTCGACCCGCAGAGCTGCCACCGTCTGAGAGCGATCGGCAAAACTACCCTCCTACACAATTTCCAAACGTTCCGATTCAGTAATCTAAGGCTCAAGACATGAAATTCAACGTTCGTAAACAGTTAGGGTGGTTTTTAACGATCGCCCTAGCTGTTTTTTTGCTGACGATCTCCGTTCCCTTTGCGATCGCTCAAACCAATCCTGCAAACTCGATCGACAATCCAATCGATAATCAAGTCAAGGGAACCCCAGTGCTGCTAGGTGGTGAAAAGCTCTTTGTAGTACAAGCACAAGTCGGTTCCTTCTCAGCAGCAGAACGAGCGCAGGCTGTGACTCAAAGAGTGGGAGCGATCGCGGCTGATGTTGCCATTCCAATCAACACTATCAAAGTAAAAGACCAACAATACGCGACAACGATCGAGGCGGGCGACCAGCTATTGTTTAGCATTACGGATGCCGATGCTCAGTTTGCAGGTGAAACGCGATCGCAGCTTGCCGATGAATATGTCGCTAAACTCCGAACTGCGATCAGGCAATATCGACAGGAACATAGCACCCAAAGTCTTTTATTCGGGGTGCTCTATACGGTCATTGCTACGATCGTGTTATTTGTTTTGCTAAAGCTGTTAGGCAAAGGGTTCGCTCGAATTTTGACGCAGCGAACGTCTCCCCAAGCACCTGCGCTCAGGTCGTTGAGAATCCAGAGTTTTGAGCTGCTCTCAGCTTCTCAGGTCGCTACATTGCTGACTCAGTTTGTGAAGTGGATTCGGTTCGCCATTGGACTGGCACTCTTGGGACTCTACTTCACGTTGGTCTTAAGTTTCTTCCCTTGGACAAAGCGACTCGGATCGGCGGTCGTTGCAAACCTGTCAGCCGCTCTAGGCAGCTTTTGGCAAGGCTTCCTCAGCTACTTGCCTAATCTGGTGCTTGTGGCATTCATCGCCGTTGTAACGTACTATATTCTTCGCTTTACAAAGCTGCTGTTTGTTCAGTTAGGTCGAGATCAGGCGTTTCCCTGGTTTTATCCAGAATGGGCAGAGCCGACGAATCGCCTAACGACGGTTTTAATTATTGCACTCGCTGCTGTCGTCGCATTTCCTTACCTTCCAGGTGCAAAGTCCCCCGCATTTCAGGGCGTTTCTCTGTTTTTAGGTTTGTTGATTTCGCTCGGATCATCTTCTGCGATCGCCAACATGGTTGCGGGTGTGATTTTGATCTACACTCGCGCATTCAAAGCGGGCGATCGCATCAAAGTAGGAGACGCGATCGGGGATGTGCTTGAAAAGACGTTACTCGTAACACAACTGCGGACGATCAAGAATGTTGTAATCACGATTCCCAACTCAACCGTACTCAACAGTCAGGTGATCAACTACAGTGCTTTAGCAGCAACCGAAACCCCGCTAATTCTGCACACAACAGTCACCCTTGGCTATGACGTGCCCTGGCGTAAAGTCCATGAAACCCTGATCGGAGCCGCCCGTGTCACTCAACACCTTTTGCAAAACCCTGCTCCCTTTGTTCTGCAAACGAGTCTAGATGATTTTATGTTAGCTATGAGCTAAATGCTTATACTAACCAGCCTGCGATCATGGCAAAAATCTATTCAGAACTGCATCAAAATATTCAAGATCAATGCAACGAAGTCGGAATTGAGATTCTGTCACCTCACTACCGCGCTGTCCGAGATGGTAATCAAAACACAATTCCAGAGAACTATCTACCCAGTGACTATGCTGCTCCTGGATTTAGAATTACATCTCTGAGCGATCCGAAAGATTCATCCAACGGACAGTCCACTCAACCTAATCAGCAAACGCCTTCCAACCGTGCGGGAACTTGAAACAAAATAAACACCCATCTTTTTGAGCATCTTAATGGACAGTATTACAGCACCGACTCAGCAGTGGTTATCCGATCCAACAGTTGTGAAGTTCATTATTGCGATCGTTGGCATCTTCGCGATCAATCTCGTGGTTCATTTCTCACGCCGCGCCCTCTCGCAGTTCATTCCCGATCCGGATATTCGCTATCGGTTTCGCAAAATGATCACCTTGGTGGGCTATCTGGTGACTGCGCTGTTTATCACCATTGTCTTCAACGATCGACTAGGACAACTTACGGTTGTGTTTGGGGTTGTAGGTGCGGGTATTGCGTTTGCACTGCAAGAGGTGATTGCCAGCTTTGCTGGATGGATCGCCATCTCATCGGGGCAGTTTTATAAACCGGGCGATCGAGTGCAGCTAGGTGGCATTATGGGCGATGTGATTGACATCAGCATTTTGCGAACGACGGTGATGGAAATTGGTGCATGGGTCAAGGCAGATCAATACAACGGGCGGATTGTGCGGATCGCGAACAGTTTTGTGTTTAAAGCACCTGTTTTCAACTACTCAGCCGATTTCGCATTTGTCTGGGATGAAATTACGGTCCCGGTGAAGTATGGCAGCGATCATCGGTTAGCCAGACAGATTCTTCAGCAGGTCGCAGATGAAGTCGTTGGAGGATATATTCCTCAAGCTCAGGATGAGTGGAAAAAACTGGTGCGTAAATACTTGATTGAAGATGCCAAGATTGAACCGATCGTCACGCTAGTCACCAACGATAACTGGATAGAATTTACGCTGCGCTATGTGGTGGATTACAAAGTGCGACGCATCAAAAAAGATCAACTGTTCACTCGCATCCTGGATGAATTTCTCGCCACAGATGGGCGCGTCGCCTTTGCGTCAACGACCGTTCAGATTGTGGAAACACCTGTGCTTGATGTGAGGCTCACTAATCGGGAATGAAGCAGCCGAAATCTTGGTCGTTCAACGTTTGCTGGGGAAGAAAAGCACCGGACACCAGCTTTGGCGCAGCAGATCCGCCGCAGTACTGGAAACAAACCATTCTTGGAATGTGCCGATCGTGCCTGACGCGATCGCGATCGCGCTAATCCCATCCATTTGAGCCAACTCTAAAATCTCAGTTAGCACTGCTCCTCGATGAAATTCTGCCTCAACCCGCAAATCTGCTGCTTCTAAATCGGCTTTCACACGAGATAACGTTTCGCGCTCTGGTTGAGTCGGAAGACCATCAATAATCCAGCACAGCCTACAGCACTCTAGAAACCGACTCGGCTGTTTTTCAGCCAACTGTTTGACTTGCTGGATCAGAGAATTAGACGTTTCGCTTCCATCGTAAGGAACCAGCAAATAGCGCAACAGATGTTGACAACGAAGGGCTAATTCTTCGCCAGTAAGGGCAGCGATTAATTGAGGGCGAAGAACGAGAAGCGGAATGGTCGTTTGGTGCGAGAGATCAGCCGCGATGCTGCTAGTTAGCTTTTCGGTTAGCAAACTGTGCGCCTGTGACCCCAGCATGATTAACTCAGACTGATAGCTTCGAGCAACGCTACGAATGGTTTCAACGGGTCGCCCCGATCGTACTTCGATCTTGACCTCAACTTCGGCAGGAGGTTCGCCGACTGCTTTTCTGAGTCGGGTTTCAGCCTCCTCAATGCGATCGCTATCAACTTTGGGAATAATTCCGACTTCTGACAGTGGCACAACATGAAGAAAAACAATTTGCCTGATGCCTCCAGCAGATAGACTGGCGACAAAACAGGCAAGGCGATGCAAGCCATCGGCAAAATCTGTGCAGATTAAAATCTTCTCAAACATCGCGATTTGGAGACAGAAACAGCAGGAATCACGCTTCTAGTGAGAGCATCAGATCCCATAAAAGTGCAGTTCCCTTTCTAGCTTATCTCTGAATAAAGCCAAAGAACGACTGACTAATCCCAATTTCGTTCTGGTTTTCATGAAGTCTCACCTGGTTAGTCAACAGATTCTATAGACCATTGAGGATTTGTTTAGTTCAGAACAATTCAAAAAAAATCACACTTAAGACATACTGCAATTTCAGGTTGATTCCATCCTGTCGCTGACAGCTTTCCTTTGTGGAATTTCCACATTCATAGTTGATATGCAGTTGCTCTCACTTTGAAGTAGGAATATCTTTCTTTCGCAAGAGGGAGGACACTTGTTAAACAATCTCTTATCTTGAGTTCGATAAATCTGTGCATTTTTAGCCGCAGTGAGCGCTGGTCTATGCAGACAAACTCGCAAAAGCACCCAAATTCTAATGACTATTGATCAAAATCATCAAGGAGTATTGAGGCATATGTCTACGGAAAAACGTATGAGAAGCGAAAAAATGTCTACAGGCAAATATGGAAGATTTGCTGCGATGGTCGCGACCTCTACGATCGTGATGTTCGTGCTGATGTACCTGAATACTTATCGCCTAGATCATATCTATTTCAGCGAGACAAGAGCATACATGGCTCTGCTAATGGGCGCGTCAATGGCTGGTATCATGCTCGGATTCATGATGAGTATGTACAGAAACCGAAAAACAAATATTAGTATCTTCGTTGGCAGCATCATTATATTTGCTCTCTCGCTTTGGCTCGTCCGCAGCCAAGCAACGATCGGGGACGTTGCCTGGATGAAGGCAATGATTCCACATCACTCAATTGCAATCTTGACGAGTGAGCGGGCGAATCTCTCAGACCCACGAGTCAAGAAACTTGCTCAAGAAATCATTACAGCGCAAGTCAGAGAGATTGATGAGATGAAGATGCTAATCAAAGACCTTGAGAACAAATAGACACAAAGGCGCTGAATCACAGCCTAAAACACTTTTTACAATCTTACTTCCAACACCTGCACTTGTCAGCTTGAAAGAGCGAGATTTCCGCAGACTGGAAAATATAAGATGCGACGATAGTTCGATCGCGGCGGCAAGACGATCGTGGCTGATTTCGGGGTAAACGTACTCTAGGTTGTCGAACTTTTGAGTTGTGCGCCCCAACAACTCACGGTTGTCGTGCGATCTGGATTGCCCAAATTGGGATGATCTCACGCAATGGCAAGGTTAGAATGCTCAATCTAGCCCACTCTTCATTGTGAACGACTAAATTTTGATGGAAGATTCTCTACTCATTACGTCTCTGATTAGCACCACTGTATTAGCTGGCATCGCGGCTCAGGTTTTAGGCAAATTTCTTCAAATCCCCGGCATCATTTTTCTGCTGCTGTTTGGTGTCCTTTTAGGCTCCAGTGGCTTAGGGTTGCTTGAACCATCACTTCTGGGTAGCGGTTTAGAAGTCATCGTGTCTCTTTCGATCGCGCTCATTCTATTTGAAGGAGGGCTGAGTTTGCAGATTCGCGAGCTGAACAGTGTTTCGGTGAGCCTTCGCAACCTGGTTACCATTGGGGTAGTGATTACGCTGCTAGGGGGCGCGATCGCGGCTCACACGTTAAGTCAGTTCCCCTGGACGATCGCATTTCTCTATGCCTCATTAGTGGTAGTCACCGGTCCAACCGTTGTGACTCCCTTGCTGAAACTTGTTGGAGTTGAGCGACGAGTGGCAACCCTTCTAGAGGGCGAGGGTATTTTGATCGATCCGATTGGCGCGATCGTGGCTGTGATCACTCTCAACATTATTTTGAGTAGTCGTGAAGTGCCGCTGGTTTTAATCGGTACAACCGTTCCGCTGCTGGTGCTAAAAGGACTGGTTCTAAGATTAGGAGTGGGTCTGGCGATCGGGTTAGGCGCAGGTGGTTTGCTGAGCCTACTGCTCAAGCAATCTCAATTTTTGCCCCAAGAATTGAAAAATTTAGTCGTGTTAGCAACCGTGTGGGGGTCATTCAGTTTGGCGCAAGCACTCCGAAGTGAATCGGGACTCATGGTCGCAGTGGTGATGGGAATGGTTTTACGATCAGCCTGTATCCCAGAAGAACGGTTGCTGCGCCAGTTTAATGAACAGTTGGGAATTCTTGCAAACTCTGTTTTATTTATTCTCTTGGCGGCTGATCTGTCGATCGCGAGTATCGTTGCGTTGGGCTGGAACAGTGTTTTAGCGGTCCTGGCACTGATGCTGGTTGTCCGTCCGATCAATATTCTACTCTCCACCTGGAATCGGGGCTTTAGCTGGCAACAGCAATTCTTTTTGTCCTGGGTGGCTCCTCGTGGCATTGTCGCGGCTTCAATGGCATCGTTGTTTGCAATTTCTCTGAGCAAGCAGGGGATGAGTGGTGGCGATGCCCTCAAAGCGCTAGTGTTTCTCACGATTTTGATGACCGTGTTTGTTCAGGGACTGACAGCGAGCTGGGTCGCAAGTTGGCTTGGGCTGCGTGCAAATCAGGTGAGAACCGTGATTGTGGGCGACCATCCCTTAGCAAAACTGCTGACTCGGTTACTACAAGAGAGAGGAGAAGCGATCGCGGTGATTGACTTGAATGCTAGCGAAGCAGACTCGTCCCAACTCAACGAAATTCCTGTGATTAGCAGCTACTTAAATTTAGAGGAGTTGGAAGCAGAAGGGATTTCCTCGTCTAGCACCTTTTTAGGGTTGTCAAACAATCCAGAACTGAATGGAATTTTAGCGCAGCGTGCTTCAGAACTGTTTCGCCCTGATTTGATTGCAATTTTGTCTCAATCGCCACTCGACAGTGGAACAGATTTTAGTGTGATTGCACCCAATATCCAGATTGCTTTTGCACCCCAGATTGATCTGGAGCTATGGAATCAGTACCTCAATCAGGATCAGGCACAAGTTATCGAAATTGTTTTGCGATCGCAGACTTACACCGCACAACAAACTGAATTGCAAACGTTAATCGGATCAGGTGAGTTTCTGCCGCTGTTAGTCGAGCGAGACCAGAACCTACGAATTATGCTTGCGAAAGAAGTATGGCAACCTGGCGATCGCATTGTGGGACTACTGCATAAATCTGCATCTTCTGATGCGATCGTTTCTCTCATGCAGTCTGTCACTCCAGCAATGTCTTAAAAGTGAGACTGTAGTGAAATTTTGCTCTGTCTTTAGTTGAGTCTTAATTTATGACATTAAAAAGGCGACGATCTCTGACACCATAATCCCTGAGGCGTTTGAGCGAGCGCATGACTTTGTTGGACTCATTAGGGTTTGTGGCTTCCTAGCTGCTTTCATACTGAGTAAGTTAAGCGGATAATCTTAGAATTAAAGTAAATTAGAGTAATAGCCCAGTCATCACCTCGAACAAACTCAACTGTTTTGGCAACTATGCGATTGATATTGATCGAAGACGAACCAGATTTAGGAGTCGCGATTAAACAAGTCCTAAACCATCAGGCTTATATCGTAGATTGGTTCTTAGATGGAAGTCAGGCGTGGAGCCATCTCGAAGATCACTGGTCGCAGTATTCGCTTGCTGTCATCGATTGGATGTTACCAGGTCTTTCTGGGATTGAACTTTGCAAACGATTGAGAGAAAGAAAAAGCGCTTTACCAGTTTTGATGCTCACTGCAAAAGACAGGATGGAAGAGAAAATTATTGGACTCGATAGCGGAGCTGATGATTACCTGATAAAGCCCTTTGAAATGCCCGAACTGTTAGCGCGACTGCGGGCGCTGCACCGTCGAGCACCCCATTTCCAGCCGCGACAGCTGTGCATTGGTTCGCTCTCGCTAAACTACGCGGCTCATGCAGTCACGCGCGATCGACCGAACGGAGAGAAACAGAGTGCTGCTTTGACGGCTAAAGAATTTCAATTGCTGGAATATTTGATGCAGCACCCCAACCAAATTCTCACTCGCGATCAAATTTTGAATCAGCTTTGGGAACTTGGAGAAGAGCCGATTAGCAATGTGGTGGCAGTACAAGTGCGACTGCTACGACGTAAGCTAGGAGATGATAATATCAATGCTTTAATTGAAAATATTTATGGCGTTGGCTATCGCTTCAACGCTAGTCAATAGACCTCCTGCGTGAATCTGGACAACCCTCCTCGTGAAGTGGAGCAAGCCCTCATCCCCAACCCTTTTCCCCAGGGAGAAGGGAGCTAGAACCTCTTGTTCCCTCTCCTTGGGGAGAGGGCTAGGGTGAGGGCAAATTATTCGTGCAGAAGATCTAATCGTTTATGAAGCAAAATCGTCTATTTCAGCGAACGCGCTTAAAACTTGCTGCCTGGTATGCAGGAGTCATGGGCTGCATTTTGAGCTTGTCTGGGTTTGGAGTCTATCAAGTTGTTGCACAGACATACCAGGAGACGATCGATCAAGGGTTAGAATCAGTTGCTGATGCGATTTATGACAGTCTTGTACCCGTCTCACAGCAATCAGAACCTCTGCGGCAACTGGCACACCAACTTTCTCTCGAACTTTGTCAATCTCAGACCCAATGCAGTCCTCGATCGCCATCGGTTAAGCACCGGATCTCCGCAGCCGCTGCACCGATTCACTACTACCTCCGCTTGTCGAAGTTGTTAGATACGCCTGTTGCGATCGCGGGTTTACCTTTAAGCGAGTTGCCGCTAACCGATGGTAAAACTCGCTGGCTGACCCGAAGGACTTCTTCAGGAGAACAATTTCGGCAAGTTTCGCTGCTGCTACAAACTCAAAATCAACCGTGGGGCTATTTGCAGGTGGGGCGATCGCTGACCGACCTGGATCAGCATCTTGCTACCTTGCGGTTAACGATGCTGCTGGGATTTCCAGTGGCATTGGTGTTGATTGGAGGATCAAGCTGGTGGCTGTCTGGGTTGTCCATGCAGCCAATCTACCGCTCTTACCAGCAGATGAGTCAGGTTACGACGGATGTCGCTCATGAATTGCGAACCCCGATCGCGGTAATGCAGGCGACGATTGAGGCTGCACTGCTGCAAGCATCCTTGAGCCAGTCCGCTTTTGTGCAAGAAAGCTCACCTCTAAACACGCTCAAGCGTCAGACCACTCGACTCTCTCAGTTAGTTAAAGATCTGCTGCTTCTTGCCCGTTTAGAACATCAAGAAACTGCGAGGCAACTCACGTCTTGTTGTCTGAATGATTTGATCAACGATTTGGTTGAGGAACTTGCAGTCTTAGCAGTTCCTGCCGAAGTATCGCTAGATGCTCAAACTCAGACATTAGAACCTGTAAGGATTGTGGGAAATGAAGATCAGCTTTATCGTCTGGTCTACAACCTAATTGACAATGCGATTCGAGCAACCTCTGCGGGTGGTAGAGTAATCGTGTCTCTGAACCAAAGTGAAAATTATGCGATCGTTGAGGTAAAAGACACAGGGATTGGAATTGCACCTGAAGATCTATACCGTATCTTCGGTCGCTTTTACCGAGTGCAACAAGATCGTTCTCGTCAAACTGGAGGATCAGGATTAGGACTTGCGATCGCGCAGACAATTGTTCAATCGCATCAAGGCAGTATTGAAGTACAAAGTCAACTGGGACAGGGCAGTTACTTCATAGTCCGGTTACCTCTCTCTTGATAAAACGACACCCGCACTTTGCTCTCTGAGTTCAACGACGAGAAGTAGGTTCGTTTAGATAAGCCTCAGCCACTTGCTGCCGACGCTCGCCGCTGCTTGCTTCGGATAAAACATCTCGACCTGCTGAGACTAGAACAAGACCGAATCCAACTTTTGCACACAGATCGAGGATTGCATAGCAAGCCGTCTCAAACCCAACGTTGATAGTCTGAAGTCCTTCTGTACCTAAGAGCCACACGATCGGATAACCAAACCACAGCACGGTCAGAATATTTCGGAGTCTTAGAAAGAGTTGCTTGACTTTACCATCTCTCAGCCGCGCCGTATCAGAAAACTCGGTAAAAAGTGCTCCCAGAATGGCAAGAAACGTGCCGCAGCTAATCGCATACCAAAGGTAATTTGTAGGCGCACCTTCTAGCGTTGCAATAAACCCAGTCACGATCATGAAGACATCAGCACCGATGACTCCCAGAATCAGCTTCGGTCGAACTCCTGAGATGATTCCTAGATCTAGCAGTAGCAATGGAGTTGTGATCACCCAATCCAAATAGCGACCCCAGAATAGAATGTGTTGCCCTTTGAAGTCAAACAGCACCGTTTCGCTCAGGATCATGCTCAGATACATCGCAGCAGCCCACAGCGTGATGAAGAAGCTGACCATTGAGAATTCCATGCCTTCTCGATGTCGCTGTCCTGCCGCTTTCAAACCAAATGCGATCGAACCCAGTGCCATGCCAACAAAAGCAATCCAAAGCCAAATTTGTGTGGTAGCAGTCATAGTTGCCCATCAAATTGTTACGTTATTTGCAGAGCTATTACGCTCTCGCTGCTTACTATAAGGGCTTTTACCTCATCGTAGCTTCTTCCCTTTGAGCGGCAAAAAATTCACTCGATTTTCATTTTTGAGTGCTGGTCTAGAACGATGTTCAGCTTTGCCCAACTAAAGGCTGCTCTACCTACCAGGCTTTTGAAAATCACTACTCTAGCTTTACCAAAAATAATAGGACTGTTTCCCCAGACAAAAAGCTGAAGAAATACCACGGCGCATCGTTAGTTTTTTGCTGCATTAGTTTGTGCGATCGCAGTCAGAACTTGATCATATCGATCGTCAACGTCTTGTCGATCGAGGGCTTCAGAAAGACCTTCTGGGCTACCCCGTTGAATCATATCGGCGTGACGGCGTAGTGCTTTCCGCTGCTCGACGGTTTGAGTATAAGAAGTGATCGTGGCGATCGACTCAAGCAGTCGAATCGTGACGGCTGCGCTAGATTTCCCATACTGCCGAATCTGATTAAAGGCAGCATCGGTCACATGTGCAAATGTAACAGGTTCAGCAATCACCCGAAGTTGATTGTGATCATCGTAGCGATAGGCAGAGGGAACTTCTTTCTGCAACAGATAGCAAAGCGATGCAGTCAGTTGATCAATACATCGAATCGCTGTAAATGGGTCGTTAATGCCAGGCGAAAGGGCGCGTGCAGCAATTTCAACAAGCTGATCAATCGAAAATTCTATATCCTGTTGCTCTGTGCGTTGTAATCCTAAAACAAATGTGTCGCTAATTTTTTTAGCGAGTTGCTTGTCAACCTGCGCTCCAGGATAACACTGCACAAGCGAACTATTTTTTACGACAAACTTCCCTGGGCGATGTTGAATGTAGAGTAGAAGATTGTTCTCTGTTGCGATCTGCATTAACTGCTGCTCATTGACCGCTTGAACATATCCGCTCTTCTGAGAGTGAATGGGCTGAAAGTCGCGATCGAAATCGACTGGAATATCATCCGCTCTGTGCTGATGTTTGAGGATATCTTGTCCAATCTTTTTTGGAAAAAGCCGATCGATGCCATCAGTGAGATCATGACCCACTCTGGTAATGACCTGATCAACCTGAATTGATGAGGCAGCATGATGGATGAAGTAAATCAGCACACCTACGCTCGCGATCGCGAGGACAATCCCCCCTGTAACTGCAAGATGAGGCACAAACTGGTTTTCCGTAATTCCGTTAACCGTTCGCAGCACTAGCAGACTATAAACAAATGTAGAGATGAATGTTCCTAATACTACCTGGTTGCCTGTATCTTGCATGAAGTTCCGCAACAGTCGCGGACCAAACTGGGAAGAGGCAAGCTGAAGCGCGACGATCGTAATCGAGAAGGCAGTGGTTGCAACCGTGATCATCGATCCGGCAATTGTAGATAAAATCGCCCGTGAACCGCTCGGACCCAATGAGTATGTCCATGCCAGCTTCCTGATGATATTGGAGTCTGACGATTGATCAAAACTGATCGCCGCAAACGAAAGCGCGATCGCACTAATTACCATCAGCGTTGGAATAAACCAAAAGCTAGAGTGCAGCGAATCCCAGAGTTTACTTAATTTAGTTGGGTTCATAAAATAGTTCTTAGGTTACTGGGTTTCTCGATCGTGACCTTGACGAATCAGTGCCTGAATTTCTGACCGCAGGGCTGAAACTTCTGTTTGAAGCGCTCGCATTGATCGCTCTCCGGCAATTTCTCCTTGATCATCGTCAGCATCTCGACCGATAAAGAATGTTGAAAGCGTTGCTGTCACATACCCAAACACTGCAAATGCATACAGTGATAACAAAAGGCAAAGAATTCGCCCTTCTGGCGTTTTTGGGAAGTAGTCTGATCCCATTGTCGTCATCAGCATTGCTGACCACCAAAGCGCCGCTCCATAACTCTCGATCGCCCCGTCTGACACATCCCGCTCAAAGGTATAAATTCCCGTCGCCCCAACCAAGGTCATGATCGCGCTGAGTGCTACGACATAGCCAAACCCACGCCGACCAAAACTGGCACTGAGCGATCGCATCCCTCGATTTGTGCGCGTGAGAACCTGTAGCAGTTGTAGACCGCGAACTGCTCGAACACTCCTGAGTAAACGGATGACTCTAAAAATCCGAAAGGCGCGCAGCGCAGGTAAAAACAGTGAGAAAGCCGTGAGCCAGTTGTGTTGCAGATAGCTAATTTTGCGAGGAGCTAAAACTAGCTTTAAGGTAAAGTCGAGAATAAAAACAATCCAAATGGTAATGCCAATGCTCTCTAAAAAGGGATTTAGCCCCCAAATCAACTCTACGATCAGCAGAGCAAACCATGCGAATCCTAGAACAATCATGGGTGTTTCTAGCCAGTCATCAAACTGTTGAAGAATCTCGCTGCGCTCTCGAAAGGATTGCTGCTCAGGGGTTGGATTAGAAGGCATACGTCACTTTAATTTTGCTGCCACAATTCTCAGATGCTAGCATTTGCGGCTCACAGAAAAATATCCCTCAAAAGATCGAAGAAACCTTCTGTCTAGATGGTTATTGTCCTAGGAAGACTTGGAGCAATCTCTTATATGTCTGACGATAAAGCCTAATTCACTCAAATAGCATCTGACTTTAGAGTGTCGCTATCTCGCGCAAATCTAAATAAAATCAGCAGTCAAAAGACGCGAGGCAATTCCGAAGATGCGCCAATTGATTATTCAAGTACCCCAAGGGCAAGGTGAATCAGTACTGCAAATCGCAAAGTCGTGTGATGCGGTCAACGTTTCAATGACGGAAGCACGGAGCGCGGAACAAGCGATCGATCTCACGATCGTTCACGTCTCCAATCGACAAGTCGAAACCCTACTTGCCAAGCTAGAAGACCTTCCAGATGTTCACATTACACTATTACCAATGGGGGTAATAGCTTTACGTCCCCCGGCTTCTGAGGCTCCCCAACAAGTTAAAAACGTTACGTCTCGTAGCCCGATCGAGATTTTTTTATCGGGGTTACAAAGTGTCGGATCATGGCGTAGCTTTCTCGCTTATGCCGCAGTTGCCGGAGTTATCGTCTGGATTGGACTGTACACAAACACGAGCTATCTACTGGTAGCTGCAATGCTGATTGCTCCCTTTGCGGGACCTGCGATGAATACGGCAATCGCAACGGCACGCGGAGATTTACACCTGTTAGGGCGGAGCGTTCTGCGCTATTTTTCAGCTTTGCTCGTGACGATCTCGATCACATTCCTACTGAGTTTGTTGCTTCAGCAGCAAAGTGCGACAAGCTTAATGCTAGACAGTAGTCAAGTTTCAGCCGTCGCAGTTTTGTTGCCGTTGGCGGCTGGCGCGGCTGGTGCATTGAATCTAGTTCAGTCAGAGCGCAGCAGTTTGGTCTCTGGCGCGGCGGCTGGGATGTTGGTTGCTGCCTCGCTTGCTCCACCTGCTGGCATTATTGGCATGGCGAGCGCGATCGGGCGATGGGATATGGCAGTCTCTGGGCTGTTTCTACTTTTTCTGCAACTCTTCGGGATTCATCTATCTGCTTCATCGATTTTTCGACTCTATGGACTAACCACGCAAGGAAGCCGCTATTCACGAGGGAAAAAGCAGGTATTTCCGACTGCTTTAGGCGTGTCCGTTCTCGCATTAGCTGCACTGCTGACATGGCAATTTTCTAACTCTCCTCGGTTAGAGCGTTCTAGTCGCGCTCAACGTGCGAATGCGGAAGTTCAAAAAGCAGTCGAACAAGTTGGACTCGCGAGATTGGTCGAAGCGAATGTTCGTTTTACCCGTGCAGATATCGCAGATCAAAGTATACTGCTAGCTCAGGTTTATGTTCAACGCCAAGCTGGAAGCTCTGTTCCCTCCCAACAGGTTCGTGATCGTCTAACTCAAGCTATTCAAACTCGTCTTCTAAATCAAGGATTTAACGTCACTCCGCTCGTTGATGTCACTGTTTTAGACACCCCTTAGCCAATGTGATGTTTGGATTTACCAACTTCAGCCCAGCAAAGAGGTCTCTCTGACTCGTGCTTATGCTCAAGGACTGGAAACCGAAATTTTAGCGTATGCGGAAGCCAAAGCGATGAGTCGAAGAATTTGAGCGGCAGGTTAGGAAGTTAGTTAGCGATCGTTGGTGTCGCTTAACGCATTAGCTGGGTCGTTAACAAATTAACTGCATGGGGGCGAAGTTGCTGAAAGGCTCTTGCAGCAGAAATTCCAACGCTGAGACAAGCGTGAGACGAGTCAAAGTGGTTTTATAGCGGTTCCCGCATGAATGAAGTACATCAGATCCTTACTGCACAAGCATTACAGATGCGATGCCGTACCTCACTCTATTGAAAACCGCCATAACAGACTAAGTGCGTCTTTTTTAAGAGTGTCTGCTTAACGGATTAATTGCGCGGCTTGTTCCTTACCCCCTTTCCTTCACCCCCTGTTTCATTTCCCTGAAGTCTCTACCGTGGTGGCGATCTGGTCAAGCCTAGGCTCTGAGTGCTGTGCCTCGCTGTCCTGCCTTGTTAGTCATAGGCATGACTGGGGCTAGTGCAGGGTGGCAAAAGTAGCCAAGCAGTAATCAACTGAGGAGATAATCAGCTAAACTGAGCTATCCCAACGGCTATTTTCCTCATGCCTATTCCCCAAGCGACGGTGATTTGCCTGTCGGTTCGGCAACAACAGATTCTGGAACAGATCACCCGACAAACGACGAATCCCTATCGGTTAGTGCGGCGATCGCAGTTAGTGTTGGGAGCCGCCCAAGGCAGGCGCAATACAGAGCTATCGGCGCAATTAGAGCTGAGTCGGAATCAAGTTCAATTCTGGCGCGACCGCTGGCAGCAATCGTCGGCATCGCTGCTGGCAACGGAGCAAGACCTGAATGAGGGGGGATTGAGACAACGCATTGAGGTGCTCTTGAGCGATGACTCCCGACCGGGAACAGGAGCGAAATTTTCCGTCGAGCAGATTGTGCAGATCGTGGCAGTCGCTTGCGAATTGCCCGCATCAAGTGGTCGTCCGAGCAGTCATTGGAGTCCAGGAGAACTAGCAGAGGAAGCGGTGAAACGCGGCATCGTTGAGTCGATTTCCCCCCGCACAGTCGGGCGTTTTTTAAAGGGAGGTAGCCTTGCAACCGCACCGAGTCCGTTACTGGCTCAATGCCAACCCGACTGACCCTGTAGCCTTTCGCGCTCAAGTCCGAACGGTTTGTCAGTTATACGAGCAAGCCGCTGAGTTGCTGGCACAAGGG
>JBBQYE010000021.1:0-20902 GCA_038208945.1 Leptolyngbyales cyanobacterium | reverse complement strand
ATAGCGGCGAGTTCTTTCGCGGCTATCCCTCGGCTCATCACAGTTGGATTGGTAACAGAAGCCTCTGCAGGAATGAAAACTGTTTGACCTTGGGTAGGATCGGTCTGAAGATTGCAAGCATCTTTTTTAGAGGAGTTTCTGACTCTTCTCAGTTCACTATCGATATATTCTGAGGAAACACGTTCATGACTGCAACTCCCGTTCGGTTAAAGTACGAAGTCAAAGATTTGGCACTTGCGCCCATGGGCAAACAGCGCATTGAGTGGGCTGGGCGTGAAATGCCTGTGCTGGCTCAAATTCGCGATCGCTTCGCCAAAGAACAGCCCTTTGCGGGCATCAAGATTTCTGCTTGCTGCCATGTGACGACTGAAACGGCTCATTTGGCGATCGCCCTCAAAGCAGGCGGCGCTGATGCCATTCTGATTGCCAGTAACCCGCTCTCAACTCAAGATGACGTGGCTGCAAGTTTGGTCGCTGACTACGGAATTCCCGTCTACGCGGTCAAGGGCGAGGATAATGACACCTATCACCGCCACGTTCAAATCGCATTAGATCACCGCCCCAACATCATTATTGATGACGGCTGCGACGTAGTGGCAACCCTGGTTCAGCAGCGCAAACATCAACTCGCTGACCTGATTGGCACCACCGAAGAAACCACCACTGGAATTGTGCGCCTGCGTGCGATGCTCAGAGATGGGGCGCTGACCTTCCCGGCGATTAACGTCAACGATGCTGAAACCAAGCACTTCTTTGACAACCGCTATGGTACGGGTCAATCGACCTTAGATGGGATTATCCGGGCGACCAATATTCTGCTGGCGGGCAAAACTATTGTCGTCGCTGGCTATGGCTGGTGCGGCAAAGGAACAGCGATGCGTGCGCGCGGCATGGGCGCAAACGTGATTGTCACCGAAATCAATCCTGTCGCCGCGATCGAAGCAGTGATGGATGGCTTTCAGGTCATGCCGATGGATGAAGCGGCAAAGCGCGGCGATATCTTCGTCACCGTCACCGGAAACAAAGGCGTGATTCGCGGCGAACACTTCGACTCGATGAAAGATGGCGCGATCGTCTGCAACTCTGGTCACTTCGACATCGAAATCGATTTAGAAGCGCTGAAGGGACGCGCTAATGAAGTTAAGACTGTTCGCACGTTTACCGAAGAATATAAGCTGAAAAGCGGCAAGTCGGTAATTGTTCTAGGGGAAGGTCGTCTCGTCAACTTAGCGGCGGCTGAAGGGCACCCCAGCGCGGTCATGGACATGAGCTTTGCGAACCAGGCGATGGGCGCTGAGTATCTGGTCAAAAACAAAGGCACGCTCGAACCCGGTGTCTACTCGATTCCGGTGGAGGCGGATCAAGAAATTGCGCGGTTGAAACTGCAAGCAATGGGCTTCACGATCGATGCCCTCAACACCGATCAAATCCAGTACGTCAACTCCTGGACTTCTGGCACCTAATGCTAGTCGTCGAGTAATTCAGACCCCCGGATTCGTTCATGAATTCGGGGGTTTTTGCGTTTGCGAAGTGAAATTAACCTTTGGGTAGGTGCAGTCTGTGATCGCGACTTAATAAAGTTCAAGCAGCGAATTTGAGAGATTGAATGAATCAGATTCTGTTTATTGAACTGCTAGGAGGAATTGGTGACGTTTCGATTGCTTTGGATGCAATTCAGGCGTTAGGACGATCGTATCCTGATGCACAGCTAACCGTTCTCACGCTTGCAGGAGGAGAACTGCTCACTACTGATCCATTGATTCATCAAGTCGAGATGGCTCAAAAGGGTCAAGCAAGAGGTGAGATCGAGACTCTTCTCAATCAACAACCCTATAATTTGATCGTTTCTGATACCAACTACGACGGCATTGATCAGATCGTTCATCGGAGTGATGCTGATCGGGTTGTCACGAACTTATGGCGATCGCCACCCTCTGACGAATTTGTCAGCGATCGCTTTCTCAACATTCTTCTAAATGAAGGACTGATTCACTCGGACGCGATCTCAGATTCTCGGATACATATAACGCCACAAGAACAGCAGGATGCGCGAGAAAAATTAGGGGAGATTGAACGCCCGATCGTGGTTCTCTATCCCGATTCGGGGATGTAGATTAAACAATGGTCAACCGAGAATTTTATTCGGGTAGGGCGAGAATTACAGCAGCAATATGGAGCCTCGATCGTCGTTCCGATTGGGTCAAACGCAGACTCAGTGACTGAGCTTGTAAGCTCAATCGGAGGAACTGCCCAAGTCTGGCAACTAGGAACGCTCAGAGCACTCGCTGCGATGATGTCTCAAGCTGATTTGACGCTTGCTTCAGACACAGGCTCGGCTCGGATTTCAGCCGCGTTAGACGTGCCTACGATTACGTTGTTTGATCCATCTTGGCAGGGATGATATGGTCAATCGGCTCCGCATATCAACTTGCAGGGCTATCCAGAGTGCCCGGAGCGAGTTGTTCAAAACTTCACGATGCAGCGCTGTTGGTATGACGGAATCTGTCCTTTTGAGCAGTGGAATACTCGCTTAGACGAGATTTCTGTCGATCGAGTCATGGCAAGCTGCGTCTCGTTACTCAACATTCAAAGTCAGCCTCAATCGGTATAACTCGCATGATTTCGGTAGATTTGTTTGATTCAACTCATGTAATCAGTCGCGATTGGGCATCTATTCGCAATCTGTTGGTGATGCGATTAGATCATATTGGCGACGTGATTATGACTAGCTCGACGGTGCGATCTCTGAGGGAAAATCTGCCTGATGCAAAACTAACGCTGATGGCGAGTCCGGGCGGGTCATTGGCGGCTCCGCTGTTGCCGTGGGTGGATGAAGTGGTGACATGGCGCGTTCTCTGGCAGGATTTGGGGCGATTGGAGTTTGACCCAGCGCGAGAATGGCAGTTAGTGGAGACGTTGCGCGATCGTCAGTTCGATGCGGCGATTATTTTGACGAGTTTTAATCAGTCTCCTCATCCAGCCGGGTTTTTGTGTGGTTTGGCGGAGATTCCTCTCCGGTTGGGTGAATAAGGAAATGGGCAGAACTGCTTTAACTCATGAAGTCGCAGCGGCACCCGATGATATTCACCAAGTCGATCGCAATCTGCGTTTAATTGAATCAGTCGGATTTGAAGTCAGCGATCGCAGTCTCACGATTCAAATTCCAGAAGTTGCTCAAAGAAGTGTGAGAGATCGCTTAAATCAATTTGGCAATGTTGGCGGGTCGTCCGGTCATTGCAACTCGCGTGGATAGTATGCCCGAAGCTATCATCGACGGTGAAACGGGCTTGCTGATTGAGAAAAATGACGTGAACGGACTCGCGATCGCACTGCGCCGACTTCGAGATGATCCACCGTTGCGAATGGCGTTGGGTCAACGAGCGCGAAAAATAGCGCTGGATCAGTTCACCGTAGACGTGATGACTGCACAGTATGAAGCGCTTTGGCAGAAAGTATTGAGCGAGGAGCGATCGCCTCGACTGCGAGTTTCTCGACCCCAAGATTAAGAGAAGGCTTCCGCGATGCCTTCACCTATTTTGAAACAAATCTCAGGCGAATCGGGGAGCGGTAACTAAAATCGATTTCAGCTTTTCTTAAAGTCCAGATAACTCAACCCTTACCCTCATTTAACCAGGTTCATAGAGGAAGTCAGTTACTCTAGCGAGGGGTATGGCTGTTTTGTGTCTAAAAAGTAACGTACCAGGATATGTCTAATTTATTTGAAACGATCGTCAAAGGTGGACCAACAATGATCCCAATGGTGGGGTTGTCGATCATGACGATCGCCTGTGGTTTAGAGCGCTCCTGGTTTTGGTTCCGATTGATGAGCCAGGAAGAACGAGTTGTGCACGATGTGATGGAAGCGGCTCGATTTGATTTGTCTAAAGCTGCCGAAATTGCGAGTCAAGCTCAAGACCTGGCAATCGGGCGATTTTTGTTAGCTCCGCTCAAGCTCAAGCAACCTACTCCTGAAACATTTCGGCTAGCCCTGGAAGCGGCTGCCGATCGAGAATTTGTTCAGATGCGAAAAGGCGACAAACTGCTCGAATCAGTCGTTGGAATCGCGCCCCTGTTAGGTCTATTAGGAACCGTCACCGGACTAATTGCCACCTTTGCCAGCTTAAAAATCGGCGGCGGAGGCACCTCTGCCGACACAACCAAAGCCGCCGCAGGGATCGGTGAAGCCTTGATTACAACGGCAGCAGGAATGATCGTAGCGATCATCTCTCTAACCATCTTTCGAGCCATGGTGACGCTGCAATCTCGCCAAATTGATTATTTTTCGAGCGTTGGTAGCGATCTAGAACTCCTCTACCGTGAGATTTGGTATGAGCCGACCTTTCATCACATAACTCAGCCTAATCATGGCGACTATTCTACTGCTAGCAATGCTAGATTGCTTGACAGTTAGCCAATTCTAGAATGTTGATTCATTCAAATCACAACCGATTTAGGAATGCTGAAGCCCACGTAATCTAATCCGATGTGAGTAATGCGATTTAAATCACAGCAAAAAAAATCAGAAATGCCAGAAGTCAATCTGGTGCCCATGATGGATGTGTTAATGACGATCTTGACATTCTTCATCATCCTTGCAATGACGTTGACCACTCAGCAGACGGTCAATGTGACGCTACCGAGTGCTAGCGCTGGGGCGGTTGAGTTAAAAGAACCCGATCCGTTAATTATCGGTCTCAATCTTCAAGGCGAGATTTTAGTAGATGATAAAACGGTGTCTCAAGCCGAATTATCTCAGCGAATGCAGTCTTATTTAGTGCAAAATCCCAAAGGGGCTGTGATTTTGAAAGCGGCTGATAAGATTCCCTACGAGCAAGTGGTGAAGCTGCTGGGAACCATGCGAGACGTAGGAGGCGATCGGGTATCGCTGGCGATCGAAGCCAACTAAGGATCGTGGATTCAATAAAGCCGAATTCTCCCTCACCTCAACCCTCTCCCCAAGAAGAAGGAGCAACTAAACAGGCTGACTGCGCCAAACCACCACGATCGTGGATGCCCCGTCTTTTGTCGGTACCAGATTCAGATAAAACGGTTTAGAACTGCCTTTTTTAATCTGATATAAGTCTCCTCCGCCGTAACCGCCAGCGATCGACGTTGACTCAAATCCGTTACTTTGCAGGCTGCTGTTAAAGAAGCTGCTGAATAGCTGGGTGGTCGTTTTTCCTTGAACAAGCTTGAGACTTTCGACTTCCGGATTTGTTTCTGCGGCGACTTCAAAGCCTTGGGCATCGGCTCCGCCTAAACTCGTGAAAAATGAGTTGGGATCAGCAAAAATGTCCGGGGTCGGATTGAGGTCACTCGACAACTCAGAGCCGCTCACCGACTGCGAGAGTTGCGACAAAATGTTGTTCGTGAATTCAGGGGGAATCTGGACTGTTTTTTGCAAATCGGCAAACGATCGTGGGGCATCTGCCAACACATACAAAGTCGAAGTGCCATCAAAAATCAAGCTGAGAAACTGTTTTGTGCCATCTTTTGAAATCTCGTAAACCTTACGATCGCTCTCAGGCGGACTTGGCTGAACCGTGTATTTTTTGTTGAGAAGTTCTTTCTCAAAATAGCTGGAGACGATCGCTAAGTCTTTGCCCGTCGCATAACAGGAAGGAACGCCCAGACATCCGGGCTGTGCGCCTGGGAAATGGGGGAAGGTATTGAGCGGATTGTTAGGATCAGCCGCAGACGGTGGCTCTGCTGCACTTGCGGGCTGAACCTTTTGGGGGGCTGGTTCAGCTTGGGAGACGGGTCTTATTGGCGAAGGAATGGGCGGAATTGCGCTCTGAGGTCGAGAAATCAGACGCTTAGGAACGACTAGACTTTTGGGAGCCAGTGACGGCTTAACAGTGGGTTTGGCTCCTGTAATTTTGGATGTAGACGGCAGTTGTGTGACTTTGACCGTCTTTTCTTGAGGCGGCTTTGACTCCTGGTTTGCATTAGGGAAGGGCACAAACAGTAATAGCGCATGAAGCCCCACTGAGGCAAACAACATCGGTCGCACAAGTGCCCTCACCGGAGCAGGCAAATTATTCAAGGGAGAAAACTGGGGCATTGATGGAAGTTTTCCAAATTCGCTCTGCATGGCTGTTGTTGAGAATAGGGGACTGCAATCTAAAACTCTGGCAAAGCGATCGCTTCAAATCAAACAATTTTCTATAAGGTTAGAAACGAATCTGTCTCCATTCAAATTGATTTGATCACTGGCGCGATCGTGCTTTCTGTAATTCTGTAAACCTACACTTTTGCTTTATTTCGGCTCTAAGGCTCACGTTAAAAGATCGAGATGTGAAACTTCAGGAATAGGCACTCTAAAAACTATCTGTACAGCACAAATAGCTGTTTGCTAAACTGAAAATCTATCGCCTAGTTCAAGCTCGTTAGATAGTTCTGTGTCCTCTACATGACAGGCTTTGTAGGCTCTTAAACTTATGTAATTAATTCCTAGAATAGATTGTATCTAAAAACGTTGTCAATGACCATAAGAAAACAATTGATTTGAGCCGAACTGCTGAACAAATCACAGTCAAATGCTTTCTTAAACTTAATTTTACCGAAAGTTAACGATTATTTATTGATCCGTTTGTTTGTGCTTAACCAATTAAATTGTAGGGTTGACAAAGATTGTTTGTTTGATCACTCAATTTCTAATCAGCCTTTGCTTGAGGACGGTACGATGGCTTTTTCAACAGTTGCTTTTCGTCGAACATTGACCACTTCGGTGGTCACCGTAGCGGTTGCCTTTGCACCGATTTTGACGGCGATCGCCCAAGCCGTTACGCTAAATGGGGCAGGGGCAACGTTTCCGGCTCCGCTTTATGAGCGCTATATCGCTGAGTTTCAGAGAAAAAATCCTGATATCAAGGTCAATTATCAAGCGATCGGCAGCGGTGGCGGCATTAAGCAAGTCATTGCAGGGGTAGTCGATTTTGGCGGCAGTGATGCTGCAATGACCGATGACGACATCAAAAAAGTTGGAAAGGGTGTGCTTTTGGTGCCGACCGCAGGCGGCGCAGTTGCCGTGGTTTATAATCTCCCAGGAGTTTCTAACCTCAAACTTTCTCGCACAGCCCTGCCCGAAATCTTTGCAGGTCGCATTACTCGCTGGAACGATCCTAAAATCGCGCAAGACAATCCAGGTGTGAATCTGCCCAACGCCGAAATCAAAAGTGTCGTGCGCGCCGATGGCAGCGGCACCACATTCATCTTTAGCAATCACCTGAGTGCAATCAGCCCCTACTTTAAGGGCAGAGTGGGCGTTGGCACAGCTCCCAAGTGGACGACCAACCCCATTAAAGGCAAAGGAAACCCAGGCGTAGCGGCTCAAGTGTCTCGCACTGCAAACAGCATCGGCTACGTTGAGTATGCTTACGCCAAGCAAAACAAATTGTCGGTCGCTCAGGTGCAGAACAAAAAGGGCGACTTCATGATGCCGTCAGTTGAGTCGGCAAACGAAGCGCTTTCGACCATTGTGTTTCCCGCTAACTTCCGAGTGTTTGAAGGCGATCCTAAGTCTGGCTACCCGATCACGGGGCTGACCTGGATGATGGTCTATAAGCAATATGATGATGCCGACAAATCAGCGGCGATGAAAAAGTGGGTTGAGTGGGTGCTAACCGATGGTCAAGCGTTCAACAACGGGCTTGAGTACACGCGCATTCCGACTGAAACGGCGACTCGCGCTTTGCAAGCTGTGAAGAATGAAGTGAAGCCTTAGTCATCAAGTTGATCGTTTGTAGGAGTGTTTTACGAAGTGTTCCTACAAACGATCTTTATACAATCAGTCAGCAATTCACTGACCCGATCGTGATTCTCCAATCTTTGTTTTTTCAATCTTTATTCGTGTGAGGAGTTGAAATGTCTCGAATCATTACCTGGAGATTTCTGTTAGTGACCCCAATCCTATTGGGTGTGACAACACTGATCGCTGCTTCTGCGTCTGCACAGACCTCTGTTGACCCCGTTTTAGCTAACGATTCAACGTCGATCGAGACTCTCCCCGCCAATCCTTCGGTGATTTTGGGTCAAGTCACATCGGTCTCGCAGCTCTCGGATGTCAGACCCACCGACTGGGCATTTCAAGCGCTGCAATCGCTCGTCGAACGCTATGGCTGTATTGTGGGCTATCCCGACAAGACCTTTCGCGGCAATCGTGCCCTGACTCGCTATGAGTTTTCAGCAGGACTGAATGCGTGTCTCGATCGGGTCAACGAGCTGATCGCGGCTTCCACGGCTGACTTAGTGAAGAAAGAAGACTTAGCCACGCTGCAAAAGCTGCAAGAAGAGTTTGCGACTGAATTAGCAACCCTTCGCGGTCAAGTTGATGCCCTTGAAGCTCGCACCACCACTTTAGAAAAACAGCAATTCTCCACTACAACGAAGCTGAACGGAGAAATCATCTTTGCAGTCAACAGTGCGTTTGGTGGCGATCGGGCGCTCAACTCTGACCAACAGCGTCAAGTCGATAATCCAGCCCTGAGTGCCGCCGCTAGGAATACGCTGATCAACGGGTTTCTTCCCAATGGTCGAAGTGTCAGAGAAAGCACGACCTTTAGCGATCGGGTTCGGCTCAACTTAGACACGAGTTTCTCAGGAAAAGATCGGTTGAGAACTCGGCTACAAGCCAGAAACACCGTTTCGTTTAATACTGCCACAACAGGCACTAACATGACCCGGTTAGGATTTGACGGGGATAATGGCAACGCGGTTGAACTCTCTCGACTTGAATATCGATTTCCGCTCGGTGCTCAGACAAATGTTTTTATCGGCACAGGCACCAACGATGGTCTAGAATTTAACGACATCGTGCCTACCATAAGCCCAACAGAGTCGAGCGCAAATGGCTCAATTTCTCGCTTTGGGCGGTTTAACCCAATCTATCGCGCCAGCACGGGCACCGGATTGGTTCTAAACCACAGATTTGGTCCTGAATTCACCTTCGGCAACAAGCTCACGCTTTCTCTGGGCTACCTGGTGCCAACCGCAACCGCAAGTGACCCTACTAATAGCAGAGGCTTGTTTAACGGCAGCTATGGCGCATTGGGGCAACTCGTATTTCAGCCAACACCCGCGTTGAGTCTCGGCTTCACGTATGTGAATTCCTACTACGTCGGAGGGGCTGGAGTCACAGGCGGCACTGGCAGCGGATTTGCCAACAACCCCTTCAATGGCAGAAATACAACTTCAAATGCGTTCGGACTGGAAGGAAGTTTCCGGTTAAATCCTGGCATGATTCTCTCAGCATGGGGTGGTTACACTCGTGCAGAAGCACGGCAGCAAGACGCAGGTGCTAACCCGCTCGTGAATCGCGGCGACAAAGCTGATATTTGGAACTGGGCGGTGACGCTGGCGTTTCCTGACTTCTTAAAAGAGGGCAACCTGGCAGGCATCGTGGTCGGTCAACCTCCTAAAGTGACGAGCAATGATTATGGCATCAGAAATCAGGTGATCACTTCTGCGCGTCGTCGCGATCTCGATACGTCTCTCCATGTGGAAGGCTTTTATCGCTATCGCATTAATGACAACATCTCGATTACGCCAGGTTTGTTGGTGATTCTCAACCCAGAACACAACAACAGCAACAGCACTGAGTATATTGGCACCATTCGGACAACATTCATATTCTAAACCCATGACTGCAACCCCTGAACCTGCTAAAAAACTCATTGATAGAGATAGTCCGAACTCCATCGATCTCCTGGGTCAAGATGGAAATCACTCTGTCATTGATCAAGGGTTTACCTGGCTCGTTCAGGGGTTTGCGGTGTCTACCGTGATCGTTTTAGGGTGGATGAGTTGGGTAATTTTTCGCCAAGCACAACCCGCGATCGAGAAGTTTGGCTTTGGCTTTCTTTGGACTCAAAACTGGGACATTAACGAACTGACGTTTGGTGCATTGCCCTACATTTATGGGACGCTGGTGAGTTCGGCAATCGCGCTTGTCATTGCCTTGCCCATTGGGTTAGCGGTTGCTGTCGTGACCAGTGAACGTTTCCTACCGCCGTGGATACGATCGCCGATCGCATTCGTAGTCGAACTGATTGCAGCGATTCCCAGCGTGATTGTTGGACTGTGGGGAATTTTTGTACTCATCCCATTCTTACAGCCAGTTCAGCAATGGCTTTTTCAGCATCTAAGCTGGATTCCTATTTTTAATTCTGAGCCTGCGGGTCCGAGTATGTTGATTGCAGGCATTATTTTAGCGATTATGATTCTGCCCACGATCGCAGCGATTAGTCGGGAGGTTCTTACAGCGATTCCAAAAGAGCTACGCACTGCATCAGCTTCGTTAGGGGCAACGCAGTGGGAAACTATTTTTAGAGTATTGTTACCCTCCGCTATCTCTGGAATTTTAGGCGCGGCAATGCTGGGATTGGGCAGAGCATTGGGCGAAACGATGGCGGTGACGATGGTGATCGGCAACTCAGATCAGATTAGCACTTCGCTATTAAATCCAGGCAACACCATTCCAGCACTGTTGGCAAATCAGTTTGCGGAAGCGAGTGATGGGCTGCACATCGGCGCGTTGATGTATCTGGCACTGATTCTGTTTGCTTTAACGTTGATTGTGAATATGTTGGCGATCGTTCTGGTGAAATTCCTCAAACCGAGCGAAGCATGAAAGAGACCTCAATCACTCAAGAACTGTGTCGCCCCCTGTCTCCTGCACGAACGACATTTAGCAGGGGAATGACCACGATCGCGTTCCTGCTTTCGGGACTGGCACTGCTGCCGCTGCTTGCAATCTTGTTTGAAATTCTGCGTCAGGGCATCCCTAATCTAAAGTGGGAAGTCTTGACCAGTCTCCCTGCTCCCGTAGGGATGGAAGGGGTATCAAACGGGTTTGCAAACGCGATCGTGGGCACTGTGATCATGGTCGGAATTGCCTCTCTGATCAGCATTCCAGTCGGTGTATTGACGGCAATTTACCTGGCAGAGTTCAGCAAAGGAAGCCCGATCGCTCAACTGATTCACTTTGTCGTAACAGTGCTGAGTGGCGTGCCGTCGATCGTCGTCGGAGTTTTCGCTTATGCCGTGGTGGTTCTCACCGTTAAAGGGTTTTCAGCCTTCGCAGGCGGATTTGCCCTGTCGGTGATCATGCTGCCGATCGTCATTTTAGCCACCGAAGAAGCCTTGAAGTTAGTGCCAACTTCTCTGCGACTCGCCTCGTCTGCTCTGGGTGCAAGCCGATTTCAAACCGTGTTTCGAGTCACGATCGCGACTGCATTACCCGGAATTACCACAGGCATTTTGCTTGCGGTTGCACGGGCAGCAGGAGAGACAGCACCGCTCCTATTCACGGCACTGTTTAGCCAAAACTGGTTTGAAGGATTAACCAGTCCGACGGCTTCCCTATCCGTTTTGATTTACAACTATGCCAGTTCTGCTTACGCCGAACAAAATACATTAGCGTGGACTGCATCGTTGATTCTCGTAGGGATTGTTTTACTCGTTAACATTGCATCTCGTATTGTCACTTCTAATCGTTTTAAGATTCGTTAGATTATGCAGTTTAGTTTTCACGATTCAGCAACAGACCCTTCATCTCCTACAGCAAGTGGAATGACTCCAGCACTGCGCGTCAAAGACTTGGCGTTTTATTATGGCAGTCAAAAAGCGATCGAGTCCGTCTCAATGGACATCTATCAAGGACAGGTCACCGCCATTATCGGTCCGTCTGGCTGCGGCAAATCGACGTTTCTCAAGGCACTCAACCGCATCAGCGAACTTGAAGGAACCGTGCGCGTTGAGGGGCAAGTCGAGTTTTTTGGTCAAAATATCTACAGCCGTCAGGTCAATCTCAATCGATTGCGCCGACAGATTGGCATGGTGTTTCAAAAGCCAAATCCCTTCCCGATCAGCATTTACGACAATGTAGCTTATGGCGTGAGAGTCTATAGCCGCCCCAGTCGAGCCAGTCTTGATGAAACCGTCGAATCTGCTCTCAAGAGCGCCGCGCTGTGGAATGAGGTCAAAGATAACCTCAACAAATCAGCGTTAGGGTTGTCGGGTGGACAGCAGCAGCGTTTGTGTATTGCCCGTGCGCTGGCTGTCAAGCCAAAAATTCTGCTAATGGACGAAACCTGTTCTGCCCTTGACCCGATCGCCACGATGAAAATCGAAGAACTGATCGACCATTTGCGGCAAGAATTGACGATCGCGATCGTGACTCACAATATGCAACAAGCGTCTCGCGTCTCTCAATACACCGCGTTCTTTAGCACTGATGAAAGTCGCATCGGTCAACTGATCGAATTTGGCTCTACAGCCCAGATTTTTATGAACGCGTCCCAACCTCGCACTAGGGATTATGTGGAAGGTCGATTTGGTTGATTTTCGGCGTTGCTGAATGCAAGTATGAACTGCCCTCATCCCCAACCCTTCTCCCAAGAGGAGAAGGGAGCTAAGGATCTTGTCCCCTCTCCTTTTGGGAGAGGGCTAGGGTGAGGGTCAATCTGGAAATTCATCCATCAATTCAGCAACGCCTGATTTTCTATGGCTAAAGTCTGATTTTTTGCGATTGGGGTTCCCTCTTAAGGGGCTGACTAATTTCTGAGAATTCTTTTAATCTAGGTGTTAAAGTCACTCGTGTATAGGAAAAACCTTATATGACAACCAATGTCACAGCCGATACCAAAAAGTCAGGCGATAGGTCTTCTTTGTGGATTGGGATTCTTCTAATCGTTTTGGGATTAGTAGGAATTTTAGCACCGGGATTTTCGACGATCGTCGCTGAAACTTGGATTGCGTTAATCATTCTCTCTGCGGGATTTGCAAAGTTTGGCTATGCGTTTCAAACCCGTCAAGAAGGCGGCTTCATCTGGAAACTGCTGTTAAGCATCCTCTACATTGCAACGGGAATCATGTTACTGATTTCGCCTCTAACAGGCACGTTGACGCTCACCGTTTTGCTTGGCAGCTTCCTGCTATTTGAAGGCGCATTCGAGCTAATTCTGGCGTTCAGATTACGTCCTCAGCAAAACTGGACGTGGGTGTTAGGAAATGGCATCATTACGCTGCTTTTGGGCGCTACGATCTGGTTTCAGTTTCCGTTTGACGCGCCCTGGCTGTTAGGAACCTTGGTTGGAGCCAGCGTTCTGTTTACGGGCATCTCACGAGTAGGTCTGGCACTAAACCCTCACGCCGCAGACAGCCAACCGACTGCAAGCTCAACTTAGACGTTCACACAAGTGAATTAGAAAGCCCGATCGCTGCTAGAGAAATCTCAGCGATCGGGCTTTCTATTATCTCTGCTCATAGAATGGAATCAGCGGTTTCTCTAAAGTAAAAAATGCTATTAGAACTCAGTCGAATTCAAGTTCCGCCGGGGCAACGAGTGGAGTTACAAGACATCACTTGGCAAGAATTTGAGAGCATTTTAGAGGAGCTAGGTGAACATCGTGCCGCTCGAATCGCGTATGACAATGGACTGTTAGAAATCATGGCTCCCCTTGCCCGTACACGAAGACGATAAAGAAATCATCGGTGATTTAATCAAAGCTTTTTTAGAAGAACTAGACATTGAGTTTCGGAGTTTGGGTTCTACCACTTATAAAAGTGAAGCGATACTCAAAGGAATCGAACCGGATCAGTGTTTCTACATTCAGAATGAGCAAGCCATTCGAGGTAAGAAGCGACTGGATGTCTCGATCGACCCTCCCCCCGATTTAGCTCTCGAAATTGACGTGACTTCGCGGACTCACCGCAGCATTTACGCAGCCTTGAAGGTGCTTGAGCTATGGCGGTTTGAGAATGGAACGCTGCAAATCAACATTCTGCGACAGGATCACTACGAAGAGTCACCCAAAAGTTCCATCTTTCCAAATCTACCGTTGAGCGAGGTAATTCCCCGGTATTTAAGGGAGAGCAAAATTGTTGGCAGAAACAAAGCACTAAAAGCGTTTCGTCAGTGGGTGAAAGAGCAAGTAGATTCAGCGTGACCTAAAATTAGAACTCTTGCGTGAATCTGGACAGCCCTCCTCACGAAGTTCGCCATAGAACCTCTTGTTCCCTCTCCCTAGGGAGAGGGCTAGGATGAGGGAACAGTATTTGTGCAGGAGGTCTATTGATTGTCGGACTCGTCGCCTAAATGGATACCTTTGTTTTCGTTCTCAAAGTTTTGCTGCTCTCGATCGCCCTCTCCCTCCTGATTAAATATGCCGCGCCTTTTGTGACGATCGCGCCCACGACTCCAATCGTCCTCACCGCAATCCTCTTGCCCAGCGTCACCATCTTGTTCATTCTCATCGGTCGGATCGTACAAGCCTCAAACTCAAACAATGTCTAGCTATCAGTTTCCAGAAACCTTTGAGTGGGGTGCCGCAACTGCCGCCTATCAAATTGAGGGAGCCGTCAAAGAAGACGGGCGCAAGCCGAGCGTGTGGGACACCTTTAGCGCCAAACGAGGACGAACCCTCAACCGCGACACAGGCGCGATCGCGTGTGACCACTACCATCGCTATGAGCAAGACATCAAGCTGATGGCAGAGTTGGGCATCAAACACTATCGCTTCAGCATCTCCTGGTGTCGCATCGTTCCCGATGGGCGAGGGGCGGTGAACGAGGCGGGCATCGACTTCTATAGCAGACTGGTAGATTGCTTGCGATCGCACGACATCACGCCCCACGCTACCCTGTTTCATTGGGATAGCCCTCAAGCGCTAGAAGACCGATATGGCTCGTGGCAAAGTCGAGAAATCGCACAGGATTTTGCAGATTATGTCACGGCTGTCGTGAGTCGATTGGGCGATCGCGTCCTTCATTGGATGACGCTCAACGAAATCTCTTGCTTTACTCACCTGGGGTATGACGTAAATCAAGCGCCAAAACATGCCCCCGGCACTCGTGTGAAATCAAAAAAGCAAGTTTGGCAAACTTCTCATCACGCGCTGTTGGCACATGGGTTGGGCTGTCAAGCAATTCGGGCTGCGTCTCCGGTTCCGTGTTCGATCTCGCTGGTCGATAATCCTGGCATCACCGTTCCCCTGACCGAATCTGCGGCTGACATTGAGGCGGCTCAAAAAGCCTTTCCTTATCACTGCGGCAATGGCGGAATCATTTATCCTGCAATCACGGGTGAATATAGCCCAGTGTTATTAGAACAACTCGGTCGCGATGCCCCTGATATTCAGACTGGTGATTTAGAGATCATTCATCAACCGATCGATTCACTAGGTTTAAATATCTACACAGGCACTTACATTCGGGCTGCAAATAACGCTCAAGGCTGTGAGTGGATTGATTTCTCAAAAGGCTATCCAGCGATGCATATGCCGTGGTTGCAAATCGTACCAGAAAGTCTCTACTGGGGCATTCGTCACGTTAGCGAAACCCTAAACCGTCCTGATCTGCCAGTTTTCATCACTGAAAGCGGATGTGCGGCTCAAGATGAAGTCACCCGATCGGGCGAAGTCATTGACAGCGATCGCATTCTCTATTTGCGTCAATATCTCAAAACGGTTCATCGGGCTGTTGACGAGGGCTACCCAATTCGAGGCTATTTTGTTTGGAGCTTGATGGATAATTTTGAGTGGTCGTGGGGCTACGATCGACGGTTTGGCATCATCTATGTCGATTACTGCACCCAAAACCGGATTCCAAAAGCCAGTTACCACTGGTACGCTGAGTGCATTCGTCAAAATCGAGTTGTCTAGTTTGATCACGCATGGCTATCTCTAAAAAACTCCCCTGGGTTTCCCTTGCCCTTCTGCTTGCAGCTCATATCACGTTTGGCAAACTCTTAACCTCCATCAGTCACTCATGGACAGCGTTTGCGATCGCGATCGGATGGACTTTGATGTTAGCCCTGATGTTCATTAATCCCTTGACGGGTCTTAGACACCTGGTTCTGCGGTGGTTTTCGTCTGACACCGTGGCGTTTTGTGCCCTCGTTGCCGGAGCCGCGCTCGCCTCGATCGTGCTTAACTGGCTCAAGATATTTGTTCCGATTATGCTGATTCTATCTGCTGAGGCATTAGCCCGAATCGATCTTCTGACTGCCGAATTTAACAATATTCAGGCTTGCACTCTGCTTACCGTTACCGCGTGGATCGGCTTGGGATTGGGCTGGGCATTGGGGCAGTTCATGTAGAGCATTAAGGAGCGATCGCGCTTAACCCAAGAAATTGATACTCAGTGGGCAAGCGCGATCGCAACCAGCCATTGTCGTTAGCGAACGCCGATCGTCAGGCTATATTCTCCCGTAATGCCTGACTGCTGCTTTTCAGGCACTAGCCGTATATGGACTCGGTAGTCTCCACTTCGATTCAGCACACTTGACCAGTTGCGGCTACCTGAATAAAGGTTGCTGCCGTTTGGGTCAAACACTTGTACCTGCAAATAGGAGGTGTTGCTGATCGTGCTGACGTTAAGCGTTTGACCTGCTCTAGCCCCCACGATATAGTCGCGAGACTGCGTGCCCTGCACTTTGCCACTGACCGTTGCGGCAGAGGTTCCTGGTGCAAACGAGATGCGTTGGCTAGAACTTCCGCCAGAGTTTCCACCAACCCGCAATAAGTCGCCCCGAATCCAACCACGCGCGCCAGAACTGGGAAACTCGACAAAATACCAGCGATAGCCATCTGGTGCACTGGTTTGGTTGAGGATGTTAACCCGATCGCCGCCTACCCCATAGTGCTGCACAGACGCGCTTGTTGAAGGCGACTGCCGTATATTCACACGACTGCCCGGAGTTCCCTGAATGGTCCCTGTCTCTGCAAACGCTGGTAGCACCGTAGCAAACGCTATAACCAGGGCTGTCATCACTGCTGAACCGTACTTAAACTTCATTACAAGAGACCTATCGAAGAAGATTGCTTAGACCATCTAAGCGCAGAATCTGCCAAGCGGCTCACATTTCCTCATACCGAAGGGTTCGACATTAGACCTCCTGCACGAATCCTTCGCCCTCACCGCCCTCTCCCCAAGGAGAGGGAACAAGAGGTTCTGGCTCCCTTCTCCCTGGGGAGAAGGGTTGCGAGGGCTTGCCCCACTTCATGAGGAGGGCTATCCAGATTCACGCAGGAAGTCTATTCACGAATGAGGCTTGGAGACGCTTCGATGAACCTCACATACTTCATGACGAGCATCAGAGACTCATTAAACTTCTTGCAAAAGTCCGAAGATGCCCTCATCCCCCAACCCCTTCTCCCAAGTTTGGGAGAAGGGGAGCCAGATTTCAAAGTCCCTCTCCCAAGCTTGGGAGAGGGATTTAGGGTGAGGGCAGGGATTTCTGCCAGAGGTTTATTCACTAGCATCCGAGACTGGTTCACGAGCATCCGATATTCATCAATGAGTATCCGAAACTGATTAACGAGTATCCGAGCCTCATTCACTAGCATCTGAGACTGATTCACGAGCATCCGATATTCATCAATGAGTGTCCAAGACTCACTCACTAGCATCCGAGACTCACTCACCAGCATCCGAGCCTCATTCACTAGCGTCCGATATTCATCAATGAGTATCTAAGACTCACTCACTAGCATCCGAGACTCACTGAAGAAGATCAGAAGCTTGTGAATGACGATCGCGTCTTTACCTCAGTAGACACACCTCAAACCCGACTCCCACTTAGCCTTCTGCTGCTTGCGTCTTTACCGGATTGCTGATTGCTGCTTCTGACTGATCAGTTTCAGAGTTGATAACACTCTCTAGCGATCGAAGAAAATCCGCGTGTCTAACTTTCCTTTGTCTCTCAAGTAAGTGCCCATCGCCTCAGCCTGTTGACGTTGAGCAAAGGGACCGACCGCCAAATGCGGACCCAGCGGACGCTCTCGCAGTTGAATCGAGGTTTGCTGCACGCCTAAGCGAATCGCTCGATCGCGCAAATCGGGCAAGTCGGCTCGATCGCCCGGAACTACCACGTAATAGCCTCTAGCGCTGTTTCCAGGCGGCAGCGATCCCATGTTAGAGGTGGTGATTTCGCTGGCGATTCCTTGGGCTGCTAAAGCTTCAGTCTGCTGACGCGCATTTGCCTCGGTGCTAAACACCCCAGCCTGAATCACCCGCCGCCCGTCAAACTGCTGAATAAATGCCTGTGGCTCGACGCGTTTAACTTGCTGCAACATCAGGGGGCTGTCACCATTCACAAACACCCGATATTGCGGACGGTTGCTCGGAGCCGAGTTTGGAACGGAGCCGGGGAGCGGGCTAGTCACAGGTGCCTGAAAAACTCGCTCATTGGGCAGAGGAGTGCTCTCGACGGGCAGAGAGGGCAACGGTTGAATCGGAACCGTCGGCGGTGGGGGCGTTAAGGGAAAGCCCGGAGACTGAGCAGAGACAGACTGAACGATCGAGCACAAAGCCAAACCGCTCAATGACGCGAAAGACAGATGAATGGTTCTACACCAATTTCTATGAGAACCCTTGTGTGAGCCGCAAGCCATGTAGATTAAACCCGTGACTACAAAATTTTGCGGTCATCGTAACACTAAAGAGCCAAAGAGCGTTAAATTTTTGAGCGAAATGTTGTCAACAGCACAGACACGCAGACTCATTGAGCTATCTTGGAATTAGGTTAGGCTAGAAGGCGAGTTCTCTGGCTAAAACCGCTTCAATGTTACAGAATTTTGCTGCTTACACACAAGGTCTGCCATGTCTAACTTCAACCCGTCTTCACCCTTTGAAAATGATGCCCGTCCTTTAGCCCACGATACGCAAGTTTGGGACAGCTTGAAGCGAGCGATCGCCGACAGTTCGGGGTTTAACGGCTGGAAGATTGAGCGAGAAGTAGACAAACATTTGTCAGATTCAAGTCTTGATACGCTCGTCCATACCTATTTGCGTGAGACGCTAGAGACGTTGGCTTACTAGGTCAAATCGCTCAAAATCTCTCTCGGTTGTGCCCCCTTTTTAGGGGGTTATTTTTTGAACAAAATGCCGCCAAGGGGTGCTTTCAGTCGATCGGCAAGATCGCTCAACCGACGGTAAGACTCGACGATGCGATCGCCATCGATCAACACCTCTTGAGTCGGATATTTTTGCACGATTTCTAACACTGAAAATTTGCCATCTCCACTTGCAGACAGCGCTAAGGCACCTCGCAGCGCTTGACGATCGGCACCACCTGTCGGGGTGCGGATGGCTTGACTGAGCGGATCGAGCAAGGCATTTCCGATCGGGCTATTGAGGACTCGATCGAGCACGATCGGATTGATTCGGACTTCTCTGTTGAGCGTTTGTCGTACCGCTTCGGGCTTTTGACCTGACAGCCTCAAATGAGCTTGCAGCGCAGGCGATGCGTTTCCAGTTTCGGCAAAGGTGGTCAAATCACTGACCGAAACCGATTCTCGTAAAATGCCATATTTGAGAATCACCTGTTGAGCCGCAAATGCAGAAGGGCTGGCGAAAATAGCACCTGAACTGAGTCCTAAAGTCAGCAAAAGGCGAAGCGATAAACCTTGTAATTTCATAGCGGTGTTAGACGAGGATAATTTTTCTGACGTTAACGCACCTCGTTAGGTTCGTCCGTTTTATCCGTCTTTAGGCAGAATCTCGCTCACAATCTCATAAGCACTCACCATTGGCACTGCCGAAAATAAGGGAGCCATCTTCTTGAGAATGGCTTGATGTGCCTCGCTGCTGTTGGCTTCCATCAGTTCTTCGCTCTTCCAAAAAATCACCGAGATGCCGCGATCGGTGTCTTTTTCTCGCAGCAAATAAGCTCCTAAAAAGCCTTCTGCATACATCGAAACGGCTTCTTGATAGAGTTGCTGCGCCGCTTCAAACTTGCCTGATTTGAATTCTCCGATCGCGACCTGGGCACGGGTATGAATGAGAAAATCCTGAAAATCTGTCATACGATTCTGCGGTTTTAAAAAAACGGTTGAGCCGGGATTCTTAAGAATGTGGATTAAATAGCTCAGAGAAGTAGGCGATCTGAAGCTTAATCTCTTGCCCTCATCCCCCTTCTTCCTAGACAGAAACAGAACTAGACGTTTGCCCCTCTCCCCAGGGAGAGGGTTGGGGTGAGGGAGAATTCGGTTCTATTGAATCCATGATCCTTATCATTATCTGGGAGGCGGCGCGATCGTCTCGACTTGGCTCAAAACCGATATATTTCTTAAACCATATATCAGGGAACCTAACGCCATTTGAGTTTGTCACGTCCCTGAGTTGAGATTTAGATGCTATTGTCGATTGCTGACATCTGAACTTGGGTCAGAATGCCGATCGATTAGCCTTCTCGCATTGATTCAATAACTCCTACACACACACCGATATGTCACGCCAGGGTATTCAAACTCATTCGATTTCCCGATTCAAAACTCATTTTGTCGCTTGCTCAGGGTTAGCCACTCTGCTATGGATGAGCAGCGGTGCAGTTCTGTTGGCTCAATCCCTTCCGACTACACCCAATGTTGTGGTTCCTACGGTCACACCTGACACGCCTCAAGCCAGTCCAACTCAGGCTCCCGTTGTGATTCCTGACACGCCTCAAGTGATTCCAACTCCGCCCGGTGGAGTGATCCCAGCGCCAACGCCTGAAGTTTTGCCCTCGATTCCAACTCAGCCGAATGCACCGACCCAAACTCGTCAAGTACCGACTGCAAGTGGAACGGTTTATGTGAATCCAGCATCAGGCAGCGATCGCCCCGATGCCGGACGAGTCGATACCCCTTATCGGACGATCGCGTTTGCACTTCAGCAAGCGGCAGCGGGCACGATCGTTCAGCTCGCTCCAGGCACTTACAGCAAAGAGAGTGGCGAGACGTTTCCAATTTTGATGAAACCAGGTGTGGTGCTGCGGGGTGACGAATCAGGCAAGGGGCAAAGCGTCCAGATCAGCGGGAGCGGACCTTATAACAGCAAGACCTTTGCGACTCAAAACGTGACGATTTTGGCAGCACAAAGCAGCGAAATTCGGGGAGTCTCCGTCACGAATTCTGATTCT
>JBBQYE010000020.1:0-21168 GCA_038208945.1 Leptolyngbyales cyanobacterium | reverse complement strand
CGCTTCATCGTCGGCGGCTTGTTGACGCATCTCATCGAGTTGGGGCACCATTCCTGTGCGAATCAGCCCTCCCTCTTTGAGTGCCAGGGGCGGTCGTTCGACCAAGCGAGCTTGCAGGTGTCTGCCGAGTTGCTCTAAGACGGGCGGCACGGTTTGAACGGCTTTGAGATAAGGCGATCGACTCGACTCAACCAGTCGCCCCAACTCTGGTAGTTTGCCGAGCGACTCAGCTAGACCGACCAAATCGCGAGGGCTGGCGGTGCCCGATCCGGCTCGACCCGCTAGTCGTTCTAGGTCATAGATTTGGCGCAGCAATCGTTGCAGATCTTCCCGCAGCGTCCCGTTTTCGACGAGTTCTTGCAGGGTGTTTTGTCTGGCTTGAATCTCGCCGATATTTAGCAACGGTTGCAGCAGCCAGCGACGTAATGCCCGACTGCCCATTGGGGTGACGGTACGATCGAGCGCCCACAGCAAAGAATTATGAAACGTGCCATCGCGCACGGTTTGAGTGATCTCTAGATTGCGACGAGTCTGATTATCGAGGGTCAAATATTCGGTCAGCGTGTAGGTACAAATCGGCTGAAGCGGAATTTGCGTTTCTTTTTGGGTGTCATCAAGATATTCGAGCAAGCCCCCAGCGGCACGGACGGCTAAGGGCAGATGCTCACAGCCCATCCCTTCGAGTGATCGGACTCGAAATCGCTGCAATAATCGCTGTCGAGCCTCAACTTGAGTAAACGGAGCCTGCGATCGTAAGGTGTAGCAAAATTGAGTCGGCAAACAATCGGGTAAGTGTTCTGACTTTTCTCCGGGGCGCAGCAATCCTCGCAAATCGGGGGCATTGGTCGGCAAGAGCACCTCCGCAGGCTGGAGGCGCATCAATTCTTGCGTCAATTGCTCTAGCGAAGACGATTGCGTGGTGAGAAATTCTCCAGTTGAAATATCGGCGTAGGATAAACCCCAATGATTTCCGGCAATCACAACCGCTGCTAAATAATTATTGCGACGGGCGTTGAGCATTCCCTCGTCGAGCAAAGTGCCGGGAGTCACCACGCGGGTAATTTCTCGCCGAACTAAGGTTCCTTGGGCATCAGCAGCATCTTCGACCTGATCACAGACGGCGATCGCGTAGCCTTTTTCCACTAATAGCGCACAGTAGCGATCGAGCGCATGATGCGGAATGCCCGACAGTGGAACTCGCCCCACTTCTTTGCCGCCATCTTTTGAGGTCAGGACGATTTCTAACTCACGCGAGACGACTAGCGCATCTTGAAAGAACGTTTCAAAAAAATCGCCGACCCGATAGAGCAGCAGCGCGTGGGGATATTGATCTTTGATATCGGCATAGTGGCGCATCATCGGGGTGAGGTGTTCCCGATTGACAGCACGGTGATCGGCATAGCGAACGGCGTGTTTCACGAGCCGATCGGGTAATCCAGTCGTCGAATCAGGGTCAGTTGGAGGAACAGTCATGAACGATCAACTTCAGTACAAACTTACTAAACTCTAACAAGCCTAATCTAACTTGAGTCTATAGCGGTTGTGGGCGTTTTGAGTATTGGGCTAACTCAAGGGGCACACCTCTATTCCCTGAGAGAATGGAGAGATCCCAGGAGCAAGGCATTGATGCCGCTAAGATTAGAATCGTAAAATCGAGCAACCTTGCGGCACAAATGACCCCATAGCAGATCTCCTTGATTCCAGACTGGCATAGAATGCTAGGCAAGGTCTACTGAGGTTCCTTTGATTCGCTCGATCGCAACGTCAACTCAGGATTCTTCTTATGATTAGCGTCATCACACCCGTCTACAACGGTGAACAGTTTGTTGCAGCCTGCATTCAAGGGGTGATCGATCAACAGTGTCTCGATGTCGAACACATCATTATCGATGGCGGCTCAAACGACCAAACGGTAAAGGTGATTCAACGCTATGCTGCACAACACCCTCACATTCGCTGGATCTCTGAGAAGGATCAGGGGCAGTCTGATGCCATGAATAAAGGCATTGCAATGGCGAAGGGAGAGATTTTGAGCATTTTGAATGTGGATGATGACTATGAGGCGGATGTCTTAAATCGCATCACAGAAATTTTTAAATCATTGCCAGAGCCAAGCTTTGTGGTGGGCAACTGCAATGTCTGGGATGGTGATGGCAATCTACTGTTTGTGAATCAGCCCAGAAACCTGAAGTTGAGCGATCTTTTATTAGGCTGGGATGTGAATCCCATTCCCGCAAATCCGGCTGCCTACTTTTATCACACTAGCCTGCACAACCAGGTCGGACTCTATCGCGTTGACGAACACTACTTAATGGATTTGCAGTTCATTCTAGAAGCGGTTCAGATCGCTAACGTCACATACATTGATGAAACCTGGGGAAATTTCAGACTGCACCAAACTACAAAAACCTTCCAGAGTCTACAAACCAGGGAAGTCACCCATCGAGTCAGACAAATGCTTCGACATTATCGCCAAAAGCTTCCTTTGCATAAACGCCTGTGGGTTGCGGCGCGATTTGAATCCGACATCATCAAGCAACAACTGAGTTACATTTTTGAAAATCCCCGCGATCTGCCGCAGTTGCTCAAAAACAAGTTGGAACGAGCGTTTTCATAACTCTCAAAACTTTAGTGTGCTGACGTGACAGGGATTTCAGTACAGTAGTCAGCATGGTAAATAGTCAAGATCTCAAACCCCGATCGCTCAAAATCAAGTCCGATCGAGCCTTTCAACTCGCGATCGCTCTGATCAGCGGCATCTTCATGGGTTTAACTCCTGCCCCGTTTAACGTCTGGGGGCTGGCTTGGATCGCGATCGCGCCTCTCTGGGTTTTAGTGACGACGGATGTAAGCTTTGGCGATCGCAGCCCTTCAAAATTCAAAGTCCTTTTAGCGCTGGCTTGGGGGCTGGGCTATCACGGCTTTGCGCTGGCTTGGATTATGGGACTGCATCCTCTAATGTGGCTGGGTGTGCCGTGGCTTGCCAGTGTGACGATCGTCCTGGTGGTTTGGCTATTCATTACATTTTGGGGAGCCGCACTGGTGGGTATTTGGGCGTGGGTCATGGGCTGGATGGCTCGATCGAGCGTTTCGCCCTGGCTGCGCGTGTTAACCGGAACTGCCGTCTGGTGTGGGTTAGAAACAATCTGGGCAGGAGGTTCGCTGAATTGGACTTCGGTCTCTTATACGCAAAGCCCCTATAATTTGCCGATTTTACATTTGGGTCAACTTTCGGGCGCGATGACCGTGACCGCCGCGATCGTCTCCGTCAACGGGCTACTTGCCGAAGCCTGGATTGCATCCGAACAGCAACGAGAAAAAAAGAACGCTTACCTGGTGCCGATCGGTCTTTTCCTAGTTTTGCATCTGATCGGATTCGGACTCTACAGCCGTCCGCTTAACGAAATTCCTGACTCAGCGCTAAAAGTGGGCATCATTCAGGGCAATGTCCCGACTCGCATCAAGCTATTCTCGGATGGATTGCGACGCGCGATCGACGGCTACACCACAGGTTATCAAACGCTCGTCGAGCAAGGAGCACAAGTCGTTTTAACGCCCGAAGGTGCATTGCCGTTTTTGTGGCAGGGCGTAAGTCGTAGTCAAAATCCAGTCTATCAAGCGATTTTAGAGAAAGGCGTTCCCGTATGGCTCGGCACGTTTGTTCCGCAGGGAAACCGCTACACCCAAAGCTTGCTGACGATCGCGCCCAATGGCGAAGCTGTAAGTCAATATAACAAAGTCAAACTTGTGCCTCTGGGAGAATTTACGCCGTTTGAAGAGGTGTTGGGTGGGTTGATCAATCGACTGTCGCCGATCCGTGCCAATATGCTGCCCGGACGCACGAACCAGCGATTTGATACGCCATTTGGTCAGGCAGCAGTCGGAATTTGCTATGACTCCGCGTTTGCAGATCTCTTTCGCGTTCAGGTAGCGGATGGCGCACAGTTCATCTTGACTGCCTCGAATCTCGATCCTTACAGCACGACTCTGAAAGCGCAGCACCAGGCACAAGATTTGATGCGCGCCGTTGAGACCGATCGGTGGTCAGTTCGTGCCACCAACACCGGATATTCTGGCATCATTGATCCTCACGGACGAATCCAGTGGCGATCGCAGCCCGACGTTTACGAAATTCACGCTGGCACCATTTATCGCCGACAAACTAGAACGCTCTATGTGCGCTGGGGCGACTGGCTCACGCCTGGGTTAGTTGGATTGGCAGCGATCGCGCTTCTCATCAGAAAGAAACCTCCTCTGAATGAACGATCGGATTAAGACTGGTCAAATCGTCAATGTTGCGGCGCATCGTGCTGCAAATCGCATCTAACGGCAAATCATTGTGATGGTGTCCAAAGGGGTTTTCGATTTCGATGCCAATCTCTTCAATTACAAATAAAGTAAAGCTAACTAAAACCACAACTGGAGCCGTCCACCAGCCCAACTGACCTACCATTTGAAACGGTAAAGATAGACAATAGAGCAACAACAATTGCTTGAGATGAATTGCGTATGCCAGAGGCATTGGTGTCTTTACAATGCGCTCACAACTGCCGAGCACATCGACCAAGTTATTTAATAATAGGTGCATCGCGGTTAGCTGATAGATGTTGAGCCGATCGCGCTGATATTGCAGTTGTAAATAGTCTCCAATCCAGAAGGCAACTTTTAGCGGTGGATTATTTATACTTTGCAGTTTGATGTATTTGTCAGGCGATAAAAAATCTTTGATTTCTGGATTGATTGGCTCGTCTCTAAGATGAAGCTTGGTCGCAATTGCAAACGCGACTAACAGATAAATAGCGTCTATTTTTTCTTGGCGATCGTTCGATTCTTTCTCGTCTACCGCAATTAAAATCTGCCGTGCCAAATTGCGAACCGTATTCACCATTGCTCCCCAAACCTTCCGCCCTTCCCAAAAGCGATCGTAAGCCGTGTTTGTCCGAAAGACTAATAGTAAGCCCAAGACAATATTAGGAATCAAACTTGCTAAGAACGGCAAAGAAACTGGATATTTAGCGTCAAACAGCCCTTTCACAAGTAGTCCGAAAAAGCCGCAAAAGAGCGATCGAGGAAGCACGGCTAGAAGGACTGAACCTCTCACCTGAAAGGCAAGTTGTAACCAGCGACGGTTTTCCACACTCATTATTCTCTACAGAGATCTCTAACGGCGAACCTTTCCAGTGAATCCTGCCGCTTTGAATTGCTCTAACTTCAGCGGAGTTGGCTGATTTGCCGAGACTGTGATTCTCAGCTCAAAATCGCTGATGCCGGGGGGCACTTCGTCGATCGAGCCAAGTCGCGTCCGATTTCGCATCACCGAATCGTTGTTTGCGTCATAGATTCGCCCAAAAATATCGGCGTTCACGACCATTTTGTTGGTCGCGTTTTCAGCTTTGCCCGTCACTAAATAGCAGTTAGCTGCGCGAGTTGTGCCACTCATCACTGAGCCATCGCCGATCTCTGCGGGGCACTCGTGATAAGACAAATCAAACAACTTGATCTGCGTCAACGCCATCGCATCAGGAGGATACAGCCCCGCCAACACCCAAAATGCTGCGGAGAGGACGACCACAATCAACGCTCGAAACTGCATACACATCACCCTTTGCGATCGACAAACCGTTCCTCCGGTTATTATGAACCGCTTTTGCATCGGTTGCACTCTCGCCTAGACAAAAAAGGGTGAGCTTTTGTCCACTCTCTCGGAGTTGTTGTCTTATAAAGCACTCTGTAGGCTCAAAGCGAACGCGAGTTGCTGCGGCTCAATTCTACAGTTGCTTACTGCTTCACAGACATCTGTCTCGTTTCCTGATTAATTCCGCTCGTTGTCGCCGATAAAGTCGGGCTGATTGCTGCCCGGGACTCGCCAGTCTTCGTTTTCACCGCCGATGATTAGTTGTTCAAGTGAGAGGAAATCTCTCCCTAGTTCGCGGATGGTATTGATCAGAACATCGAGGGCGATCGCGTCGCTAGTGCCCAGGTCAAACCAGCAGCGCCCCCAGTTTGACTCAAACTCAAACTCTCCCATGTTGTGCATCAGCGCGACCATGCTGTTGTCTGCCAAGTCTTCGTCATAGTCCATGTGGCTGATCTCTAAGCCTACATCCTGCACCTGAAGGTTTTCAGCATTAAAGGCACCCAGCTTGCCCAGATAAAACCAGGAGCTAAAGGCTTCCTCAATATACTGTTTTTCCATCTCAGAAGGATTGTTGCTGAACTCTACCCACATCCAGACATTAAAAGGGTCAAATTCGCGAAATTGTACTTGCATAGTTAGGGGCAATAGGCGATCGAGGCGCGAGCCAAAACAGACTCGTCACAGTCTCTTCTAGCCTAGCGTCTATTGTCCTTTGTTCTGGATTCGGCGGAGAGTTCTATCTAACTCTTTTTGAATCTGGGTGGTAAGGCTGTTAGGAAGCTGATCTTTTTGAGAAAGTGCCTTCTCAAACAGGGGAATGCTGTCGCGGTTATTGCCTTGCCGCACCAAAATCTGGGCTTTTAAGTAAGACAGTTCAGGGTTTTTAGGAGCCGCCGCGATCGCTTGATTAATGGCTTTCAGCGCTTTGTCTGGCTGGTTCAAATCGCGGTAGCCCAGCGCTAACCCGCGATCGGCAAGATATCGAGGAGCCGCATAGGTTTCGAGTCGCTCGATCGCTTGAGTTGGGCTTGACAACGGCAAGCTGACGTTTACCGCCAACAGCAAATCGATATATCCTTTAAGAAGATTTAACTCTGGGTCTTTGGGGTCGATTTTCTCGGCTTCGTCCAGGTACTTGAACGCTTGCTGAAGGTTGCCCAACGCCTGCGGAGTTCCGCGAACAACGCCTTGGCTGCCCACAACGTAAACGCCCTCTAGAAAGTTGCCCACCGCGATGTAAAGGTTTCCACGCAAGGGATCAGTCTTGACCAACTGCTCAGCGCTTTGGCGAGTCTGAGTTGCATAGCCTTTAAAGTTGTCCAACGCCGCCTGTTTCTTCGATCGATCAGATTCACCCTGCGAGTTGCTGTATGCCAAAAATGCTTTAAGGGCAAATGCTAGAGGTTCATTGGCTTCTGCTTGACTAAGAAAAGACTCAGCAGATTTGTAATTGCCTTGCTCAAAGACCGATCGAAAGGCTGCCTCAGTGTTGTCTCCGATCGGGCGTAGGTTGCTAGTGCGAAAAGGATCTTTTGCGAGCGAAGGCGTTGCCCACAAACTAGCGGCGATCGCGGCAGTGCCCACGGCCTGCAAAACGCGCCGTGGATACCAGACAGAAGTGGAGCAAGGAGCAGAAAACCGATCAGCCATAAAATGTCCTTCAAATCACGCTTAGGAATATGCTGATTCAATCATGCATGATCGATCTTTATGTCAGCAGAGACCTAAAGATGTTTGACGCAGTTTTTGATCCCAAGTTCCACCAAAGAACGGACTAATTTAGGGCGATCGGGCAAAAATTAGATCTATCAACCCTATTGTCAAGGAGATTGGAGCGGATCTACCCAATGCTGTAGAGACGTTCCGGTGGAACGTCTCCCTACTGATTTTGCAATGACGCATCATCCGATCGCCCTCAAAGTCTCCTTACCAAAGCGCTCTGATCGTTGTACCTTCAGGAGTGCTTGGTGCCGTCGATCGACCCGATGGTGCTGACATTGGTTCCGTCATCAAAATCGGCTTCACCAAAGCCAATACTTCCTCTCTGGTAGCATATCCATCGAATGCTTCAGAACCGAAGGGAATGACAGAATTAGCGCGATTTTCGTTATAGATCACGCTACTGGCGTTCTTAATCCACGGGCGCACGTCGGCACCTAGCAGAGTTTGTCTCAGAAAACGAATTCCGGCTGCGTGCCGAGCTTCCACTGAGTGAATTTCTAGCGCTGCCGCCAGCACTGTTTTACCCGCATCTCCAGCCGCGACCAAGTTTTGCACCTGCCCTTTATAAGCTGCGACTCCTAAATCCTCGACATATTGCCCAGCCATGAGCAAGTCAGCAGGATTAGCAAAGGGGTCACGTCCCAAAATTGCACTGTAGTTAGGATTAGCAGGAATCATGACAGAATCTGGATTGCCGCCCATTGAGGTCAACACGGCTGATAAGTCAGTGACGTGCTGCGCTTCGTCGCCTCCATAAGAAACTAGGGCATCTTTTGCAACTTGAGGGGCATTCCTCAAAGCCCCAGTCTGAGCCGCCCCGATCGCTCTTCTATAAAAATCAGCTTCCAACTTTTCGAGGGTTAGCGCATATTCTACAATCTGTTGAGGAGTCAGCGTGGCAGTTTGGGCATAGCTCGGAGCCGCAGGAGCCAGAAGCAAAAAGCCCGATGATAGCAACAGAATCAAAGCAGCCGTTCTCAGAGGGATGAAAAGGTTAAGCAGGGCATTGCCCATTCGATCAAGCCATTCTCTTGCAGTCTGAAGCTGAGGCAGCACCGTCTCGATCGGGGAGTGCGCCATTTGATTTAAACCGTGATTCATAATCAATTTAGTTCCTTATTAAGCGACCAAAGTTCCGTTGATTGGATTGTTTAAAACGTTGAGCGAGCCAACCGCCGCCACAACTTGTTTGGGAGTATATAGCTCGTCATAGGCGCGTCCTTTAAGAGGATTGAGGCTTGCCATTAAGTCAGCATCGCTAACTAGACGATCGCTATCAGGTTCGGTAGTGGGTCGCCCCAGCAGCGATCGCACCCCAGCCGCATGTCGCCCTTCGACTGAAACGATCGAGCCTGCTGCCAAAATATAGGTCGGGTTCTTCAAACTCGGACCTGCCCCGTTGTAGGCGTGAACACCCAAATCTTCAAGGGTGACAGCCGAGTTTAGAATAGTGCTGCGATCGACTAACAGCGCACTCAGTCCCGTTTGGTTAAGGTTCAAGTCGCTGGTCTTAAACAGAGCATTGCTGCCTAAAACTTCGCGCAGAAACTTGACGTGAGCCGCTTCGTGACCGCCGATCGCGGTCAAATACTCGACCTCTTTCGGGGCTGTAATCTTGCCACTTTTGAGGGCGGCTGGATAAAATGCGGCTTCTAATTCTTCGAGCAGCAGCGCAAAGTTGAGAATGCCCAGATCGTCAGCATTAAACGTGAGCGGCTTCAGACTGCGGCTTGTCTGCGCCATGAGTGAGCTAGGGACGCTGGTGAGCAGAGTGGTGCCTAAGCCCACAAGACTCCACTTTAATAAACGGCGGCGCGAGGTAAAATATCGGTTGCCTGGAGGGGCGATCGGAAACGTCATAGTGTGATTATTTTGGATAAAAGTTGACGGATAGCAAGTTTTGACGAAGTGCAGCGATCGTAGAGTTAGTCCTCGATCTTTCTCACTGAAAGATGAGGACAAAAATATCCGTATTGCAGTCCGGCAAGAGTAACTATCACCACTAAAGAAGTCAGTGTGTCTTCTGTTACTCATTAGTGATTGCGTTCACGATAACGCGGGTGATGTGAAAGGTTTTCTACCTAAATGAATAACGTTTTTTTAGAAGAAATCTGCCTTTTAGCCTATTAAGATGCCAATTATGTTATTTAAGTAACTCTCTAGATAGATTATTCTGGTTACAGAAATCCAATCTATAGTTTGAGACGTATTGATTAGGAGGCTTTTGCTTTTAAGTTCAATTGATACAGATGAGTGCTCTACTAAAACAGATATCGTGAGTCATAAATTCATCTAATCAAGAATTCATCTGAATATCAAATCAACAAATAGAACTCAGATCTGATGATTTCCAGATCAGACCGAGCGGATCTGGGTAGACTGGTCATAGCCCTAGTCTCTGTCATGGTTGGGAAGCGTGTTCTACCCACGAAGTTTTGAAAGCCTGTCCAGTCCACCTTGCTTAACAATTCACTGAATGCTCCATCTTCGAGATCTGTCTTACCATCCCACCGCCAGCCCTAGCCCGATTTTGAACGCAATCAACTTAGATATTGCTCCTCAAAAACTGGGGCTGATCGTGGGAGCCAGTGGTTCTGGAAAAAGTACGCTATTAGAGATTTTAGCGGGATTGGCAGAGCCAACCAGTGGCACGATTTTTTGGAGAGAACAAGAACTGACGTTCCTTCACTTGCAGCAGTTGAGCGGGTTGGTCTTTCAGTTTCCAGAGCGACACTTTTGCGGTGGCACAATTCTAGAAGAGTTGCGACTCGGACATCCTGAAATTAAATCAGAGCGAATTCACGAAGCCCTGGCAGAAGTGGGACTCGATCGCTTATCCCTGCAAACCTCGCCTCACTCCTTGAGCGGTGGGCAACAACGCCGCCTCGCTTTAGCGGTGCAGTTGATTCGTCAACCCAGCATTTTGCTGCTCGATGAGCCGACTGCGGGGTTAGACTGGTCTATGCGCCAACAGTTGGTGAGCCTATTAGCCAAATTAAAGGTGCACTGGAATCTGCTGGTTGTGTCGCACGATGCGGGTGATATGCTGGCGATCGCCGATCAGTGTTGGACTCTGAACCACGGAGAACTCACCGCAGTGGAACCCGAAACGCTAAAAGCATCCGGTGAACCGCAGCTTATTTCTTAAAGGACGACGGATGAAGGATGAAGAAGACCGACCCACGTTGCCAGACCTGGCTGATTTGTGGCAAGAAACGATGGACTGGCAGCCTGAAGCAGGTCAACACGCCCAGTTTCAAAACTTTTATGAGTTGATTTTAGAAAGCAATCGTCAACTCAACCTGACCCGAATTACAGAACCCTCCGAGTTTTGGGAAAAGCACCTGTGGGATTCTCTTCGGGGAATTTCGCGGCTGCTTCCGTCTTCCCCGTCTCCTTTTCGGGCGATCGACATCGGGACAGGAGCCGGAATTCCGGGGGTGCCTGTTGCGATCGTGCGACCTGATTGGGAGGTCACGCTGCTCGACTCGACGCGTAAAAAAATCAGCTTTATTCAGGGTGCGGTGGACACTCTAAAGCTAGAAAACATCAAAACGGCGATTGATCGGGTCGAGCAAATCGGGCACGATCGACATTATCGCGAACAGTACGATCTAGGACTGATTCGCGCCGTTGCGACTGCCTCGGTTTGCGCTGAATATACGCTGCCGTTGCTCAAAGTGGGCGGACTTGCCATTCTCTATCGAGGACAGTGGACCGATGAAGAAGCCCAAGGGTTAGCCGTCGCGGTCGAGCAGTTGGGAGGCACGATCGAGGCAACCGATGCCTTTGTGACTCCGCTCACTCACAGCACTCGCCACTGCATTTATCTCCGCAAAATTGCCCCCACCTCGACAATGTTTCCTCGCACGATCGGAATCCCGGCTCAAGATCCGCTCTAGGATCACTCACAGCAAGATTTTTGAGCGCAGCATAGCGAATCACCCGTTTCTACCTGAATCGTCGTATGTTCAATGTCAAAGCGATCGTGCAGCTCTCGTCCAATTCTGGCAAGAAAGGCATCGTCTGGGCATCCACTGGGCATGACTAAGTGGGCAGTCAACGCTGTTTCAGTCGTACTCATTGCCCAAATGTGCAAATCGTGAATGGCAGCGACTCCTGGAGTTTCAGCTAGATAGGTGCGAATAGCAAGCGGCTCAACGCCTTGAGGCACAGCATCCAGCGCCAGATTGGCAGAGTCGCGCAGCAGATTCCAGGTGCCCACGAAAATAACGGCGACGATCACAAGACTAATCACCGGGTCAAACCAGAGCCAGCCCGTTGTGAGTATTGCGATCCCAGCCAGCACTACCCCCAGCGACACCACCGCATCCGATACCATGTGCAGAAAGGCCCCTCTCAGGTTTAAGTCGTGCTTTCGACCCGACATAAAGAGCAGTGCTGTCATGCCATTAATGACGATGCCGACGAGTGCGACCCCGATTACGGTGCCTCCACTCACCGGGACGGGATCTCTAAAGCGCTGAATGGCTTCGATCGCGATTCCTCCGATCGCTACTAGCAAAATCATGGCATTGAGAAGCGCTGCCAGAATTGAAGAACGCCTCAGCCCATAGGTATAGCGTTGGGTTGGGCGCATCCGAACTAACCAGCTTGCACTCCATGCCAGCACAAGCCCCAGCACATCGCCCAAGTTATGACCTGCATCAGCCAGCAGCGCCAGAGAGTGAGCTAAAACCCCAAACGTTGCTTCGGTGACGACAAATCCAGCATTCAGCGCAATGCCGATGATAAAAGCGCGATTATAGCTAGGCTGCCCGTGATCATGGTGGTTATGAGAGTGAGAATGTGCCATTGACGAGGATGAAGTAACAGTGTGCTTATTATATATGAACGTCTGCTCAGAGGTTCTGTCTATCCTGCGCCTTTTGATAAGGTGGCTCGATCTCTTTGCTGAAACTCTTGCCACGATTTTTGCAGGTCGGAGGTTTGATCTGAAACAGCACCGTAGCTAGAAAAAGGATAGATCCTGCGACGGCGGAAATGCTGCCAAATAACGACGCACAAAACTGAGATGCTCTACGTCTACGATCGGACTCAACTCGGCTCTGCATCAAAGCTTTCTGAAACGCTTCGTCGATCGTGCCCTGCTTCTTTAATGAGACTTCCTGCGTGAATCTGGACAGCCCTCCTCACAAAGTGGGGCAAGCCCTTGCCAACCTTTCTCCTCAGGGAGAAGGGCGCTAAAACCTCTTGTTCCCTCTCCTTAGGGAGAGGGCTAGGGTGAGGGCGAAGTATCCGTGCAGGAGATCTATTGTTCAAGATTCATTTAAAGGATGTAATAGTTATTCACAGATTTGGAACGAACGCGTGGAAAATTCGCCTAGTGTTCTGCCCGATGGTTTGATCCTTCAAGACACGATCGAGACTTTCCGCAGGTTAAACTCCCATTCTTGGGATCGTGGATTTAATAAAGCCGATGAGTTATTTAATCCGCGCTCCTTCGTTATTTGAGGTGTGTTTCGTCTATGGGAAAACGTTAAAATTGCAAATGCCGACTAAATCGCGGGGTTTTCTGTGGGGTCTTCGACGCTGCCAACCATCAAATTTTTGCAACAGCCCACCTCTTCAGCTTGGGTTGAGCAAGCGCTTGCAAATCTAGACACCATTTTGCTCGATCATTCTCACTGCGAGCGCAAAGCGGCTGGAGTGGCGTTAAATCTGATGTTTCGCTACCCCTCCAACACAAAACTGGTCAGAACTTTGACCGCGATCGCTCAAGAAGAATTGCAGCACTTTGAGCAAGTCAACCAGATTTTAGAGCGGCGCAATATTCCTCTAGCTCCCCTCGCTGCCCCGCCTTATGGGTCAGGTTTGGCAAAACATATCCGTCGCGATGAACCCGATCGACTCCTCGATTCTCTGCTCGTGTCGGGGCTAATCGAAGCCCGCAGTCACGAGCGCTTGGGCTTGCTAGGAACTCACTGCCCAGAGCCTGACCTTGCCCGCTTTTATCGAAGCTTGATGGCATCTGAGGCGCGTCACTATGGCGCTTATTGGACGTTGGCAGACACTTATTTTGAGCGATCGGCATTAACCCAACGACTCGAACTACTAGCCCACATTGAAAGTGACTTGTTAGTGACGCTGCATCCGCAACCCAGGATTCACAGCTAGGTGCAGCAGGCGGTCATCGCAAAAATGGAGGTCGTCGCAGATCAGAGGGTTTTGTGTTCACCACTTCACTCATGAAGCGTTTGAGTGCTTTTTCCCGGTTCTTCATAAACACTGCCAAAAACCCAGGATGAAACTCTTCCATCGTTTTTGCCAGCGCCCACACATCAACTGCCAAAATGCTATGGAGCGTTTCATCTTCTTTTTTGAGAGAGTCAATCTGATCAGTCACCGATTCTTTTTGAGGAACGCGATGACCTTCGTTGTTCGACACGATCGTGGCTCCAGTTAAAAATGGATTAATCAGTATGACAGTAAGATTTGATACCTCTACCGACGCAAATACGGCTAAATTTTTGAGAATGACCAGGCGATCGGATTAGAGTTTCCTCGATCGTAGACCTCGTTAGAATGCTCGCAACCAGTAATAATTAAGAACGAGACATTATGTGAGCAGATAAACCCTATGTTACGTCGAATTTCTTTAGCGGTCGTCGGCTTGGTGGTCGGTGGAGTGTTAACAATTGTTGGGTTTGCTGCCTACTTTTTAGACTATTCGACCCTCAACCTGATTGGCTTTTTTTACGGCATTCCTCTGTTACTGGGAGGGCTGGCACTCAAGGCATCTGAGCTAGAACCTGTGCCGTTGATGGAGCCAACGCCGCCAGCAGTTTTAGAACTCCGGCAAACGCAAGCCACTCCTACCCAGGCTCAAATTCTCAAAGATGTCACCCGCTTTCGCTATGGGCAAGAAGCACATTTAGATGACTCTCTGGCTCATTTAGGGTTAAGCCCGACAGACGATGAGCGCCCCATCTTGAGAGGGGTGCGAGAAACCGAAATGGACGGGGCATATACCCTAATCCTAAATTTTGAGTCGCTGCTTGTCCCCTTTGAGACATGGAAGACAAAGCAGGAAAAAATGACGACTTTCTTCGGTCCTCATGTGAAAGTTGGGTTAGACAACCCAGACCCCGATCGAGTTGAGGTTGCGATCATTTCAACTCCTGAGACGGCTGTATCAGAGGCTTAAATCATTTCTCTAGTCGCACCGCATACCATTGAAGATAGTCTCCCGATCCAACGTCTAGCTCACAGGCAGTATCGAGTAAATGTTTTGCCTGTTCTTGAATCGTCGGCAGAGGCTGCAAGTCTCTAGGCAAATTGTCTTGATGCTGTGACAAGACTGATCGGAGTTTTTCTAACATCTCGGCTGCTGTCAAAAACTGTTCTGGTTGAGCGGTTTCTAATACCACAAAATGGTCTTCTTGATACATTAGAGAATCTGGCATAGTGGCTCCTATCACTCACCAACTATTGTGTCATTTACAGATAAAGATAGACGCAAGAATCAGTCGAGATCCCCCGTGAGTGAGAGATTTTGACCCAAAAGCAGTGTTATCAAGGAAGATATCAATATTCCACAGGTTAATAGACGCTATGCTTCGTTCCGCCCGCCTGATTTTTAACCCTGTTGCAGGTCACAGCGATCCTAACCTTGATTTAGAGCATATTCGATCGCTACTCGCTGATCTTGATTTAGAGGTCGTCCAGACCACCCAAGAAGTGGGAGCGGATGAGCTAGCGCGGCAGGCGGTTGAGCATGGAGTCGATGCTGTGATTGCATCTGGTGGAGATGGCACTCTGTCGGCAGCAGCGAACGCCCTGATCGGCACGGGAATTCCTTTGGGCGTGATTGCGAGAGGAACCGCCAATGCCTTCGCGAACGCGTTGGGCATTCCGACCACGATCGAGGCTGCCTGTGAGACGATTTTGAATGGTCATACCAAAACTGTGGATGCCGCGTTGTGCAACCATCAGCCAATGGTGCTGTTAGCCGGAATTGGCTTTGAAGCAGAGGCGGTCGAGTTGGCAGACCGGGAAGCAAAGAATCGGTTTGGCATGATGGCTTACGTTCTAGCAGGCTTTCAAGCGTTGCGGAATATGAAGCGCTTTGAGGCAGAAATTGAGACAGAAGACAGAATTATTTCCGTTGAGGCGTGCGCTCTAACGGTGGCAAATGCGGCTCCTCCCACCTCTGTTTTGGCTCAAGGTCCGGCTGGGTTAGTCACCGATGATGGACTGTTAGACTTAACGATCGTCGCCCCCGCCACCAAAGCGGGAGCACTTGCCGCAACCTATCATTTATTCCAGTCTGCGCTGTCAGGCAACCCCACCGATCGCGACGATATCGGTTATCTACGGGCAAAGCAGTTTAAGATCACCACCGAGCCTCCCCAAAAAGTTGTGGTGGATGGGGAAATGATTGGAACGACCCCAATCGAGATTGAGTGCATCCCGGCAGGGCTGACGATTTTTGTGCCGCTCGTCGAAGAAGAGGCACCGAGCGAAAAACTTGAAGGACTCCCCCATTTAGTGATCGAAACAAAAGATTAACGGAGGTTGAGTGAAGGCTGACACAGAGAAACTGCAATATAACGAATAAGTCACTATAAAATCCTGATAGGTTAGATGGTAAACGCATTGAGATAGAAGAATTGGCTTTCAAGTCGCTTCTCTTCTCGATTGTCTCCGACTGTGTGGAAAAATGGGGTAGAGGCTTAAAGTTCCGGGTCAGTCATCCATAGAGATCACCGTTGAATGCTTTCAGTAAATGTTGAGTGGGCTTTTTGGGCGGTAAACGCGATCGCGGCGCTTTGCAACATTACCGTTCTTGGGGCAATTATTCGTCGAAGGCGGCGGCAGTCTTTGTTGAAGAATGTTTTTTTGACCCATTCGTCGAGCGCTCCTCCTCAGTGTGAACACGCCGAAGCGCTGCGTCGTCAGTCAGTCGCCGTTGAGGCAGCGATGGATGGAATCGCTATTTTTGATAACCACGGGACATTTCTCTACGTCAATGATGCTCTAGCGCGACTGTTTGGCTGTGGCAGCAGTCAAGAGTTAGTGGGTAAGGTTTGGCACGAGCTGTATTACGCTGCTGAGATTTCTCGACTAGAATGCGATGTCATTCCCTTGTTAAAACAAAACGGGCAGTGGCGGGGTGAAGCGATCGCCAAACGTCAAGATGGCAGCACGTTTTTTGAGGAAGTGTCTCTAACATTGACCGAAGACGGCTTTATCTGCGTCTGTCGAGACATCACAGAGGCAAAACAAGCTGAGATTCGGCTCAGGCTGCTTGAACGGGCGATTAGCGCTAGCAGCAACGGCATCATCATCACCGATGCGCGGTTATCTGACAATCCCATGATCTATGTCAATCCAGGGTTTGAACGGATGACGGGCTACACCGCAGATGAAGTGTTAGGCAAAAACGGACGCTTTCTGGAAGGGCCCGAAGCTAATCAGCCTGCTCTCGAACATCTCCGCAGTGCCATTAAAGTGGGATCAGACTGCGTAGTGAACCTGCGAAACTATCGCAAAGATGGCAGACTGTTCTGGAATGAGCTATCTATCTCACCTGTGCGAGACACTGAGGGGCGCTTGACTCACTACATTGGGGTGCAGACTGACACCACCGAGCGCAAACGGACTGAAGATGCTCTGCAACGACAGTTTCAACGCACGCTCTTGCTCAAGCAAATTACCCAAGAAATTCGTCAAAGTTTAGACAGTCAACAGATTGTGCAAACTACTGCAACTCAGGTCGGACGGGCATTTCGCGTCAATCGGTGTCTGATTCACGCCTATGTGATCACGCCTGAAGACGCGCTTCTGTCTGGGTTTGAGCTATCTCAACTAGGAGCCTCTTTTCCTCAGATTCCGCGCGTCGCTGAATATTTAGAACCGGGCTGTGAATCGGTGTCAGATGCCGAAATCCCGATTAGTGGCAACCCTTATACCGAGGCGTTATTGGCACACGATCGCGCGATCGCGTCCCCCGATGTCAACACTGATCCACTACTCACCCCGGTTGCCAATCTCTGTCAGCAGCTTCGCCTCAAGTCAATGCTGACCGTTCGCACCTCTTATCAGGGTGAACCCAATGGCGTGATTGGCTTGCATCAGTGTGACGATCTTCGACAGTGGAGCGAGGACGAAATTGAACTGTTAGAAGCGGTGGCAGATCAAGTCGGCATCGCCCTCGCTCAAGCGCGGTTGCTCAAGCAAGAAACGTTGCAACGAGAGAAACTTACCGAGCAAAACTTTGCGCTCGAAAAAGCCAAACGACTCGCAGAATCGGCAAATCGTGCTAAAAGCGAGTTTTTGGCAACCATGAGCCACGAGATTCGCACCCCGATGAATGCGGTGATTGGGTTAACGGGCTTGCTGTTAGATATGAAGCTAACCCATCAGCAGCGCGACTTTATCGAGACGATTCGCACTAGCGGCGACACGTTGCTGACGATCATCAACGAAATTCTAGACTTCTCAAAAATCGAGTCAGGCAAACTAGAATTAGAACAGCAGCCCTTTAACCTTCAAGCCTGCATCGGCGAGTCGATCGACCTTTTAGCCGCCAAAGCTGCCGAGAAGACCTTAAAGTTGTCTTATCAGGTGTCTCCCCACGTTCCGTCTGTGATTTTAGGAGATGTAACTCGGCTGAGACAAGTGTTAGTCAATCTCCTGAGCAATGCCATCAAGTTTACAGACGCGGGGCAGATCGTCATTCAAGTCAATGCGCGCCAACTGCCCGATAAAGGATCTGATTCTAAAGTTCACCCTTCAAGGTCCAAATCCCAATCTCCTGTCTATGAAGTGCAGTTTGCCGTAGAAGACACCGGAATTGGCATTCCACCCGATCGCATGGAGCGACTGTTTAAATCCTTCAGCCAAGTCGATTCTTCAACGAGCCGACAATATGGCGGCACAGGGCTAGGGCTGGCAATCAGCAAGCGCCTGAGTGAGTTGATGGGCGGACGGATGTGGGTTGAGAGCCACGGTCAAATTGGCGGAGATTGCCCCTCCTACTACCGCAAGCTAAGTGGACTGCGCGCCGCGAGTGCAGAGGCTCTTCAAGGTTCAATGTTTTGCTTCACGATCGTCACTAGCCTTAGTGTCGAAGCGGTCGAGACGATAATAGGTGATTTGCCTCACGATCGCTCCTGGTCTAATCGAGCATTTGCGGTCGATCGGCTCTCTCCTTCTTGCTCAAAATCATCGGGTTCCGCCACTCATGAATCTGCTAGCGCTGCCCCTCATCTCCTACGAATTCTTTTAGCAGAAGATAATGTGGTTAACCAAAAAGTGGCAATGCACCTGCTTCAGCGATTGGGATATCGAGCCGACATTGCGGGAAATGGGCTAGAAGTGCTAGAGGCGCTGCGTCGTCAGACTTATGACGTGGTGCTGATGGATGTGCAAATGCCAGAGATGGACGGATTGACCGCCACAGAGCGCATCTGTCAAGAATGGCAAGTGGGCAACCGTCCTCAAGTGATTGCAATGACCGCCAATGCAATGGAGGGCGATCGCCAAATTTGTCTCAACGCTGGAATGAGCGATTATCTCAGTAAGCCGATTCGGATCGAGGCACTGATGCGTGTCCTTAACAAGTGCCAGCCGTTGACCAGCCAGAAGCCTGTCTTGTCTAAGCCGTTGATGAATGGCACCGCTTATTCAAGCGCGGCTCAGGTTGCCGCTTCTATTTCCATTCAAACTGCCATTCATGCAAACGCGCTGCGGGACATTCGAGGGTTATCAGGCGATAATGGCACACTGCTGATAGAAGTCATTCGTAACTATTTAACTAATGCTATAGAACTCGTTCAGATCATCCAAACGTCGGCTCAAATTGGAGACCTGCTTGCGCTTCAGCAGACCGCGCATACCCTCAAGTCAACCAGTGCTGTGTTGGGCGCAACTCACTTATCTGAGTGCTGCCAGGAGTTAGAGAAGGTAGCTCAAATGGGAAATCTAGACAATATCGTCGCAAAAGTGCACCAATTAGAGGTGGAATACGATCGCGTCAAAGCCTCGCTTCAACTAGAAATCCAGCAGTGTCAGAGATAATGTCTTTCCACACTCCGCCTCTGATCTTGATTGCAGACGATGACAAAGTCACTCGCATGGGCTTGCGTCAAGCAATGGAGCAAGAAGGCTATCGGGTGGTAGAAGCGATCGATGGCGCGAGTTGTATCGCAATGTTTTCTCGCTTGCGACCCGATATCGTGTTGCTCGATGCTATTATGCCGTCTATGGATGGCTTTGCTTGCTGTACGCGCATTCAGCAACTGCAAGGCACTACTCCCACTCCAGTCTTAATCATCACAGGGCTTGAAGACCAAGACTCTGTAGATCGGGCGTTTGCAGCCGGGGCAATTGACTACATCACAAAGCCAGTGCATTGGGCGGTGCTGCGACAGCGAGTCCGCCGATTGATTCAGCAAGCTAGACTTTACCAGCAGCTTGAACAAGCTAACTTTGAGCTTCAGCGCCTTGCCACGGTGGATAGCCTAACACAAGTCGCAAATCGCCGCCGCTTTGATGAATATTTAGACAATGAATGGCAGCGCATGATGCGAGAGCAATTGCCCCTCTCCCTGATTTTGTGCGACATTGACTGCTTTAAGTCTTATAACGACACCTACGGGCATCAGGCAGGCGACGATTGCCTGCGGCAAGTGGCTCAAATCATTCAAAGGGCAGCAAAACGGGCGATCGACCTTCCTGCCCGCTATGGCGGTGAAGAATTTGCAGTGATTTTGCCCAACACTGAGCAGGCTGGGGCGATTCAAGTAGCTCATGATATTCGAGTGGGTATCAGGGGGTTAGAGATTGCTCACGTTAATTCTAAAGTGACTGCGATCGTGACAGTCAGCTTAGGGGTGGTGACGACGATACCGAGTCAAAGCAATAGCTCTGAGAAGTTAATTATGGCAGCAGACAAAGCGCTCTATAAGTCGAAGGCAGAAGGGCGCGATCGCTATTGCAGTTGCACGATCGACTAAAGAAACTTGAACAGAATGGGAAACAAAATACCGTACAGAATCATCTCATAGAGAGTGAGCATAGCGTTTTGTCAAACGAGATAGTGATATACCTTTCAGGAATCAGCACCCTGTTTGCTGTAGAAAGCATTAAAGCCTCTCTGACGATAGAGCACTACAAAATTGTATAAGGGCGCTATATTGCTGTCGAAGTAACAAAAGGCTTAAGCCCCTTGTCCTCAAATATCTGCGCAGAATTATCTCTATAAAAAGTAAGAGTTGATAGCGTTGTTTTTGCAATTTCTATTGATAGAAGATGAAGATGTTATGGCTGAATAAAAACCGTTGATGCATTCTATTTTTTATGTGCCACTTCCTAAACAGACCATCTTTAATTCACGACTATAAACTCACAGATTACAACTGAATATATAGAGAAGTTACTTCACCCATGAAGACAACAACTCTAGGTTCCTGATTAGAGAATCTAAAGGTTTCTACTCACAAAGACAGAGCTTTTAAGAGTTATTAATAAGCCCTCAACCCGTTAGAAATCATTAGAATTCTTAGGAACAAATCAACTCATTCTTACGACTTTAAACGTAAGAGAACCATCCAAAACTAAGTACTCAGAGAACCGAACATGAAACTCTCTCTTAAATCTCTCTCAACCCTTTCTGCGCTTTCTGCACTCGTTCTCGCTCCTGCCTTCTTGGGTGCAGGGTCTGCGTCTGCTCAACCTGTCCGCTTTGATGGAAGCTATGTCGGTGCAGGTGTTACGGGAGGATTCACCAACGGCGGACGCAATAACGATGCGGCTGTGCTAGGTGGCAACGTCCAAGGTCG
>JBBQYE010000019.1:0-21301 GCA_038208945.1 Leptolyngbyales cyanobacterium | reverse complement strand
CGATCGGGCACTGATTTTCACGCAGTTTGCAGAGTGGGGCAAGTTGCTCAAAGCCCATCTCGAACAGCGATTAGGGCGCGAGGCGCTGTTTCTGTATGGCGGCACGTCTAAGAAGCAGCGCGAAGACATGATCGATCGCTTCCAGCAAGATCCGCAAGGTCCGCGCATTTTTATCCTGTCGCTGAAAGCAGGCGGAGTCGGACTAAATTTAACTCGCGCCAATCATGTGTTTCACTTCGATCGCTGGTGGAATCCGGCAGTCGAAAACCAAGCCACCGATCGGGTGTTTCGCATCGGGCAAACTCGCAATGTGCAGGTGCATAAGTTTGTCTGCACGGGCACGTTAGAAGAGCGCATTCACGAAATGATTGAAAGTAAAAAAGCCCTAGCCGAGCAAGTGATCGGCGCAGGTGAAAACTGGCTCACCGAACTCGACACCAACCAACTGCGGAATTTGTTGCTGCTCGATCGTAGCGCCGTGATTGAAGAATAAGCATACAAACGAGAGAACAATAACTTCGTTATCCAGCTTAGTTCAACAGTATTAAGTAACAACGGTTTGAACAACTTTAAATCACCAATAGTGGAATACTAGTTTCTGCCTCCTCTGTTTCTATGAAATTAGGCTCCAACAGTAGAATGCGGATTTCAGTCTTTTTCTCAAAAATTGCTAAAGGTATTTAGTATTATCAAGACTCAGTGTAGTCCAAACATTCTAAAATCACTAATCGTAGAATGCATGTTTCAGTCTCTGTCTCAAAAGCTGTTTGGAGGAGGAGCAAATACTCATACTTCATCAAATATTTATGAAAACTAAACTAATCTTTATCAGTATTAAGCTGTTTGTTGTTTTTCCGTCAGTATAGGTAATCAAGCAACCAAGACTTACGGAAAAATGTCACAATCTAATAATTTTCATACTCTCAACGTGTCATCTGAGTCAGCACAGCCAAAACTGAGATTTGATTACTTAGATGGAATACGAGGTGCTGCTGCACTCTATGTAGTACTATGTCACATTTACACCGACTTGGTCAATCAACTGCAAGAGGCGCAAGGATTTGAGATTGTACAGACTATAGCAAAGCTACTACTAACTCACGGACAATCTTCTGTTGCAATCTTCATTGTACTTTCTGGCTATTGCTTAATGATACCTGTAGCTAAAGCTTCAGGCAAACTTAAAGGCGGGATAGAAACATTTTTCAAAGACGAGCCTTAAGAATCTTGCCTACATACTATGTAGCCCTTCTGTTCTCACTGCTCTTAACAAGTCTACTGCTGATTTTAGGCTTGATGCCCAATGCAGGTCGATTCTGGAATGGAAGTCAGGAAGCATCATTTTCTCCTGGAGCTATCATCTCGCATCTATTATTGATTCATAACCTATTCGACCAATGGATGTATGAAATTAATGGTCCTATGTGGAGTGTTGCTTTAGAATGACAGATCTACTTTCTGTTTCCATTTCTTTTTCTGCCTGTGTGGAGACGGTTTGTTCAGTCACAATGTTGACCATTGCTTCACTAATGGCTTTTTTCTTACATGATAAAGTCCACAGCGCATGGTTTACTATTCTTTTTGCAATGGGCATGATTGGAGCAAATTTTAGTTTTTCTAACAAGCAATCGCTGAAAGCCTATAGAGAAAGTATTCCTTGGAGTGGCATAGCAAATTTTCTAATAATAGTATGGCTTACATTGACTTTAACTTATCCATTGAAGCAAGTTATTGGAGATTTGCTGCTAGGGTCAGCATTTGTTTGTTTAATAGTTTCCTGTTCTTGTTTTTTAGTTCAAGGTAAAAGGAATATATATTTGCAATTCTTTTCACTAAAATGGATGACTAATGTGGGAACGTTTTCTTACAGTTTGTATCTAACACGTTCCTTAGCGCTGGCGATCGTTAATGTATGTTTATCTAGATTTAACATAGAACCAGGCATTAAGCTACTAATACTGCTCAGTACTACTCTTCCTGCATCCTTATTGTTTGCCTACGGATTTTACTTAGCGTTTGAGAAGCCCTTTATGCATATTCGTAGTAAATACACTATTGATCAGTCTTTGCACGAAATGGAGAAGAAAAGTAGAGTTTGAATTATTCCCTTCTCTCCAGAAGAATAGACAAGTGATGAGAAGATAAACGTTACTGCATTTGACGTATTCTCACGCCCGATCGTCGGCGCTTTACCCAGGTTAGACCTGAAGGAAAGGAATCAGCTATCTAGAACTGCTGCTCTAGCAATCTAGCCACTCAATCGCGAGCGAACTTTGTTTTCTCATCGACGTTCTAACCAATGCCGAATGCGAACCTTAGACGATACATAAATCGGCAGTTGATAATGTTCAACCATCAGCCATGCCACGAACGCAAAGTGAGTTAAAAACGTTAGCCCCACCCACACATTGGGCAACCACGCCAACGTGCTGCCCTCCAACGGTGGCACAATTCGAGACGAGAGAAAAATCAGCGTCGGCGGCAGCGCCACCAAAATCACGCCGACAATCCAAATCACCAGCGTCAGATCGACATCCAGTTGATTTGCCGCTTGCCAGTTGCGACCATTCCAGCGCCACGTCATCGGCTGAGAGCTATCTTCAACGTGAATCGACTGTTCTTGCAGATTGGCGGTGAAAATGTGACGACAAAAATTGCAGGCAAACGCATCCATCAGCGTCAACTCGGCAATCTGCCCATGACGACAAACCGGGCAGAGATAAGTCTCGTGAAAGTTAAGTGATCGCCGCTCAACCCCCGATCGAGCCGATGCCTTGCTGTTGAGATGCGCTACAGGTTCCGTCATGCCGACCAACTCCTAGATTTAGGAAGGGTTTTAAGCAGCTATCTAGCACTCGCAATCGGACTACTGCTGCCTACAGATTTGGTGACTTCGACTCCGTTTTCTTGAAGCACGATCGTCGGTTCACCATTCTTGCTCATGATAATTCGTTTGAGCAAAACTCTGCCATTCGCCACTGAGTCACCCGGCTTCACATAGCGAGCCGTTCCTTCTTCGGGCGATTGAATGATCGCCATTGCTTTGCCGCCGATCTGCACCACTCCCGTAATCTGCACTGCATCGGCAAGGCTAGTCTGTGAAATAGCGGGAGGCGCGATCGTCAAAGGAGTCTGACTCATCGGCAAAGGAGGCAGTGCCGCGATCGGAGTCAATGGTAAAGGAGACTGAGCGATGGATTGAGGAGTCTGTTGGATTGGAGCCTGTTGAACCGTCTGCCTTGCAGGAGCGTGAGCCACCTTTTGAGCCGGAAGCTGAATCGAAGCTGGAAGAAGCGCCGCAAACGGGTCGCGTCGCCCTGTCATAGAAATTTGCGATAGTCGCGCCTGAGAATTAGTTGTCTGAATCATTCCCTTCACTGGAATGATCGGCAAAGACGCACTTGACGACGGAATAGTGGGCTTCTCAAAGGTTGGAGCAGATGCTTGAACGGGTGCCGGAGGTTGAACGGGATTGTTTGCGGCTCGATCGCTCCCACAACTCGTTAAAGATAACGTTGCGATTCCCAAACTTGCCGTCCATAAAACGTTCTTCATAGTCCCTCCCCTGCGTACATCCGTTCACACATGCTTTAGCATATCGCGGATTGTTCTCAGTGAAAGTTTTTTGTTTGACAAATCGTTTCGAGTGTGCGATTGAGACAAAGTGATACAGTCAAGCCTTCGTCTTTTAGAATTGAGAGATGCAACGATCGTCCCAGCCCATAGTCAAAGATCTCGTCTTAGTCGGTGGTGGTCACAGCCACGCGATCGTCCTGCGAATGTTTGGGATGCACCCACTGCCCGGAGTGCGGTTAACGCTGATTACCGAAGCCTCCGATACGCCCTATTCGGGGATGCTGCCGGGGCATATTGCTGGATTTTATGACCATGAAGACTGTCATATCAATCTACGATCGCTCTGTCAGTTTGCTCAAGCTCAGATTTTTATTAATACCGCGATCGGGCTGGATTTAGAAACCAATCGCGTGCTGTGTGCAAATCGCCCTCCGATCGCGTTTGATTGGGTGTCGATCGACATTGGCAGCACTCCCACACTGCCGCAAGGAATCGGAATAACAGACCATAATATCGCAGCGAAACCTGTTCAAAGTCTGCTGTTGTGGTGGAATCGATTCACCGACGCTCTCACGCAAAACCCTGAGAAACCAGTCACTCTCAGCATTGTGGGCGGCGGAACGGGTGGCGTTGAGTTGGCACTCAATATGCAGCATCGCCTGCACGAGATTTTGCAAAAAGCTGGACAGTCCCTAGATCTGTTGACTCTGCATCTCTTTCACACGGGCGCAGATCTGATGTCCAAACACAATCCTTGGGTGCAGCGTTACTTTCATCACCGACTCATCCAACAAGGCATTCACTTGCATCTATCTGAACGGGTGCGTGAGGTTCAGATGGGAATGGTGATCACAGAGTCGGGCTTAAAAATTCCGTGTGATGCAGCGGTTTGGGTGACGCAAGCATCGGCTCCTGACTGGGTGAGCAAAGCTGGATTAACTGTCGATGAACACGGATTTATTCTCGTCAATGATGCCTTGCAGTCGGTGTCACATCCCCACGTTTTTGCGGCGGGAGACATTGCCACGATGGTCAACTACGATCGCCCAAAAGCCGGAGTCTTTGCAGTCCGGCAAGGGAAACCTTTGTTCAAAAATCTGCAAAGCATCATTCTCAACAAACCTCTCCTGTCCTACCATCCCCAAAAAAACTATCTCAGCTTGATCGGCACCGGAGACGAGTCTGCGGTCGCCTCTTATGGAGCAATCGGCTGGAAGTCTTCGCTGTTCTGGACGATCAAAGATCACATCGATCGCGCTTTTATGCAGCGATTTCGAGATCTCCCAACGATGACAGAAACGGATTCTATCACCCATCAATCTGACTCGTTAGTAACATCCCAAGCTCAACTCATGCGATGTGCAGGATGCGGTGCAAAAGTTGGCGGCAATACTCTGGAGCGATCGCTCAAACGCATTCGTCAAGATCACCCAAATTTAATTCAATCTCAAGACATCCTCATTGGGTTAGATGCGCCAGACGATGCTGCTGTGGTGCAAGTCCCGATCGGGAAAGTCTTGGTGCAAACGATCGACTATTTCCCCGCACTGTTGAATGATCCGTTTTTGTTTGGTCAAATCAGCACTCATCACAGTTTGAGTGATCTATTTGCAATGGGAGCAACGGCTCAGAGTGCGTTGGCGATCGCGACCATTCCCTACGCCACAGCAGCCAAACAAGAAGAAACCCTCTATCAGCTACTCTCTGGTGCTGTCAAAGCGCTTCAGCAAGCAGGTGCCGTTTTAATTGGAGGACACACCGTTGAAGGCGCAGACTTAGCCTTTGGTTTATCTTGTAACGGATTTGCCGATCCGACTCGTCTGCTGCGAAAAAGCGGAATGCAGCCCGGACAGGTTCTGATTTTAACAAAAGCGATCGGCACTGGAACCCTGTTTGCAGCCGAAATGCGACGACAGGCAAATCCGCGCTGGATCGATGGCGCGATCGCGTCAATGCTGATCTCTAACCAGCAAGCCGCCTCTTGTTTTCTCACTCATGGCGCAACAGCTTGCACCGATATTACAGGCTTTGGCTTACTCGGACACTTGGCTGAAATGATCCACGCCTCTCAGATGTCAGTCACCCTCGATCTCTCCGCTGTGCCCATTCTAGAAGGCGCACAGCAAACGGTTCGGCAAGAAATTTTCAGTTCTCTCTATCCTCAAAATCTGCGATCGAGTCAAGCGATCTCTAATCTCAACGAAGCCAAAACCTATCCCGATTATCCTCTGCTGTTTGACCCCCAAACATCGGGCGGTCTAATTGCGAGTATTGCTGAAGACAACGCAGAGGCTTGCTTAAAAGCACTGCGATCGATGGGATATTTAGAAGCAGCGATCGTCGGTCATGTTCGGTCAAGTTCGCAAGACGATCTCCCTTCTATATTCTTAATCGGAAACACTTTTACTTCTTAGATATCTTCTTACAAAACTCTTCCATAATAGTAAAGACATCCATTCAGTAAAGCAGGTTACAGGCATGATGATTGCATCCACTGCGCTCGCGCCAACACAAGAATTAGAAACAGCCTCTACGATCGCGCCTAGCGACCTGCCAGAAGGAATGGAGTACGTAGATGGCAAACTGGTTGAAAAGATAGGAATGACCCTGAAACACGGTTCGGCGCAGGCAAACTTGGCAGCAGAATGGAGAAGCTACAGTGTTTCTAGTGGGCAGGGTGGAAAAGCTTACACAGAAGTAACTTGCAAAACTGGACAACAAAAGCGCCGTCCTGATGTAGCTTATTTGACGGCTGAACTGATTCAGCAGTTTGGAGAACCAGCAATTTTCCCTCAAAGCTTTCCACTAGTCGCAGAAGTCGCCTCACCCGATGACAGCGCTGAAGCGTTATTTGCGAAGGCACAAGAATATTTGCGATCGGGTTGTCAAGAAGTTTGGCTATTGTTTCCAGAAACTCGGCTCGTTATGATCGTCACGCCGCAAAAATGGCTGGTGTTTGCAGAAGAAGAAACCGCCAGCACTCAAACGATTTTGCAAGGATTCAGCATTTCTGTAAGTGTGTTGTTTGATTAAAAGATTGCCTCGATTTAAACCGGACACGACCTCGGCACCTGAAGTCGATAATATTAGGAAAACTACTCACGTTAGGACAGGAAACCTGTGGCTCGAAAACGCTTCATCATTGAAATGGGAATGGGAGTCGATCAGCATGGGCAAGAACCCACAGTTGCGGCGGCTCGTGCAGTGAGAAACGCGATCGCTCACAATGCGCTCCCTGGTGTCTGGGAAGTCGCGGGGTTAGACCACCCTGATCAAATGATTGTCGAAGTGCAGGTGGCGGTTCCCTACCCCGAACAAGTCAGAGAGGCAGACGTATTGGCGGTTTTACCGTTTGGACGAAAGACTCTCACCGTCGAGGCAGGCGGCATGATCGTGCAAGGGCGAGCGATCGCAGAATTCAACGACAAAAATGATGAGATGTTAATCGCAGTCGCTGCCGTGACGGTGTATATCGAGAAAGAAGACTCTTAAGCAGGTTTCCAAGTGCCGTGAAACCCTAACGGAATCACTTCGGGTAATGCTAGACGACACACAGGCAAATCGTCGAGGTGATCGCTGTCGAAAACCCAGACTTCGCTACGATCGAGCGTTCCGTCATACACGACTGTGACGATCCAACCTCGATCGGGATTTTCAGCATCCGGTGCATAGATCGGCTCCATTGGGTAGCGATTTTCACCTAAATCAGCTTCCATCAGATCTCCAGTGGTTTGATCAAATCGAGCGATCGCCCCAAACAAATCCTGAGTTGGGTCAACGCCACGACGATGGACTGATAAATAAGTGTGGGGTGCAGATTGACCGACCTCATGCGGCTTCACGATCGGAAATTCACAGAAGCGATCGAGGAGTTGATGCATCTCGATCGTTTGTCCAGTCAGCGGATTTAATCGGACTTGCCACAGCGTGGGCTTAGACGATGTATGAGTTTCACCTGTTGAGACTTCTTTAAGGTATTGATTGGTGTCAAAGTTTTCATAACGAACAGTATTAATAATCACATCACCATCAGCATCCACAAAACCATTGCCAAAGTGCCATTGATACCAGGGTTCTGTTTCACCTCGGCTGACTAAGGCTAGAGAAGTCCGATCGAAGACTAAAATCTGCGTTCCGAGTTCTGGCTTCCATTCAAAAGAGTCACTAAAACTTTTAAGTCTGAGCAGCAACGGCAACACATTCAACCGCACGGGCGCAATGAAGAAAATCAAATATTGCCCCGCCATCACAAAATCGTGAATCAACGGCGCACCATCTAGCTTAACGCTGCCTTTTTGCTTGAGTTTGCCACTCGCGTCGAGGCGATAGACATTCAGCGTCGCCTCTTTGCCAAAGCTCACCCCAAAATTAAACACAGCGCCCGTTTTCGAGTCACGTTTAGGATGGGCAGAAAACGGTAGCGACTTCGGCAACCCGCCTAAGTCATCCAGTCCACGCGTTTCGAGAGTTTCTAAATCGAGCGCGTAAGGATGTCCTCCTTCCCACAGAGCGATTAGCTTATCCGAAAGCGCCAACACTGAGGTATTCCCCGCATTCTTGGTTGCCTTAAATCGATCCCAAATCGCTCCCGGCGGATTCATCCCATAGCCACCGTAAATAAATCGCCCCGCTTTTTCCTCTGCTTGATATTCAGCCGATTGGATGTAGCGATAAACGCCCGTCGCCCCTGCATTGGTGAAATGAACGCCCAAAATCGCCCCATCGCCGTCAAACCAGTGCCCAACACGCTGTCCGCCTCGCTCTAGTCGAGCCGCGCCATTGCGATAGAGCGATCCCCGTAACCCAGCTGGAATGGCACCTGACAAAATCGATAATGAAGACGGCTTGAACCCTCTCGCAGTGTGCAATACCGCGTTTGCCCAGGGCTTGGTTTGAGAAGAACTAATCACGATCGTGCATCTCCTTGGTAGTGATGTCAGTCTAGCGTTTTAGGGCAAACGCTCCAGGGTAATTGAGCAAGAATTGTGCTCAAACGTTCGGATGACGAGCCTGTCTGATAAAATAGCGGCGTTGTCACCCCATATACGTCTTGAGTCAGTCGATCGATCTACCAAAAGTCGATGATTTTTTACAAGAGCTAGCCACCATTCAGCAAACAGGTTCTAAGCGAATCGCCCTGCTGGGTTCTCGGCACGTGCCCATCACTCACCAAAACTTGATTGAGATGATGAGTTATGCCCTGGTTTTAGAAGGAAATCGTCTCATTACATCCGGTTCTACAGGAACAAATTTTGCGGCAATTCGAGGTGCGTTGCGCGCCGATCCCAGTCTGCTGACGGTAATCTTGCCCCAAACGATGGATCGCCAGCCGCGTGAATCTCGCGAACAGCTTGAAAACGTCATGCACCTAGTCGAAAACCCTGAGAATAATAGTCTCTCTCTCGCCCAAGCCAGCGCTTTGTGCAACCAAGAGATTATTTCTCGGTGTCAGCAGCTCATTGGGTTTGCGTTTCACGACAGCCGGACATTGCTGCAAACCTGCCAAGACGCAGAAGATCAGCGCAAAATTGTGACGTTGTTTTATTTCGATTAGGAAATCACGAATGAGCCTGTTTGGACTGTCTACTCCGACGATTTTGTTAGGGGCGATCGCTGCCGCTGCCGTTCTGGTCTATCTTCCTTTTCTCGCAGTGGGATATGCCCGTGTCACCATTGGCTACGACAAAACTATGATGGCGGCTCCTCGCGCTGCCTTTGACAAGCTGCCTGCGTTTGGGCAACGGGCAACGTGGGCACACCAAAACTCATGGGAGTCATTTACGCTGTTTAGCGTCGCAGCGCTGATGGCATACGTCACAGGTCAAACCTCCGAGTCAGTGACTTGGGCAGCGATCGCCTATCTCCCCATCCGGTTACTCTACTCGGTGGCTTATATTTTCAACGTGCCTTTGCTGCGATCGCTGATGTTTGCACTTGGATCAACGTGTATCTTCACCTTGATCGCAGCCAGCATTACTAGCACCATTAAGGGATAGTGATTGCCCCTGATCTCCAACCTCTGCCCCCTAATTTCTTATGGCTTCAACTTTTTCTTTTGATGTGGTCAGCGACTTCGATCGCCAAGAACTCGTCAACGCGGTTGACCAAACCAACCGAGAGATCATCGCTCGATATGATCTCAAAGACACCAAAACGACGCTGGAGTTGGGTGAAGATGCGATCGTCGTCAGCACCGACAGCGAATTCACGCTAGATGCGATTCAGACGATTTTGCAAATAAAATCTGCCAAGCGTAATCTATCGCTGAAGATTTTTGACTAGGGCAAAGTTGAGTCTGCTAGTGGCAACCGAGTTCGGCAAGAAATCAAGCTCAAAAAAGGCATCAGCCAAGAAGTCGCCAAGCAAATCACAAAGCTGATTCGAGACGAGTTTAAGAAGGTGCAAGGCTCGATTCAAGGCGATGCGGTGCGCGTGTCTGCCAAAGACAAAGATGACCTGCAAGCCGTGATGCAGCGATTAAAACAAGAAGACTATCCAATGGCATTGCAGTTTAATAACTACCGCTAAATCGCAATAGGCGCGGTCTACTAGATATCTCAATCACCATTAGACCTAGCAAATACTCACCCAGCAGAAGAATGATGCCTAAGCGCCTCCCCTCTTTATTTCTAAATTAATATCTGAATAGCTGTTCATACGTTATGATGAGAGCATAAATTTAGAGGAACTCAATTATGGCTGCTACTGTTACCCAAATGAAATGTGCCTGTGAGCCTTGCCTGTGCATCGTTACGCCAGAAGGTGCAGTTCAAAAAGATGGCAAACTCTATTGCAGCGACGTGTGTGCTAATGGTCATCCCAACGGGCACGGCGACTGCGGGCATAAAGGCTGCACCTGTTAATCAAGAATGATAGAGCGAAGAGAAACCCTTTCCTCGTTCAGTCATCATTTCATTAAAAAGCAGGGTAGAAAGGCAACTTGACATCACCTCCTACCCTGCTGATTTTTTGCTGAATTTTAGAGTTGAGACATCACGGCTTTTGCGGCAGTGATCGTGCGATCGACATCCTCATCGGTGTGGGCTAGCGATGTGAATCCGGCTTCAAACTGAGACGGGGCGAGGTAAACCCCTTGCTCTAACATGGCGCGATGAAACCGCCCAAACTTAGCCAAGTCGCATTTCTTTGCGTCTTCGTAGTTGTGAACCGGTCCTTCGGTGAAGAAGAAGCCGAACATTCCACTGATCGAACCGCCACACGCAGCATGACCTGTGTCTTTAGCGGCTTGGAGAAGCCCGTTGACTAAGCGGGTAGTGACGCGATCGAGCTGCTCATACGTTCCCGGTTGGCGCAGCAGTTCCAATGTTTTGATCCCTGCTGCCATTGCAAGAGGGTTGCCAGACAGCGTTCCTGCTTGATACATCGGACCTGCGGGAGCAACCATTGCCATAATGTCTCTGCGTCCGCCATAAGCGCCGACGGGCAACCCGCCCCCGATCACTTTTCCTAACGTCGTCAAATCGGGCGTGATGCCAAACTTCTCTTGTGCGCCACCGTAGGCGATGCGGAATCCGGTCATCACTTCGTCAAAGATCAGCAGCGCACTATTTTCACGAGTCAACTCTCGCAACCCCGCCAAAAAGCCACTATCGGGAGGAATAAAGCCCGCGTTGCCGACTACAGGTTCTAAAATTACGCCTGCAATCTCACCAGGATTAGCTGCAAACAGAGCTTTCACTGCTTCCAAATCATTAAAAGGCGCAGTCAGCGTGTTGTTGGTCGTCGATTTAGGAACACCTGGAGAATCAGGTAAGCCGAGCGTCGCCACTCCAGAACCCGCTTTCACGAGAAACATATCAGCGTGACCGTGATAGCAGCCCTCAAATTTGATCATTTTCTCACGTCCGGTAAACGCTCGCATCAGCCGCAAAACCGACATACAAGCCTCAGTTCCCGAATTGACGAATCGCACCATTTCCACACTGGGAACGGCATCAATGACCATTTCAGCCAAGACATTTTCTAGGGCATTTGGAGCGCCGAAACTGGTGCCCTTTTCTAACGTTTCGTGAAGCGTTTTTAACACTTCGGGGTGAGCGTGACCGCAGATTGCCGGACCCCAAGAGCCGATGTAGTCAATATATCGGTTGCCATCGACATCCCACGCGTATGCGCCTTTGACGTGATCGAACACGATCGGCTGTCCGCCCACCGACTTAAACGCGCGCACCGGGGAACTCACTCCACCCGGCATCAGCGTTTGGGCAGCAGCAAAGATTTCTTCTGATTTTGTCGTTCTCAATGTGCTTGTGATCAAAGTTTTCTCCTTAAATCTCTCGATCGCTCTGCAATAGTCTTGGGCAACGCTGCCTGAGTCTTATCACCAAAGATATTCCTCAAGGTAGGCAGATTTCTCAATGCAGCAAGTCATACTACTTAATTATCTCACTTACCGGAGGCGGCTAGAATGTCGTACCAAAACAGTCAGGAGCTACCTGCGAGTATTCGCACTCAGCTTTCTGAAACGGCTCAACACTTTTATAGCGTAGCGTTTAACTCGGCTCTTCAGTGGTATGGCGACGAGACAAAAGCGCATCAGATTGCCTGGAGTGCGGTTAGAAATCAAGCGGTAAGCTTGAATAGTGGGATCTCCTCAGAACCCTGTCTTGCGGTTGTCGAAATTGGTTAATTTCTTGATTTTTTGAGTTCGGTTTTTAAATTGTAAATTTTTGAGGCATTTGCCTCGCGGTTGATTGAGGAGAGCTTTCAAATTAGTTGAAGCAAAAGATATGGGAGTGCGATTTTGCTGAAGAGCGATCGTGCTCCCATTTTGCATAATTCAGACAACAAAACCGACCGACAATATCGTAATTTTTCTACTCGAATGCCATCGTTCTCAAAAACTCTTCTGCTGTAACTACGTTAATGTCTCGAAATGGGTGCATCACAAGCAAATCTCGATCGCCACTAATGATCGATTGCGCTTTTCCATTCAATGCCACTTCTAAAACTTTGTCGTCTTTTTGATCTCGGCACTCTTGTACCCTTACAACAATTTCAACGAAGACAGTCCGTTCCACCAGCGCCGCCAAAAATTCCTCTCGTTCTGCGTGGGTCACATAGCGATCAAATCTTTTGCGTTCTAACACCTCATCTAATTCCGCCAACAATTCGAGTGAGAGCAGCACTTTCCCCTTGGTTAAAGCATAGCGAAGGGCTTGAGCAGGCTTTCCATTGTCAAAAAGCAGCGCACTGATAATCACGTTTGTATCAAAAACGTAGCACGTCTCACTCACTGAGGATTGAGTCCAAAATATCTGGAGTTAACCCTCGTAATTGAGCATTTTGGCTGATTTCACTCATCACTTCTTCCAAAGGTCTCTTACTGCGAGTGGCATCACTCAACTTCAAGCTGACCAGTGCTTCCAGCTTTCGACGCTCTTCATCGGAGGCAGTTTCAAAGATCCGAGCAACCTCAGCGTTGACCCGAATGGTAATCGTTTTATTTTCCATAACGACAATAATTTTGCGAAATACAGATATCCATCTTGGATTAGATTCAAGATAGCAAACTCATAACGCTAAAAAACGAATCGCCTTACGCAGTGAAGCGGTTCTGACACTTTGAATGGAGCTATATCTGCCAATGAAACTGACAAGTGATATCGTGATCAGGTGAATGATTAGCCTCTCGTTGCCATGTCAGCCTTCCAATCTCTTTCCGCGCAGTCTATTCCTGTTGAAAAAATTCAGTATGACGATCGCGGGTTAGTGCCCGCGATCGTGCAAGATTATCTCGATGGCACCGTCTTGATGATGGCGTGGATGAATCAAGAATCGCTGCAAAAAACCTTGGAGACAGGCGAAACTTGGTTTTGGAGTCGATCGCGTCAAGCATTTTGGAACAAAGGCGCAACCTCAGGACACACCCAAAACGTCAAAGCAATTCGATATGACTGTGATAGCGATGCCTTGCTCGTCACTGTCGAGCAGATTGGAGATGTGGCTTGTCACACAGGAGAACGCAGTTGTTTTCATCAAGTTGATGGCGGCGTGACTCCCCCCCTGGCTGATACACTGTCGCAGGTATTTAGTGTGATCTGCGATCGCCGTGACAATCCTAGCGAAGGCTCTTACACTCGCAAACTTTTAGATGGCGGTGATAACAAGATTCTCAAAAAGATTGGCGAAGAAGCGGCTGAAGTCGTGATGGCGTGCAAGGACGATGATGCCGACGCAATCGCCGGAGAAGCTGCCGATTTGCTTTATCACACGCTGGTGGCGATCGCCTATCACAACGTCGATATCAAAGCCGTTTATCGCAAACTTCAAGAGCGCAGAAAATAGATTAGCTCATGGTTAAAACTTGCTCGGCAGTGAGATTGAGATTAGGGAACATCATGGAGAGGATGCGATCGCTTCCCACAAATTCTGTCTCTTCATACACCCCATCTACCAATATCAGAACGGTAACTCTTTGAGCGGCTTCTTGAAGATCGACAATCCAATATCCGGGAATGCCGATACTTTGATATTCACGCGATTTTTGCTCGTAATCTCGTTTACGATTTTGTTCGCCAGGACTCACGACCTCAACTATCAATAACGGCGGAACCGTCAAAATCGCGACCCAATCTGGATCGGTGACGGTTTCTCCCTCAAAAACCACAACATCGGGCAAGCGAACGGTAATCTTAGTTTTGCCTCTGGTTTGCACCCCGACTTCGCCATTTCGAGCAGTTTCCCATCTCAGGGAAGTTTTGATAATTTCTTGTCGGAGCATTTCTTCTAGATATCGACTAATTCTGCGGTGCCGATGAGTTGCTGGAGTCATTTGAAGCAGTTCCCCATCGACAAACTCATATCGATCGTCAGTGCCGTCGTCATAGGTCAGATAGTCATCAAAGCTTAGTTTGACAGAAGCTTGAGTCATGATTAGGGATGAGAGACGCGGATGCTGCTCTTATAGTAACGACTGTGAATTCTTTACTTTCGAGTCAGCTTCAGTTTTTGCTTGATGATCAGCCAGAAGAACGGAAAATCGTCTATAAGATAGCGTTTCCAGAGGCGGGTAGGTTCACACCACAGGCGGTAGAGCCACTCAATGCCCAAGTCGCTCATCCACTCCGGCGATCGAGGTTTATTTCCGGCTTCAAAGTCGATCGAGACTCCGACCGCCATGAAGATATCAATTTTTGGAAGCTGGTTTTTGTAGTTAAAAATCCAGATCTCTTGTTTGGGTGCACCGACCCCAACCACTAAAACCGTTGCGGGAGAATCATTGATCATCTGCACGATCGCTTGACATTCTACCTCATCTTTCTCGAACCCAAACGAGGGAGAATGCGCCTCGACGATGATGTTTCGTCCGGTTTTGCGGTTGATACGATCGCGCGCTCTATCCGCGATGCCTTCTGCACCACCCAACAAAAAGATCTTGATTTTTTCGTTGACTCTGTGGTGGTCACAAAACACCGGAAAAAGCTCAGAGCCAGAGATTTTGGCTTGAAGGGGCGAGCCTAAAAACTTGGAGGCGTAGAGAACGATCTGACTGTCACAAACTTTGTAGTCTGCGACTTCATAGGCTTGTTTAAAAGTTGGGTCATATTGCAACTTCATCAAATGATCGACGTTGGGAGTGAAGACAACCCCTTTTGTGAGCCGATCAAGCAACTCATTTCGCGATAAATTGTCGATTTGAACGTTGAGAACTTCGACTTTTTCGCGAAGTAACGTGCGGTTTTCACGCGTGATTTCGTTGGCAGTTGAGGCGAGAACGGCTTTTCTAAAATCTCGATAAAGCCGTTGAACCTCTTCTTTCCTGACAATTCTTGGAGTTTCTTGAGACATGGTGATCCGATTTCAGGGTATCGGATGCGACTCTTCTCGATCGAAAGACGCACCTCTAAGACAAAGGGCGCATAGCAAACCGTAGTGGCTACACAGTCCTCTGGTCATAGAGTTCCCAATCTAAGTACCAATTTTAGAATTGAGATCAAATTAGGGCGACGAGTGATTAAATTCTTATGATTGCAGAACGATCGCTTACAAAACTTTCGCTCTCAGCCACGCGATCGGCAGCGACACAATCTTCTTGGGCTTTGACACGTAAGCCCGTTGCCGGAAATTATCGTAGCCATTGCGCTCGATCACTTCTAAAATCTGGCTATAGAGCATCAGCGCAGACCAGACAGGCCATCGAGCATCTTCGCTCAAGGCACCGATACCACTTTCTGCCAGCGCATAAAACTTGCGCGCTCGTTGAATTTGAAACGACATTAACGCCCGCCAGCGATCGTCTACGACTCCTGTGAGCAAATCGTCTTCAGTATAGTCAAAGAGCGCCAAGTCTTCTAACGGCAGATAGATGCGACCGCGACGGGCATCTTCGCCAACATCGCGGAGAATATTAGTGAGTTGATTAGCGATGCCAAGCGCAATCGCTTGCTCGATCGGGTCATTGGTTTTGGGCTGATCCCACGGAGCAGTGGATAATCTCTCATCTCTGCCCATCACTGTAGTAGACATCAACCCCACAGTTCCCGCCACGCGATAGCAATAGAGCCATAGCTCGTCAAAGGTCTGATAGCGACTGCGATACAAGTCCATTCGCTGCCCAGCGATCATGTCTCGAAACGGTTCGATATCGAGCGAAAATCGCTCTAGTGTATTGACGAGGGCAACATCGTAGTGATCGTGAGGATGCCCCGCAAAAAGCGCCTCTAGTCGGCGCTCCCACTGATCTAGCGTCTCGTTGGTGGTCAGACTGGCATTCGGTCCATCGACAAGTTCATCAGTGCGACGACACCACACGTAGATCGCCCAGATTGCGCGGCGTTTCTCAGCAGACATCAGCAGCGTTCCGAGATAGAACGTCTTAGAATAGTTTGCTGTGATTTGGCGGCACTGTTCATAGGCTTCTTCTACGGAAGCTAGGGTTCTTACGCAGGAGGTAGTTGGTTCGGGCAGTTGCAGCATTCTGTTGCAGTCTGGAGGGTTGACAAAGCGCTACTCGCTAGGGGGTCGATACTAACCTGCGCGGCTCTTTGGAAGAGACCGCGAGAGATGGATGGTTTTCGATCGCTTGCGCTGTCAGCTTACCAGAAAGTACGGCACCTTCCATACTGCCAAGATATCGCTGCATTGTGTAGCTACCCGAAAGGAAAAAGTTTTGAATTGGGGTTGTTTGATCAGGGCGGAATGCCTGTCGCCCCGGGGACGCGGTGTAGACCGATCGGGGAGTCTTGACAACCTTATATTTTCGCAGTGTGACCGGGTTGTCGATTTTGAAGTGCTGAGGAAAAAGTTTTTCGATCTCGATCAGGGTCGCGGCAATGATCTCTTCGTCGGATTTATCGATCCAGTCTTTGGCAGGGGCGAGTACGAGTTCTAGCATCGAGCGATCGGGGTCTTCATACTCTTTGCACGTCACGCTCATGTCGGCGTAGACGCTCAAGAGATCCGATCGCGAGAATAATAGTTGGTCGATGTCAGTGAGCTTACGATCAAACCACAAGTGCAGGTTGATCACGGGCACTCCTTCTAAGCCATCAAGCTTTTTGAAGAAATCCATTGATTTCCAAGTTTCGGGTCTGAGAACCTTCATCACATCGACCGACATGGCTGAAACGTAGACATCGGCGGTAATCACCTCATCAGATGCGCCATCAATACCCCGGATCGCAAATCCTCGAACCGTATTATCTGCGTTGAGAAGAATTTCTTTAAGCGGTTTTTTGAGCTGCACTTCTCCTCCCCGCTCTGTAATGTAATCGACGATCGGTTGACACAGACGATCGGTGGGTGAACCATCTAAAAAGGCAATTTTAGAGCCGTAACGCTCTTGCAGAAAGCGATTAAGCGCAGTTAAGAGAATCGTAGAAGACACGTGATCGGGGTTGATGAACGTCAACGCTTTCGTCGCCGCAATAAAAATATCGCTGTTGACCTTCTCATCAATTCCCTGCCGCTCTAGCCATTCTAGAAAGCTGTATCGATCCATGTCTTCGACGTATTTTTGCCCCCGGATAATCGCAGGCAGAAGACCCCACGCAAACCGAATCTTTTGTTCCCAGGTCAACATATCGTTGTTGCGAATGATTGACGCGATCACATTAAAGGGCGCAGGAATGTCAGGCACATCAAAGCGGGACAGAACTCCAGGCTTTTCGGGTTGGTTAAAGATCAGCGTGTGCTGTTTCCACTGAAGACGATCGGAGATGCCTAACTCTGCCATCAGTTGCAGCATATTGGGATAGGCACCAAAAAATGCGTGCAACCCCGTTTCATACCAGTCTCCGTCTTCGTCTTTCCAAGCAGCTACCAAGCCACCTAAAACATCCCGACTTTCTAGCACGATCGGGGTATGCCCTGCATCGACTAAATATTTAGCGCAGGATAACCCCGCTAATCCGCCTCCGGCGATTGCAACTCGCATGTCTTCTATTAGGGAATGATTACAACGTCAACTCGTTCTCATTATACGTTGCAAACCGTTACATTTTGAGAATACCTCAAAGGATTCTTGTATCAAGCAAGCTACGAGGAGGGAGAGGAGAATCAGTGAACACTTCACAGTTTTTTACATTGTTTGAGGCAGAAGAAGCCGTTACACGTCTTAGTCGATTTGTAAGATTGGGAAAAATTTGATAAAGTGTTGCATCAACTAGGGTTGAAATTTCCGTCAATGAAAGTTCTCGAATAACTTCTGTACAGAGGGTTTTAGATCATGCAGGATAGGGTCATTTATGGCTCCGTAATATTGAGATTGGTATTGTCGATAGTGCTACAACCATTTACTATCTATCCCATATCAGCATTGCAGTCCTAACTAGGATTGAGTATTCCTGCCTTTCAGCTTCTCACAGCAATCTTCAAACCCTTCTATTGGCTAGGTTCAAAGATTGCTGAAAATGCATGTCTCCCTATGTAAGAAAACTATGGAGGTTAGATGTCAGTTTTTGCGGGAAATCTAGATGATTGTGAACTGTTTTCTGTTTTCGCTTAGGTTTCCAGACTTCTTGTAGAAACGTTCCTCTGACGCTGATCTTGATTGTCTAGACAGCAAGATTTTACCTGCCAGCTAAGGTCTATCAGCGTTTTGCAAAAATTCCAGCGTTCCTTACTCTGAGAGCTTACTGACCCAAAGACTCGGCTAAAGGGTTCTTCTTAATTCTTAGAGGAAAAAATCATAGTGTTAGACTCTAACCTCGTCACTCAAGCAACCGCTGTAGAGGTGAGCGCTGTTGCGCTTGCTCCGCAAGCTTCCTCCAGAGTCACCAACAGCACTAGCTCAGTATTTCCAGAGTTTACTTCAACGTCTGCTGCGGCTGCCTCTCCCTTAAGGACGATAGGATTGTCCGCTCAATATTTCAATAACAAAGATCTTACAACTCCGATCCTGACTCGAACCGATGCCACCGTAAACTTTGACTGGGGGCAAGGCTCGCCGGATGGAGCGATTACCGCTGACAATTTCTCAGCACGCTGGACTGGACAAATTTTGCCTACTCAGTCAGAAGCATACACGTTCTATACCCACTCAGATGACGGGGTCAAACTGTGGGTTAATGGGCAACTTCTGATTGATCACTGGGCACCTCATGCGGCGGCTGAAGACAGTGGAGTGATTAATTTAGTTGCTGGGCAGAAGGTTGATATTCAGCTTGATTATTATGAGCAAGGCGGCGATGCGGTCGCTCAACTGCTGTGGTCTAGCCCCACTCAAGTCAAAGAAGTCGTGCCTCAAAGCCAGCTTTTTGTAGGCGATCGAGTCGCTCGAAGTCAGTCTGCCGACTTCACGAGTGCGGTAGATTGGGGCAGTCTTGGAACAAAGGAGGCCAGAGATAGCGTTAGCCCAGCTAATCTGAGTGACTATTACCGCTTTAGCGTAAACGCGCCCAGTCACTTAAACTTAACCTTGAGTGAGCTAACCGCCAATGCTAATCTCAGCGTGTTGGATAGCCAGGGCAACGTGCTCAACTCTTCAACCAATGACGGAACGATGCTAGAGACGATCGATGCTCTTCTCAATGCTGGCACCTATTATCTTCAGGTGTATACGAGCGCAGATGTGCAGACTAACTATTTGCTAACGGCGATCGGGCAATCGCTGACTGAGCAGGCAAAAAGTGCTGACTCGTTTGTAGACTCGATCGGGGTCGCAACGCATCTGCGCTACACCGATACCAGCTATGGGCGCTATAGCGATGTTGTAGAACCCAGACTGCAAGAGTTAGGAATCCGCAACATCCGTGATGGAGGCAACGATGCTGCCATGTTTGAGAAGCTCAATCGACTGGCAAATCTGGGGATTCGATCGACGCTCGTGATGGACCCGCGAGATGGAATCACCCCCGATAATGCGGTTGAGTTGCTCAAAAAAGTGTTGCCGTCTGTGAGGGCAATCGAAGGTCCAAATGAGTGGGATGTCAACTCGACGCTGACCTATAAAGGCAAATCTTTCCCCGATGGGGTTGTTGACTATCAGACAGACTTATATAAAGCGGTGAAAGGCGATGCGGCTACGTCGTTTGTGTCGGTGTTAGCGCCTTCACTGGCGTTTCCTGAAAATGGCTCTCGCATGGGGTCGCTGCAATCGGTGGTAGATGGCGGCAATATGCACAGCTATGCGGGGGGCAACCAACCGGATCAAGACCTCGACACCAAATGGATTCCTAACACGAAAAAAGTGTCGGGAGATCGCCCGATCGTGGCAACTGAGACAGGGTGGCACAATGCGGTCAATGATGTGAACGCGAGTCAAAAAGGAGTCTCTGAAGAAGTGTCTTCAAAATACATTCCTCGACTGTTTTTAGAGTATTTCAACCGAGGGGTGACGCGCACGTTCTTATATGAACTGATGGACGAGCGGGCACAATCTGATATGGAGAACAATTTTGGCTTAATTCGAGCTGATGGCACTCCAAAGCCTGCGTTCTATGCGTTGAAAAACTTGATTAGTTTGCTGCAAGATCCGCAAGGCAGTTCTGCGTCTGGTTCGTTGAGTTATTATCTAACGGGCAACACTAAAGACGTTCTGCATACGCTGTTAAAGAAGAGTAATGGCGATCTCTATTTAGTAATGTGGTTAGATGTAACGAGCACCAATGCAGCGGTGAGTCAGAAAGTCACATTGAATTTAGTGACCCCGACTCAGCAGGCAACGACTTATTTGACGAGCCGATCGACCGATCCAGTAAGCCAATTTACGACTCCGACTCAAATTACACTCAATGTTCCTGATGCGCCATTAATTGTGAAGTTGACTCCTAAAGCGACGGTTTGATCAACCCGCCATAGAACTATCGGAAGCCTCCCAGTGTTGGGGGGCTTTTAAATTATTTAAGCATCCGGTGATGCCAACAAAATCGGCGAGACGTTCCACCGAAAAGTCTCTACAGCATCGGATAAATCCATTATCTGTCGCATTCATAGGTCAATTTTGTTATGAGATCATTGGCGATGAATCCAGCCGTTGATGGTGAAGCGGCTATCTTGAAACGATCGAGATGGGCAAGTTACAGGCAGAACTTCGTGCATATAGCGACTGAGAAAGAAAATAATGCTGTTATTTTGAGGTGCGATCGTCTTAAAAGAGTCTGCATTGACGTAATAGGTGTTCTCAATTTTGCTGTCGTAAATGACTAATTCTCCGCCCAAAAAAGGTTTAGGTTCTCGATAGAAATAATAGACATAGGTTAGTTCTCTCGTTGCCGTATTTGAACTGCCATTATCGTTGTGAACTTTGTAGTAGTTCCCATCA
>JBBQYE010000018.1:0-21710 GCA_038208945.1 Leptolyngbyales cyanobacterium | reverse complement strand
GCAAATTTGATCGGCGGTAGCGAATTTGAGCCACACGAAGAAAACCCGATGATGGGCTGGCGAGGGGCATCACGCTACTACGATCCTAAATATCGAGACGCATTTGGGCTAGAGTGCAAAGCCTTTAAACGAGTCCGCGATGAGATGGGGCTGACGAATATGATTCCGATGATCCCGTTTTGCCGAACCCCGGACGAGGGACGAAAAGTCTTCGCAGAAATGGCAAAACACGGATTGATTCGGGGCGACTATGGGTTGCAGGTCTCCGTCATGTGTGAGCTTCCCAGCAACATCGAACTCGCCGATCGCTTCAGTGAGATTTTTGACGGCTTCTCGATCGGGTCAAACGATCTCACCCAGTTGACATTAGGACTCGATCGCGATTCTGCCCTAGTGTCTCACTTATTTGACGAGCGCGACGAAGCCGTTAAACGCAAATTACGCCGCGTGATTGCCACCGCTAAAGAATTCGATCGCAAGATTGGCATCTGTGGACAAGCACCCAGTGACTATCCTGAGTTTGCAGAGTTTTTGGTCGAGTTGGGCATCGACTCGATTAGTCTAAATCCTGACTCAGTGTTGAAGACGCGACTGGCGATCGCTAAAACCGAAGCGGCAATTCTCAAGTAACCCCTTGCGCGCCCAGATTCCAAATAGGGAGCATTCTGCAACGCTAAAATCTATTTCAATGATTGTTTGAGGGATGTGATTGAGCGACATTATCACAGCTTTGATCCGTTCGCATCCAAGAAAAGAATCACCAGTTTCTCAAACAGGATCAAAAGAACTATCGATCGAATGAAATTTGACAAGATGCGATCGATAAACGCACAGGAAATTCAGTTAAAGAAGAACTGATGATCAAAAACTTCTCTGAGGTTAAATATTCTCTAGATGACGTGATCCAAAAACGCTAATCAAACGGTTCTAAGTAGAAAAGTTTTCTTTCTGTTCAATACTTTAGAATAGTTGAACTTCTGAGGCGATCGTTTGGGTAAGATCTTTATTCATAGGATTCTCGGCTTGCTCAATTATTAATAGCTAAGGTTTGTAGAGAATTCACCCCCTAGAACATCTATAGGACTCACGCATTGTGCAATTGCCCTCGTTATCCATCAACGGAATCAAGACCTTTGAGCGGTCCGTTGCAGAACAGCGTTAGATGTACTGGCACAACCGATATCTTCAAGAATGATTCTCTGGCTCTTCATAGGGACCGAGAAATCTTTCTCCATTGAAATGAATCATATGATCCGGTTGGTCAGCTACCCAAACTTCTGTCTCCCAAGAAATCTCAGCAAGATATCGAGTCATTTCCTTTCGGCTTGGGAAAGCAGTCACAAAAACTAGTCCCTCATGACTTGACTTAAAAAGCCGCTTCAATTCATTACGGCGTTTTAAGTTAACTGGACCGTGGCTAGTAACAGCTTCTACTAATACGAGCCAGCCTTGCTCTTTATAATGCACCACAAGATCTGGCATTTTACCGTGAGGATCTAGTTCAACTCCAATTTCTCGAAGCCTCTGAGGTTCGTTAACAATAAATTTATCCCCAGCATCACCTACATACAACACAATACCCCCAGGCGTAAATCTGGGGCAAAATTTCTCTAAAATGTCTTTTATCAAAAGGTTCTGTCCACCTGATGAAAGCTGAATCGCCTGACCATTGGGCAAATTAACAGGAATCAGCGATATGTTTCGTTCTCTGTCTTGCAACACATTTTTGACTGATGCCGCATAATTCTGACGAGCCTCTTCCCATCGTTCAGAGCCATACGATCGAAGAAGGGAGAGAGCTTGTTGATGAAGTTGATAACACCACTTGGGGCTATTAACGGGACGATCGGGGCGATCAGGATTCTCAATCACTAATCCCATCTGTACAAATTGGTGCATTGTTTGCCGTCGTACTGTTTCGCGTGTATTGGGCGCGTATTGTTTACCGTAGTAATCACGAAACCAATCCATCATCTCGGTAATTCCGCGTCTTGGGTCTGTCGATTGACTCCAGAGAGTTTCAGGGCGAACGGTTGCCAATGCCAGCAGGCAAAGTGCTGAGCGTTCATTCTGCTGCTCCCTAGGAGCAGAAATATCTTTGAGAATTGCAAGTGCTTCCTCAATACGTTTACTAGCCTGAATTGCATTAGTTACTTCGCTCATAATTGACAGAGTTGTGTGAACAAGCTGATCGAGATTTTCTCGACTAGAGATAGAGTCATTTATTTGGCTCCCTAGAGACATTAAATCATTTTTACAAGGGTATTTGATTCTACGCAAATCTGTTGCGTTGATTTGCGTATGACCACTAAATTGACGGAAGTAGTTATCAAATAGCGTTGAATTGAGAAATGCCGCTAATCCTCGTGCAAGGTCAGGATTCATACCTTTGCCTTTAGCATGGAAGTAGTTGAGATGATTCTCTATTCCTAATAATGGTTTATCCATAGGAGAAGAGACAGCAGCTACAACGCGACGCTTCTCTTCTTTAGCCGAAAAACGCTTCGTCAAAACATACCACCCTCTCTGAATCAGCCATTTCTGCGTTTCTAGGGTTTGTTCAATCGCGATCGCCTTACGAGGGTTCTTGGGTGGGAACAAAATTTTCTCTGCTTTCATAGATTCCGGGTAGATCAACGGGACGCTCTTCTCGTCCAAACAGCTCCTCAAAGCTGACTTCAAGCGAAAATCTACAACTGGACCAGTTGATACATCTAAACCCAGTTCATCTAAAGTGCATGGCAATTTATCCATCTGTACTCTCAATGCATCTTCAAGAGAGTTTGTAATAATGTGGATAAACTGCTCAGAGTCTCTTATTTCAATAACTTCGTCATAAGGAACGAATCTTGTTTCTGAAAACTCATCTAACGCATTTCCAGAATGACTAGTGACTTCTATAGAATCAGGCTTAAGTTTTGTCTTAGCCGCATGAAAAATAATATTTTCCTGTAGTACATCATCGTCTGCAAAGGCGGCTGACCGACTCTTGAATACATGGATTTTTCTAAGCTCCACTTCTTTCAAAAGAGCTTTACGAAAAGGACGAAAATAAGTGCCATTGCAAAAGCTCCTTGGCGTGATGGCGACCATCTCCCCACCTTTGGCAAGTTGTAATATAGTAAGCCAAACGAACGCACTGTAAAGATTAACTGTTTCGACTCCAAGGCTTGAGAGAATTTTCTTCTCTACTGATTGATTGTTAATCTTCTTATAAGGAGGATTTAGAATTGCATGAGTGAAACAAGTAGTAGACTCCGGAAAGAGGGGTAGATTTACTTCAACCGCAGCTTCAATAAAGTTCTTGTCACGTAAGCAATAATCTGCTTTGATTCCTTTTTTCTCTAGAGCGATACAACATTCTGTCAAGCGTTGCTTTAAAGATGATAGAAAAATTAATTCAACTTCATACGCTGTTATCAAACAGCTTTCAACCGGATCAGAACTAATTAATAATCGCTCTACAAAAGCGGTGGTTAATGAGCCAACTCCTGCTCCAGGATCAAGCAAACTTATATGACCTGACAGATTGCTAAATTGTCTTGCCATAAAACGAGCGATTGGAGCAGGGGTCAAAAACTGCCCCAATTCACTGCGCTGCTTAATGCTCAGTCTTGAGGAAAAATGAATTCTAGTAATATCCGTGGAGTCTGTAAGGAAGGTCATCGTCCTGTCAAGTTACTGCCAGCTATGAAGACATACCACAGAAACGCATCTTAGTACATATAACTACTTACTCAGCCGTTGGTAAACCGTTGCAAGTGCCGTTTCATCTCCCACATTCCCAGGAAACAATACCACAGGCAAATTGGGGAACTGAGGATGGTCGGCAGGAGTCTTGACCATCGAAACGCCCGCTAACACTTGCCCTAAGAGGCTTGCAGTTCTCAATGCCAACCCCTGACTTAACGTGTCATTTGAGGTGATGCCGCCTTTGCTGATCAAAAAGCCCACATCTGCCGGAAGTTGACGCAGCACCTCCATCAACAGCTTAGAAACCGCTTCGCCAAACTCCAATCGCGTCTGAACGCTGTCAAACGTAAGTTCTTGCCGACTCGTAAAGACCACAGGCGTTTTGCCAGCACGATGAATCTCGTGGACTTTGTGAACGGTTTCAGTCAGCAAGCCAGAATCACCTGATTTGTTGAGCAACCGCGTTACGTCTATCTCAACGCCCACGGTTCCCGGCTGCTGTAAAAGCATGTGCAACTGTTCAGTCGTTTTTTTGACATGAGAACCGACGATCACCGCTCCTGGCTTGCCTCCTCGCACATATTGCGCCATCGCTTCAGGCGACACTGGCTGAGGCGGCAAATTTGCCAACGCAGTCAACAAACTAGCGGCACTGCGAAACAGAAATCGTTTACCCTCAGATGCGGTAGCCAGCACCTCGATCGCAAATCGGTTTAAATCGTCTTGCGTCTCAGCATCGACCACACAGCATTGATTATTGTGCAGGTGCATCAGCCGATCGCGAAGCAAACTGCCTTCAGAATTGCGTCCGCCCGATCGCAGATCTGCCAATAAAAATCGCGCCACCTGAGACGCTTGAATCTTGCCGTGAGTTTTCTCTTCGACATAATCGGGGAGATAGCTGTGCTGATAGCCAAACACCGAGTCACGCGCAAACTCTGTCTCATGTACTGGAGTATCGACTCCATTCGCCTTGAGATAGTGCACACTTTCGCGGGTGGTGCGTCCTCCTTCAAAAAAGGCGGGAACCAGAAAATGAGCGTCAAACGAGCCGAGTTCTTCGGCGATCGCATCAGTCTCGATCGGATAGTGTCCACGCAAAGTCGAGTCCGATCGACTCACGACTAGAAAATCTTGAATGTCTTCTAAAGCCAGTGCCTGCTTGAGATTGTGACAAACTTCTCGCGTGATCGCTGCGGCTTTGTCAGGTATCAGCGCCCGCGTATTGGTGAGGACAAAGAAAATCGGCGCTTGGTCTGCCAGCCCTAATCGAAGGGTTTCGACATCCCACTGCATCAACAGCAAACAACTGTGAACTGTCTGCGAACCCGTAGGATCGTCATCGAGAACAATTATCTTGGGTCGAATATCCATCGCTCACCTGGCAGTCTTTCATCGCTCAATCTACCAGGAAACGATCGCCAAAAAATGAGGGGAGAAAATAGAATCTCTCACCGCGTTGTTCACAGATTTTGACTTCGCTCAACCCACTAGATGAGAGTCGAAGGCTGAACGAAGTCGAAGTCCGATCGGTTGGGACTCTATCAAGCCACAGTTCACTTACTTGCGAAGATCTTTCGCCATGTTGCGGAACATATCCATGCTGCTGTCACTGCTGCGGCGCTGTTGAGTCTCTTTGTTTGAAGGAACGGAGGATTGAGGCTCAGAGGCAGGAGTCGGAGCAGTAGAGCCATTATTTCCTACCGAAATCTTTCCGTTTAGGGCAGAGATTTCTTTCACTTGCTCTACGTGATCTGGACTCTCCACCGTTTTAGCGTAGGTGCGCTTCACCTTTTTGACCGTCCGCATATATTCCACATTGCCCATACTGATAGCGGAATCTGCGTCTAGAAAGAAGGCACCTGTCGGACTAGGAGCTGCGGCAGGTCGCTCTTTTTTTGCAGGGGCAGGGGCTTCGGCTTTGGTCTCTTTTTCAACCGCTTTGTCTTTAGATCCAAACAATCTGCCAATAAATCCAGTCATCGTCGTCGCTCAACCCAAATGCAATACATTTATTTATCTTATGTTAAGTTTTGTCAAAAACCTGAGTTAGCTTAAAATTTGTTGAGCGCTTCAAACGTTTGAGCGAATAGAACGTTTCCGCCTAGCCGCAGAAATCTGTCCCTTGGAGTAGGTAAATTTCTTCTATTAGAGTCATGACTTCCTCACGCTTTTTCGGTTGAATGGAGTCAGTCGATGAACCTATCGATTTCGACTTTAAAACCTTTTTAAACAAGCTGCTTGATTTTTTGGAGGAAGACTCATGAAAGGGAAATTTATTGGAGCGATCGGGCTTTTATCAGCGCTCTGTTTCGCTCTGCCAGCAGGAGCCGCAAACCCTGACCAGGTAAAACAAATTTTAGAGACGGGCACATGTCCCAACTGTGATTTATCGGGGGCAAATTTGAGCAGCGCTCACCTGCTAGGAGCCGATTTGAGAAACGCTAACCTCCAGGGCGCAAATTTAGCAGACGCAAACCTAGAGGGAGCAGACCTGACAGGCGCAAACCTCAAAGCCGCGAATCTCACGGGCGCGTTTATGACCAATGCCAGTCTCGATCGTGCCAACATGAGTCAAGCCAATCTAGCGAGCGTCAGAATGTATAACGCTGACACGGTGGGGGCGGTGTTGACGGGCATTAACACTCAAAACGCTGAACTGTTCAACAGTGGAATCAATGTCGGAGGCGATTAGTATGAGCTTGTCATCCGGGAAGCGTCACATCCGCAACGAAAGTTGAGCTATAGGCTTACTGTGTGGCGCATCCTAATGATGAGACAGCTTTTCACGCGCTTGTCGATCGCTTCAAATCTGACGCATCTTTAGAAATAGCTGCCCGATCGACTCTCAAACAGATATTGAGGCAATCAACAAGCTAGTCGCTGACAAAGTGTTGAAATCCTCGCTCTAGGGTCAAAATCTCATCGGGTGTCTCGTTTGTAGAATCGATGACGCGAATATCAAAATCGGAAGTGATGGTGCCCACGATCGCTGCCGATCCTCCCACTCGCTCGACTAACCTTTGCGCCGCTTCTCTCTGCAAACACAGCACTAATTCAAAATCTTCTCCTCCATAAAGCGCCCAGTTCAGTGCCTTGTCTAGAGACCACTGTCTTAAAGCGGGATGAATAGGAATGTGAGATCGATCAAGCTTCGCCCCCACGCTACTCGATCGACAAATTTGCACGATCGCATCCGCCAATCCGTCACTGCTGTCCATCCCAGAAATTCGCGTTTTAGGAAGAAACGGCAGGACATCCAATCGAGGATTGGGATACTGATGCGCTCGAATGAGTAAGGCGCGATCGTCCTGACCCAATTCTTGACCCGATTCAGGGTGCAGCAAGAGTTCCAATCCTGCTCGCGAGGAGCCGTGAAAGCCTGTGACTAAAATCGCGTCTCCGGGTTGAGCCGTGGCGCGACGAATAACCCGATCAGGATCGACTTGTCCCAATGCAGTAATGGCAACGGTAATGGTGGGCGATCGACAAACATCACCTCCGACAATCACAGTCCCATAGTTCTGCAAACAGCCCGTGATGCCGCGATACAAGTCTTCTACCCAACTGACTAAGACTCCGCCCGGAAGCGCTAACCCGATGGTGATTCCTAACGGCGACGCGCCCATTGCAGCGAGATCAGAGAGATTAGCTGCCGCCGATCGCCAGCCTACCGATTCAGGAGGCGTGGTTCGAGCGCTGAAATGAACTCGATCGACCAACACATCGGAGGTGACAACGAGCCGTTTTCCAGGTTCGGTCAACAACACGGCTGCATCATCGCCTACTACATCTGGCGGACAAAAGGACTGCAATTTTTTCAGCAGCCCTTGTTCGCCGATTGCTTGGACCGTTTGAGAATCACTCATTTAAGCGGCTTTGGGTTCGACCAAGTTATCTAAGCCGTCGATTACTTTCATCGACTCGATCGTGTCGCCTGCTTTCAGTTTTTCTAACACGTCTCGTCCGCTAGTCACAAACCCAAAAATGGCATAGCGACCGTCGAGCAAGTTTAAGCCTGCGGGAGTCAGTTCTGGTTCAAACAAGAAGAAGAAAAACTGTGAAGAACCGCCATTGGGATCTTCACCCGGACGAGCCATCGCCAGAGCGCCGTAGGCTGAGAAAGGCAAAACAGGCTGATCTAAATAGCGTCCTGCATCCTCTAGCGTGATGCCGTAGAGAGGCTCTTTGTCGCCCTTCACCAAAATCTCTAGAGGCACTGAGCGATATTTTTTAGTTGCAGGATCAACAAAGCCAACGTCGGCTCCAGGCGGATCACCGATTTGCAGCACATAGGAATCTTCGGCTCTGGTGAACTGCAAGCCATCGTAGAAGCCGCGCTGCACCAAGTCTGCAAAGTTTCCTGCTGTCACCGGGGCGCTAAAGCCATCAAGCACGATCGTCAGATCCCCTTGATTGGTCTTCGCCGTGACGGTAGCGCGTCCTTTAAGCTGCGGCAGATTGCTATATTCTTCAGGCACCTCATACGGAAATTTCTGCACCATTAACTCTTCAAGGCGTGAGACTAGAGTGAGCAAATCAGCACGCTGCGATCGGGTTTGCTCTTTGTCTTTTGCCTCTGCACTGATTTGGAGTTGCTCAACGCCCGTCTTTAATTTCTCGATGAATGCCTCTGCTTGAGGTTTTTTGTCATTAGGAATCGAGGCTAATAGCTGAGTGGGGCGATCGTTGAGAATGCGATATGCCTGTTTGACATCGCTAACCACGGCTCCCCAGCGACGATTTGCCCGCAGTTGCGTCGTGATGTCTTCTAAGCTCGATTGCAGCTTGCGAACATCGGGGTTGTCGATCGGCAGCGAGTAGCGAAGCAGCGCTTCAGGGTTGACGATCGGGTTTCCGGGAGGCAATGCCTGAGCCGGAAGACTCCATAGGCTCAAGCAAACTATAAGCGCCATCCCTTTGAGCAAGCGACTTGCGAATCGACTTAGACCTTGAGTCAGCATCCAACTATTCCAAAAAGACATCTCTCTTTCCCCGCGTGCTTTAAACCCCTTCCGATTGTGCCATGTTAGGGGTCGCTGATTCGTCGTCGATCGTCATCAACAACCCTAATCAAAAGCGGGCACTGAGCGGTAAAATAAAGTGCCGAACATTCTCCCCAACTGTCATCACTCATGATTTCTAGTAATGATTTTCGACCTGGCGTAAGTATTGAGCTAGATGGAGCCATCTGGCGGGTAGTCAGTTTTTTGCATGTCAAGCCAGGGAAAGGATCGGCATTTGTCAGGACTGAGCTAAAAAATGTTCGCACTGGCAAAACCTTAGAGCGGACGTTTCGCGCTGGAGAGTCGGTGCCGCAAGCCAATCTCGAAAAAAGCACGATGCAGCACACCTATAAAGATGGCGATCAGTACGTCTTTATGGATATGGAAACCTATGAAGAAGGGCAACTCAGTGTGTCTCAGATCGGTGAGCGCGTCAAATATCTTAAAGAAGGCATGGAAGTCAACGTCATCAAATGGGGCGAACAAGTCTTAGAAGTTGAACTGCCCAACGCGGTCGTTCTCGAAGTCACTCAGACCGATCCGGGCGTGAAAGGCGACACCGCGACGGGCGGCACCAAACCTGCGATCGTAGAGACGGGCGCTCAGGTCATGGTTCCTTTGTTCATCACGATCGGAGAAAAAATCAAGATAGACACCCGCGACGATTCTTATCTGGGTCGAGAAAATTAATCGGTGGGTTGAGTCGCAGAGATTGAAGACGACTCGCGGCTGACAACTGACCGATAGCTTATTTAACTGGAGCGATAACACTGTGCCACTCGACCTAAGCGAACTCCGCGAACTCCTCACGGCTCTCAATCAAACCGACATTGCGGAGTTGATCTTAAAAAGCGAAGATTTTGAGTTAACCGTTCGTCGAGGGTCACGAATCGAGCCAGCCGATGGGTCTCAACTTAGTTCGCGGGAGAGGGTGTCTCTTAGCCCGATCGTGACTCCGCTCCCGGCAGCAGACTTGTCTAGAGGCACGGCTGATATTCCCAACGGTGCGCCTTCTCAACCAGTGCCGCCTCCAACCAGCGATCGCCGCCTGGTTGAAATTCTTTCGCCGATGGTGGGCACGTTTTATCGCTCGCCCGCGCCCGATGAGTCACCGTTTGTCGATGTGGGCGATCGCATTCGCTCTGGGCAGACGGTGTGCATTATTGAAGCGATGAAGTTGCTCAATGAGATCGATGCTGAAGTCTCTGGCGAAATCGTCGAGATTTTGGTGCAAAACTCTGAACCTGTCGAATATGGGCAGCCGTTGATGCGCGTCAACCCATCATAATTTTTGATTTCTCACCTCTTTCTTCGCTCCCCAGGAGAGGTAGAGTTAATAGAAGTCGCGACAGTTTGGGAGCAGCCAATATGCTGACGTTTATTCTTGCTTTGGTGGTTGGTTTAGCCAGTCTTGCCCTTTATCTCGCTGCATTCTTCTATCCAGAGCTTCATCGCAAGGGCGATCTGATTTGGAGCGGGGTCGGTTTATTTTATGCCTTAGTGCTGTGGATTTGTGCGGAACGAATCACGGGCGGCGTTTTGCTGGGGCAAATGGCAAGCGTTTCGCTGATCGGCTGGCTTGGATGGCAAACGTTATTGGCTCGATCGGGGCAAACGCCCGCAGAGCTACGATCGACGACGGGCGATCTTTCCACCGATCTGCAAGCTGGGCTAAACCGAGTGCTTTCGCCTGAAAACACTGCCAAGGTTAAGCAGCAGGTGGTGGATTTGCGCGATCGGTCACAGTCGCTGATCAACAAAACCGCTCAACCGCAAGATTCGGCAGAGATTCCTACGCCTCAATCTTACGAGCCTCTGAAACCCGAAGATTTTGGCAATCCTCCTACAACCGTAGACGCACCGATCGCACCCTCTGCTCCTCAGCCGATCGTCTCATCTACTTCTAAAGCCACCCAACCCGCTAGTCCTTCAAGAACGACGTTTGTTCAACCTGCATCCTCAAAAGCGGCTGATAAGGCGAACCCGTTTGCGGCGCTCACCGATGCGGCTAAGTCAGTGATTGCTGGATTTAACAAGCCCAAGAAAAACGTAGAAACTTACGTTAGAAAAGATTTTCGCGACACAGCCCCGACTGCTGAAGCAGAAGACTTTGATGATGAAGAGGATCAGCCTAGTATGGGAGACTTGACTCCTCGCACGATCGTCTCAGTGGATCAAAATGCGACATCTGACTCGACTATTTGTTCTGACGAGATTATGCAAGAAGAGATGGAGTTTGAAGCCAGTCGAGCCTCGGCAGCAACAACCCAGCCAGAGACAGAAGCGATTCAGCCGATCCATCCCAATCCCCCGACTTCTGATTTGGTCGAGGCAGCGATCGCCGATGCCGAAGAAAAGCACCTGCCTGCCCATCCTCCTGAGCCTGCTGGATCTGACGAATAGGAGTTGGCTCCGAGAGGGACTATTTGCTCGATCGGAGACATCGCCACCCTGTGCTAACAAACGGGTCGCTTGTGGTAACGAACGAGCTGCCTGTGCTAACGAACGGGCTACCTCTCCTTGTAAATGCCGCAGTGTTGCTTACGACAGAGAATCCCGTCGTCACAAACGGGTTCCCGTTTCCTACCAACGGGCTAATTTTCTCGGTGAAGCCACTGATCGGCGCTACTGGTACGATCGTCGATTACACAAAGTTGATTCCATAAGAGCGTAGGCTGTAGATCGCAGCTAACCCTTTTTCTAAAGACTTTTGTGATTGCCGTTTTTTCGACCCTGTTTTGTAATAGTTCGTGATTATTTTCTGTGTCTGGGTAGAAATCTCGCGATCGCTGACCTCCGATCGCGACTTATTCTCCACGCTAGACTTGAAGCGGGTGAGAATCTCACTGATAATGACTGAATGCAGAGTGGGCATTGCCTCTTTGCTGATTTTCTATATTCTGACACTTGTGTATCATGGCGCTAACAGAACCCGGATCTTATAAAGACACCGTTAATTTGCCTAAAACCGACTTTGATATGCGGGCAAACGCAGTCAAGCGGGAACCCGAATTGCAGAAATTTTGGGCAGAGCAGCAGATTTACGAGCAACTGTCTCAAAACAATCCTGGGGATCTGTTTATTTTGCATGACGGTCCTCCTTACGCAAATGGGGCGTTGCACATCGGTCACGCGCTCAACAAAATTCTCAAAGACACCATCAATAAATATCAACTGCTGCAAGGGCGAAAAGTCCGCTATGTAGCGGGATGGGACTGTCATGGACTCCCGATCGAGCTTAAAGTTCTGCAAACGCTCAAACCAGAAGAACGCAAGCAGTTAACTCCCTTATCGCTGCGGCAAAAAGCCAAGGAGTTTGCGCTTAATGCCGTAGAGAATCAGCTTCAAAGCTTTAAGCGATATGGGATCTGGGGCGATTGGGAGCATCCTTATCTGACGTTAACGCCGGATTATGAAGCGGCTCAAATCGGTGTGTTTGGGCAGATGGTGCTGAAAGGCTATATCTATCGCGGCTTAAAGCCTGTTCACTGGAGTCCGAGTTCTAAGACGGCGCTGGCAGAAGCCGAACTCGAATATCCTGAAGGGCACACGTCGCGGAGCATCTATGCTGCGTTTGAAGTGACAAGTTTGTCGAAAGAGTTGCAGATGCCGCTCGATCCCTTTTTGGGTGAGTTGGGCGTTGCGATTTGGACCACGACTCCCTGGACAATTCCGGCAAATCTGGGAGTCAGCGTCAATCCAGACTTGGTTTACGCCGTGGTGGAAGTCGGGGCGGATTTTCCCTCTAAGTTCAAATACCTGATCGTCGCCAAGGATCTCATCGGTCGCCTGTCAGATCTATTAGGAACGACTCTAACCGAGAAAGCCACAATGATGGGTCGGCTGCTCGAACACTGCACGTATCGGCATCCATTGTTCGATCGTCAAAGTGAGATCTTAATCGGTGGTGATTATGTCACAACCGATTCGGGAACGGGGTTAGTGCATACGGCTCCGGGTCACGGGCAAGAAGACTATCAGGTCGGACAGCGCTATGGGTTGCCGCTGCTTTCACCTGTGGATGATAACGGCGATTTCACCGAAGAAGCGGGACAGTTTGCAGGATTGAATGTGCTGGGAGAGGGCAACAGTGCCGTCATTCAGGCATTAGCCGATGCGGGATCGCTGCTCAAAGAAGAACCCTACGTTCACAAATATCCCTACGATTGGCGGACGAAAAAACCGACGATCTTTAGAGCTACTGAACAGTGGTTTGCCTCCGTTGAAGGATTTCGGGATGCGGCATTAGCGGCGATCGCCAATGTCACTTGGATTCCGGCTCAAGGCGAAAACCGCATCACGCCAATGGTGGCAGAGCGATCGGACTGGTGCATTTCTCGTCAGCGCAGTTGGGGCGTGCCGATCCCCGTGTTTTATGACAAAGAGACGGGCGAACCTCTGCTCAACGAAGAGACGATCGCCTATGTGCAAGCGATCGTGGCAGAAAAAGGCTCAGATGCCTGGTGGGAACTGTCGGTTGACGAACTTCTGCCAGAGCAATATCGGGGTCGCGCCTATCGCAAAGGCACCGACACGATGGATGTTTGGTTTGACTCTGGCTCGTCGTGGGCAGCCGTTCTCAAGCAGCGAGACGACCTGCGTTACCCGGCTGATCTCTATCTAGAAGGATCGGATCAGCATCGTGGCTGGTTCCAGTCCAGTTTGTTGACGAGCGTTGCAGTCAATGGTTATGCGCCCTATAAAACGGTCTTGACCCACGGCTTTACGTTGGATGAGCAGGGACGCAAGCAAAGTAAATCGTTAGGAAATGTCGTCGATCCGATGATTGTGATCGAAGGCGGCAAAAATCAGAAAGAAGAGCCGCCTTACGGAGCCGACATTCTGCGCTTATGGGTTTCGTCGGTTGATTACACCAACGATGTGCCGATCGGCAAAACCATCCTCAAACAAATGGCGGATGTGTATCGCAAGATTCGCAATACAGCGCGATTTTTGTTAGGCAATCTCCACGACTTCGATCCCGCCAAAGATGCCGTTCCCTACGAGCAATTGCCAGAACTCGATCGCTATATGCTGCATCGCATCACTGAAGTCTTTAAAGACGTTCAAGACGCGTTTGAAAGCTTTCAGTTCTTCCGCTTCTTTCAAGCGGTGCAGAACTTTTGTGCGGTTGACCTATCCAACTTCTATCTTGATATTGCAAAAGATCGGCTCTATATCAGCGCGGCTGACTCGTTGCGTCGTCGGAGTTGTCAAACTGTATTGGCGATCGCTGTTGAAAACCTGGCACGAGCGATCGCGCCTGTCTTATGCCACATGGCAGAAGATATCTGGCAAGCCATTCCCTATCCAACGCCCTATAAGTCAGTGTTTGAGGCAGGTTGGGTAAGGCTAGACAGCGAGTGGAACGCGCCAGAACTCGCAGAAAAATGGGAAACGCTGCGGCAAGTGAGAGCGGAGGTCAACAAAGTTCTAGAAAAAGCACGAGCCGAAAAAGAAATTGGCTCCTCGCTGGAAGCGAAAGTGTTGCTGTATGTGCCTGACGCTCAACTGAGACAAACCTTAGCGGATCTCAATCCGTCAGATAGTTTGGCTAACAGCAACGGCGTTGATGAGTTGCGCTATTTGTTTCTGACTTCGCAAGTTGAATTGCTTGATTCACCCGATCGCTTATCTAGTCTCAAATACACCAGTTCATCAGAAACGCTAAGTGTTGGAGTCACCGATGCCGACGGGCAAAAGTGCGATCGCTGCTGGAACTATTCAACTCACGTCGGCGAATCCCATGACCACCCGCTACTGTGTGAACGTTGCATCCCAGTAGTGACCGTTTAAGAACGTGAGTTTATTGAGGTGCAACTTCTCACCCTCACCCTAGCCCTCTCCCCAAGGAGAAGGAATAAGACTCCAACTCCCTTCTTCTGGGGGAGAAGGGTTGGCGAGGGCTTGCCCCACTTCGTGAGGAGGGCGAAGATCTCGACATTAATAAATCCGCATTCCCTAGATCCAAAAAGAGGGACGTACTAAAAATACGCCCCTCTCGAATTTGGTCAGTCTAGCGCTCTAGTCGTGGTTTAGCGGACATAATAAGCCGAGACCCAACCGCTATTGGTTTGATACCAGCCATTTGAGTAGCTGTAGGTGGGAATGCTTGCGCCATTGCCTAAGCTGCCCACAACGCCATATCCCATGCCAGGACCACTGCGGATATATAAACCACTGCCTGCAACAACAGTACGATAGCCGCCACCGCTACCGCTACCAGGGTTGCCGCCACCACCGCCACCACCCGCGCTCGTGTAAGACGACGAAATCCAACCGCTGTTAACGCGATACCACCCATAAGACGAGCCATAGGTGCTGACTCGTGCGCCATAGCCCAAACCACCAACCACGGCATACCCGGTTCCAGGACCGCTGCGAATGTTGACTCCGATCGGGGTTGTGACCGTCACAACTCCAGTGGAACCCCCGCCACCGCCGCCGCCGCCGCCATAATTAGCGCTCGATAGCCCTAATGCCGAAGCCGTTTGCGGTCCGACCACGCCATCAGTAGAGATTCGTTGGGAGCGCTGGAATAGAGAGACGATATATTCCGTCCGGCTCCCATAAGCGCCATCGACTGCAAGATCATAACCGCGACTGCGTAAAGCGCTCTGAACGGCAGACACCGACGATCCTCGGCTGCCCTGTGAGACGTATGCCATGGCATCGTGAGCACTTGCCAAGACTGAAATCGCGATCGCTAGACTAGCAACGCCGACCCAAGCAGAGTTAGGGACGCTCAAGCCGAGTTCTTTGAGCGATCGCAGCCTTGGTTGTGGACTCGGATCTTCAAAGTCAACCGCCAAATGAAGGTAAGCTAAATTTTCCATTATTTTCTCCTTGGTGAATGATGTGGGTTTGCCAACGGTCGGAGTGCGATCGCAGCAGACGAGACCTGAACGAGCGTTTGAATAAAGAGAAAGGGCTAGAGATTAGAGAATAAGACTGACTGAATTCGTCGATCGTCCTGGTCCCATTTCTAAGGAAGCAGCACGTCGATGAGAGCCTTAGGTCATAATATTCCTCAGGCAACATCAACCAATCAGCCGCTAGAGGTAGCTACACCGAGAATCTCGGTGATTTCTCATAGTCCTAGTAGTTAGTATATTCGCGCTTTTCTTCCTGACAGTAAAGGGGAATTAGCAATTTCACCCATAGAAAGAAAGAAAGAAAGAATTCAATGGGCAGAAGTGTCTCATCCGCCCTTTGGCTTAGATTCATCCTCTATCGCTCACTAGCTCATTTGAACGGTAGCCGAGACGGTATTAAGCAGCGCTTCTGACGGAGTGAACCCGACTGACAAGGCAACTCCATCACAGACAAAGAGAGGACGCTTGAGCAACATGGCATCTTGGGTAAACGCCTCGCTCCACTGTGCGTCTGTCCAAGTTTTTTTCTCATCTCCCAAAGCCCGATAAGACTGCCCAGAGGTGTTTCGCATCGGCTTACTTCCAAGCGTCGTCACCCAGGCAGCAATCATAAATTGGGTTGGCGGATGATCTTTGATATTGATGAACTCATAGTCAACGCCGTTTGCTTGCAGCCAGTGAAAGGCTTTCTTGCAGGTGCCGCAGGTCGGAATTCCGTAAACTTGAATCGCCATAACTTTGTCAATGAACAGTAGGGGTAAGTGTCCCATAGCTTGAGAATCGATCACAGCCGATCGAGCTAACCCAGTTGGCGACAGGTGCCGCGTCCCCATTGACCATCGATGCTAAACGACATTTCACTAAAGGGGTTTTGGTAGCGAGGTGCAAACCCGACGACGACCACATCTGCGTCTTTTGCTGCCCCTCGATAAATCGTTTGCCCCTGCTCATTCTTGCCACTAAACGCGACACTGCCTTTAGACATGAGGCGATCGGTTCCATTCTGCCGCAGCTCAAATGTGGTGAAGCCGCTCTCTTGGGTGTAGATGACGGTGAAATACATATTTCGGCTATTGATACCACCTGTGCAGGTCAGCCGGAAATCTGCACCCGAATCTCCTTTGGGCGGGCGAGGAGCGACTCCAGGATTGGCGGTAATGATCGTTCCGATCGCGGGTTCTTGAAAGACTGACTGTCCGTTTTGCAGCACGGTTAGCCTGCCGCCTGACTGCGTGTCAATCACATAAGTCGTGTTGCCATTGATAGCTCGATAGCCGCGCTTGGTTAGAGAAGCCGTCACCTGCACGTTGGTGTTGGGCTTGCCTTTTTCCTGCCCCGTATAGAAGATGCGTCCCTGAGCGCCTTTTTGACAGACATTCACGAAGTAGCTTGCCGTCTCAAATGCGACCAGGCGACGATTTTCTTGGCTGATCGTGGCACATGCGTCTAACCTCTCTCCGGTCGGGGTAGGCGAAATGGCAACCGTAGGTTGAGTAGGCTTTTGGGAAGGGGTGACGATCGGAGACTTTTGCACCGTTGGCGAGGCAGAATTAAACGTGCCAGGAAACATGATAGGGGTTTGATAGCGTCCGCTACACGCTTGTAGAAGTAGGGTTATCGAGAGAATCGTCCTAGAGAGCAAGATACGCATAAGATTTCTTGGCAGATCAACCGTTCTGTATGCAAGAGCCTGAAGCCCTTTGTTAGACATCTTGTAGAAATGGTAACTCTGTTAAGCAGTCGTACAGAAATAAGCGAGCTACTAGGTTCAATCTAGGTTCCAAATGTCAAATTACGCAGACAGTTGAACATAACGAGGGGCAGTGGTGTTCAAATTGTGGCAAGTTTGCAGTTCCTCCCACCTTGATTCATTATCGGAATCACAGCGAGACGATCGTCAAATCGATCGAATCCGACGCGAGCAACCGCAGTTGACTCAGGCTATCAGCGACTCAAAACTCTCCTTGAGCACCAAGAAATAGAAGGACGATCGCTGAATCAAACTGCTGAGTTTGGGTGAACAGATGTCGCTCAAAATCGCCGGAGAGCTGCGGATGTAGGTTTACAGCACGCCTTTAGAACTGGGGATTGTATGGGCACGACGCGGATCGACCTCGGCTGCCATGCGGAGCGATCGCGCAAATGCCTTAAATGTCGCTTCGATGATGTGATGTGAGTTAATGCCGTCTAACTGACGGATATGCAGCGTCATCTGAGAATGATTGACGATCGCCACAAAAAACTCTCTCACCAACTGCGTGTCATATGTCCCGACTCGCTGCGTCGGAATCTCTAACCCATAGCTCAAATGGGGACGACCCGAAAAATCAAGAGTGACCTGCACGAGGGCTTCATCCAACGGGGCGACAAAGTGACCAAAGCGCACAATGCCTTTACGATCGCCCAGTGCTTTCGCGAATGCCATGCCTAACGTGATGCCGACATCCTCGTTGGTGTGATGGTCATCGATTTCAATATCACCCGTCGCCTGCACCTCTAAATCGATCAAACCATGCGATGAGATTTGATGCAGCATATGATCGAGAAACGGAATCCCAGTTTTAGCGACGCAATGACCCGTCCCGTCTAAGTTGAGGCTGACTTGCACATCGGTTTCGCCTGTTTTGCGGGTCACCGAAGCGGTGCGACTGACAAGATAAGGGCTGGTCGCAACTTGAAGACGATCGCTGGTCTGCATAGGAGTCATTGAGTCAAAAGAGATTCTTCTATTATCTGTGCAATCGCCGCGGTAAGAGCGAGTCGCCTAAAAGAAAGCGCGCAATGGTTGCGGGAGTTAACTTTCTTCTGCGATCTCAGGTTCGTTTAAAGCTTGAAGCGCTTTTTGTAAATCACCAGTCAACTGTCGGGCAGCAAGCTTAGAAGACCCCGAACTGTAATCAGCAACGTTAAGCGGAGTGCCAATGCAAATCTTAACGGCTGACCGCCAGGGCACTGAAGGGCAACTATAGGAAATACTAATGGGCACAATCTGAATTCCTAGATTTGCCTGACTTGCTTCTGATTGCAGCGCAAGACGGGCAAGACCGGGCTGTAGCCGATTGAGTTGGCACGATCGATTCACCTGCAAATCCCCTCCTTCAGGAAAGATCACTAACACTTCTCGGTTTTGCAGCAGCTCAACACTGTGGCGCAGACTCGCGATCGCGGGATGTTGAGTATCGATCGAAAACCCTCCCAACCATCTGATAAACCAACCCTGAAGTCCCGTCATTTCGTCTGCGCTGACCATGAATCGCAGTATCCGTCCTGTGATATCTTGACCTGCGACATAGGGAATCATGAAGGCATCCCACCGCGATCGATGAGTCGGGGCTAAAATCACGGGACCTGCTGTGGGTAGGTGCTCTCGACCCGATACTTCGATGCGTCGAAAGTAGAATGGGAGCAAGCCATAGCGCCCGATCGGGTAAACCAGAGACGCTAACCAGGGAGAGAGACGAGAATTTACAGAATCGGTCTTTGCACTCATTGTAGAAGCTGAAGCATCTCGATCGAGACTCCTATTTTGCTTGATCATCGGACGATATTCATCAGCCTGATGAGGGTCTGGTTGCGACACAAGGTCAGCAACCTCTGAATGGGCGACAGGACTGTCACAATCAGAAGAATTTGTCGGAGTTATGGAATTGATCGAAATCATAATCGCAATAGGAAACAAGATAGAGGCTTCGTAAAGCGGGTGAATGCGTCCTTCAGTTTTTAACGTAGTGGGTTTTGTAATTCTTGGGTTTTCTCAAAGGACACTTCTGCGGGTGTCTGTTCTATGTTTTGACGATCGTTTCTCATTCATCATGATCTGCGATCGATAGACATGTTATCAAAAGTGAACCCCGCTTTGAGGTTTTTTCTCACCCGCTCATAGTTCCGGTCGTCTGTCGTACCTCCCATGTCTCAAGATGCCTAAACCTATCGAATTCTCTGCCTCTTTTTGTAAATCTACGTTTACGATGGCTTGCGATCGTGAACGCAAAAATACCGCTTTTCCAGAATACGTTTAGCATATAAGCAATTGCGATCCCCGTTCTCCTGAGCCGTTAAACCGTCAGAAGTTAACGCAAGCGAGTGTGCTCTGACCTGATAACCCTAGCGATAGTTTAACGTTTGGTTCTTCTGGTGCCCCATGTTCTAGTTTTGATTTATCCAATGCGTTTGTTAAACGATGACAGGTGCGTTGCACTTGCAGTAAATTTCCTGGAAATTTGATGTTTCAAGAAACCTCGAATCGTGATTCACTATAGGGGCGGCTTGTGTTGCGTCATCCGTTTATAGGCAGATGAAAGGTTTGGCGGGAGATCGCTGCGTCAGCGCTCTGACCAACAAGCCCAAACTCTCGTACGGCTGACAGGTTGGATAGAGCAGGATATTTGTAAAAAGATTCTTCAGATTCAAGATCAAATGCTTCCGGGGGGCGATCACTTTGGGCATTCTACCCATTCTGAAATAGACTCAACTGGAGTTTTAATAGAGCAGCATCGGCATTTTGTTATTATGCTATGAGGGATTGGGAATTCTAAATTCAGTATTCTTAATATCTTTTTAGAACAAATTTATGCAGCACCCGCAAAATGGACAGGCAATTCTGACTCAGGAAGTCCTTTTGCATCGCATCGCAAGTCGAATCCGGCAATCGCTTGAGCTACAAGAAATTTTAAGCGCAACCGTGGCAGAAGTCCGATCGTATCTAGGCACCCATCGCGTCAAGATTTACCAGTTTAGCCCCGACGCTCATGGAATCGTGATTGCAGAATCTATCCAAGACGATCGCCTCCCGTCTTTGCTTGGGTTAAACTTTCCCGCCGATGATATTCCCCCTTATGCACGAGAGCTGTTTGTTAGGGCACGACAGCGATCGGTGGTTGATCTCACATCGCATGAGATTGGCATCAGCCCGCTCAATTGCCCAGAAACTGGAAATCTGATCGAGTCGCAAGATATTCGCTATCGTTCCGTCGATCCGTGCCATGTCGAATATCTGACTGCAATGGGCGTAAAGTCTTCGGTCGTCGTGCCGATCGTGCTAGAGAGCCGCGAAACAGGTAGACATCAGCCCCCGTCTCTCGGCTCGTCGGCTCAATTGTGGGGTTTGTTGGTGTCTCATCACGCCGATACTCGCGTCGTCACTGAAGAAGAACTGCAATTCATTCAGGCAGTGGTCGATCAGGTGTCAGTTGCGATCGCCCAATCGATTCTTCTCAAGCAGGTGCGTGAACAGGCACAGCAACAGTCGCTCATTAATCAAGTTACTGCTCTACTTTACATGAGTCCTACGGTTCAACTGCAAGCTGCGCTAGAAGAAGCGGTATCTGCGCTTCAGGGTGCGAGCGGTCGGCTCTATTTGCTGCCTGACAGCGACCAGATCAGCGAACTTTACGCCTGTGGGGAGCAGCCGAGAACCCTTGAAGGGAATCGTGCGATCGAAGAAAACCGCCTCTGGCATCAGTATTTGTTCTCAATGGTTAATCATCAACCTGACGGCACCAACCCTTGGTCGGTTGAATGGATACGAGCGATCTACAATTTGAAAGAACCGCCGCGGGACTTCTCCTCAGAATTTAATGGGTGGGTCATTAATGACCTTTACAAAGAACCTCTGCTGCGGACACTCGCCCCTTATTTTCAAGACACTCAAATTCGTGGCTTGATGATTATCCCGCTTTGCTATGGGGCGGAGCTGCTGGGCTGTTTGACCCTTTGCCGCAACGAAGTCAATACCGAAATTCTTTGGGCAGGCAGTCATGACCCCGATACCCGCCAATTGATGGCACGTCAGTCATTTGAGACTTGGCAACAGCTTAAAACGGGGCAAGCCCAACCCTGGACAGAGGGCGATACAAAGCTAGGGCAGGCGCTAGGAGAGAAGTTCTCAAATGCGATCAAGCAATATCGTCTGCACCAACAAGTGCAGGCGCTCAATAGCAATTTAGAGCAGCAGGTGCAGACCCGCACTCAAGAACTTCAGCAGTCAAACACGAAACTGCACAAGTCAACCGCAGAGTTGCAGCAGGCATTCGATCGGCAGCAGACCATCTCAAAAATCATCACTAGGATTCGAGAATCACTGGAACTGGATGTGATTTTTAGATCTGTCGCAACCGAAGTTCGGCAGGTGCTTGAT
>JBBQYE010000017.1:0-21834 GCA_038208945.1 Leptolyngbyales cyanobacterium | reverse complement strand
TCGCCCCCAACGGAACACTGTGGTCGCCGCCAATCACCGCGACCTGTTTGCCTTGATTCATCGCAGCTTGAGTCTGGTCAAACAGCCATTGATTTACGGTTTGACACTCTTGATTAAGAGTGTGCAAAACCTGCACTAAATCGGGGTCATCTTCAACCCGTCGTCCCTGTTCCATCTGCTCAATAATCCGGGTCGCGTCTTGTCTTAATGCCTGACTTTTTTGATGAATCCGATCGTCAATTTCGACCATAAAAATGCCTTGCTTCCAACCATCGGGATAGTCAAAATCATGGACATCTAGCTGGCGTGAGGCATCCAAGATTCGGCGCGGTGCGGCAGCGGTACCTGCCCGATAAGAAACCGTTACCTCCCACGGCACACCGATCACAATGATGTTGGCTGACTCATAATCAAAGGGCAACCCTAACAAATTTCCGTTATCGACTCCGATCTCATTTGGGTCAAAGGTTTGCAGAATCTCTTCTCTAGTCGCCATTTGAGTGTGTCCTTAGTCTTTCTCTCAGTTTATCTTTTTCAGCAGGTTTCAGGTTTCATCTAACTGCCGAAACCTGCCCTGAGATACAGTTTTCTCATTGACTGACCCATCAAACTGAATGGAGAGATAATGTCAGGCATCGCATTCACCTAAACCACGCCACTAAGAGATAAATTATGGATCAGCACATTGGTTTTATCGGTTTAGGAAATATGGGATTGCCAATGGCAACCAATTTGCTAGATTCGGGCTATTCGCTTCGGGTTTACAATCGATCGCCCGAAAAAGCACAGCCCCTCCTCGCGAAAGGAGCCAAGCTTGTCCACACGCCCGCAGAAGTCGTGGAATCGCGGGGATTAGTGATCACCATGTTGGCAAATGATCAGGCGCTAGACGACGTAGTGATGGGCAAAAACGGTATTATCGACCGATTAGGAGCAGATGGAATTCACTTATCGATGAGCACGGTGTCTCCAGCAATCTCCAAAAAATTAGCCGAACAGCACGATCTCCAGGGTTCTCACTATCTAGCTGCCCCCGTGTTTGGTCGCCCCGATGCTGCCGCCGCTCGAAAACTGTGGATTGCCCTCTCTGGCAATGCAGCCGCAAAAGAGCGTGTGAAACCTGTTTTAGACCACTTGGGGCAAGGCGTGTTTGATTTTGGAGACGCAGCAGAGTCTGCAAACGTCGTCAAATTAACTGGGAATTTCTTGATCATTAGCGCGATCGAGGCAATGGCAGAAGCATTCACGCTGGCAGAAAAGAATGGGGTCGATCGCGAACAGCTTGCCCAGTTATTCGGTCAAACGTTATTCGCCTGTCCAATCTATCAAAACTATGGGCGAATGGTTGCCCAGCAGCAATATGAACCCGCCGGATTCAAGCTCTCATTAGGTTTGAAAGATGTCACTCTAGCGCTGCAAACTGCCAGAGAAAGTCAGACGCCCATGCCACTAGCGAGTCTGCTGCACGATCGTCTCTTAGCAGCCGTTGCAAATGGCAAAGGCGACCTTGATTGGACAGGATTAGCGCTGAGTGCGTCTGAAGAAGCAGGGTTAAAACAAGGTTAACGGTGTGATTCGATTTCAAACAACTCTGACTCAATGGGTTCTGCTATCGATGCTGATCGCCATCTCGACTGGATGCCGCAATCAAGCTACAGCGGAAAGTTCCCAGTCTCCGACTCCTATCTCTAAACCTTCTCGATCGACTGCACGTCCCGGCAATGAGGTTGGCACGCTTGTGCATCAAGGGCAACCCCGAACTTACGTCTTACACACTCCAAAGTCTTATCGGTCTGATCGTCCGCTTTCGATCGTGATGGCGTTTCATGGATATGGTTCACAGGGCAAAGATCTCGCAGCGAGTAGCGGACTGAATGACCTCGCAGATCAGCAAGGATTTTTAGTTGTTTACCCCGACGGACTCGATCGCCGATGGAATCTGACCCGATCCCTGTTTAGTCAGGTCGATGATGTCGGGTTTGTCTCTGCCTTAATCGATCGTCTCACTCAGATTCGAGCCGTTGACTCCCGACGAATTTATGCAATGGGAGTCTCGAATGGTGGCTTTTTAGTGCAGCGTTTGGCGTGTGAACCCTCCAGTCGCATTGCGGCATTTGCTTCTGTAGTTGCCGCCTTGCCCGAATCGCTGCAAACCAGTTGCAAGTCATCGCGTCCGGTGTCGATGCTGATGATGAATGGCACCGCCGATCGTAAAGTGCCCTGGCAAGGAGGTCGAATGCTTTATGGGTCACTTCTCTCGGTGCCAGCCTCGATCGAGTTTTGGCAACAGCGCAATCAATGCAGTACAAAATCCAGGATCAAACGAGCCGTGAACGATCGGGTAGATATCGATCGCTATCCCAACTGTCAAGCCGGATCGGAAGTCGAACTCGTCACACTCAAAGGTGCAGGGCACCTGTTTCCAAGAGGCGGATCAGGATCAAACTCACTGATTAACGGCAGTGAAGAAATCTGGACGTTCTTTCAACGACATCCCCTAAAATAGAGGGTCTTACTCCACCAGATTTAACCTGTCATGACCTCTTACTTTCGTCCTAGCGTTGATGCGATCGCGGGCTACGTTCCCGGTGAGCAGCCCAAGCCAGGAACACCCATTATCAAGCTCAACACCAACGAAAATCCTTATCCTCCGTCTCCTGCTGCGATGGAGGTATTGCGGACTTTAGACAGTGAGTGGCTGCGACGCTATCCAGATCCATTTGCCAATGAGTTTCGTCAAGCGGCAAGTGATGCGTTAGGGGTTCCAGCAGATTGGATGATTGTTGGCAACGGCAGCGATGACTTGTTGAATGTGATCATTCGCGCCTGTTCAGAATTGGGGCGTAAAGTCGTTTATCCAGTCCCAACATATGTGTTGTATCAGACGCTAACTGAGGTGCAGGTTGCTGAATCCGTTGAAGTGCCTTATGGAGAGGATTATGCGTTACCGATCGAGGAACTCGTTGCCGCAAATGGTGCCGTCACTCTGATTGCTACACCGAATAGTCCTTCAGGTCATCGTGTGTCGATCGCTAATCTTCGAGAATTAGCCGCTCGATTATCAGGCGTATTAGTCATTGATGAAGCGTATGTTGACTTTGCTGATCAGACAGCGTTACCACTCGTGAAAGAATTCGACAACGTGATTGTCACTCGCACATTATCAAAAGGGTATTCTCTAGCGGGGCTACGGCTTGGGTTTGGCATTGCAAATCCGAGTCTGTTGAGTGGATTGTTTAAGGTGAAAGATAGCTATAACATTGACGCGATCGCGTGTGCGATCGGGGCGGCTGCGATGCGAGATCAACCCTATAAAAATAGCTGTGCAGAACGAGTTAAATCGTCTCGTTCCATCCTGTTTTCTGATCTCAAAAACCTGGACTTTGGGCTGTGGGAGTCCCAAGCTAACTTTCTGCTCACACAGCCTCCCACGGGAAATGCAGAGCACCTTTATCTTGCACTAAAAGAGCAAGGAATTTTAGTCCGTTACTTTAACCGATCGGGCTTATCAGACAAATTGCGGATCACGATCGGCACTGACGAACAGAATCAACAATTAGTTCAAACCCTGATGAATCTCGTGTGAATAGAGGGTGACAGGCATCTTTGAAATTTGGTGAGCACAAGTAAGTAGATAAACTTGTTAAACATAAAAATGCTGGGGATGCCCTCACCCCAACCCTCTCCCGCAGGAGAGGGAGCCAGAGTCCGGTTCCCTTCCTCCTTAAGGAGAAGGGGGTCTTCAGTCTAATTGTGCCTACCTACTTATGGGAAACCGTAAAACAGCCTATGACTGCTGGCATCTCAAGTCGATGTTCACACATCCGCTGGGGATGCTTTGGTGTGCAGTTCAACCAAAGCATCCCGCTGGAACCGCAACACACGGGAAAGGGAATTTCGGGAACTCTCAGAGGTAAAAACAGATAGGGTAATGTTGTTCAAATCTGGATCGATGACACGTTTCACGGTACAAATTTGCATCTTGTTATTGCAGTAAGCAATGATGCGATCGCCAGATTCGATATTAACTGCTTGAATTTTCAATGGAAACTCAACCTTCGTAGTGAATTGACCCAGACAGTTGCCTCTAGAACTTCTGCTGGGAGTGTATGTAATGAGCTAGTTGCTTTGTCTGAACATCATGTCAGAGGACGGCTAATTTCTCTTGTCACTTAAAAAGCTGGCACTTGGTATTACGCTGTGTTAAGTACTATATTCTTTACTATACCTCAAAAAAGTGAAATCCTATCAAGCTCAATATCTTTTTGTCAACATACCTTTTACTGAAAGTTACTCTAAATGATCGGTAGCATCCACAAAATAATTAGTTTGCTGAGTAAAATAAGGTCGGTTAACGCGTCAGGGCGTTACTTTAACCGATCGAGCTTGGCAGACGAACTGCGAGCCACGATCGGCACTGACGAACAAAATCAGCGACTCGTCAAAATCTTGACGCATCTTGTTTGAGTTTTAGTGTGTTTCTCTAGAATTCGTTGTGCATAAGCAACATACTCATTTTCTCGCCCAAGCTCTCTTGCAAGAGCCGCAATGTTCAATCGTTTTAGTAAGTCGATCGTGATCGGTCGTTTATCGTTCCAGAAAATCATGGAACTGAAAAACTCTATCGCGATCGAGGAATTGAGAATCTCTGTGAGAAACACTGCCTCATTTTCAGACCCACATGATAGAAAATAAACCGTGTCATCAAACACAGCAGGTCGGTCATCAATTGAGCGAATGGTGGTAAATACTACTTTCTTATAAAATCCCGAAATCGCGACCTTCCAGGGGATAAACGTGTAGTGACCGACTCCGAAAATTGAGAAAGGGGAACGATTTTGGTAGATCGAACTGCCCCGTTTTGCAAGGGCATCCGCATTGTTTTGAAGATATTGCCACGTTATAGGAGCATCCTGCTCAATGTGTGCCGTATCTTCGCCAACGAGATGTTGTGTGACAAGTAAATATTTTCGACACGTTGTAATTCGGTTGTTGCTGATGTCTGAGCTTTTGAAAAGAGGATAGATATAAGTGTCTTCTAACGCGATCGTGGTGCCGTTACCATTTCGATAACCATCATTTGTTTTTTCTAACTCCATCACCTTTGCACAATCATGCTTGATGCCAGAACGCCATGTATAGTTTTTATCGATTCCATGTAGATGTTGCCAGCGATCGTAAGTGGCTACATTCGCAATCATAAACCCGTTTCGATGTCCGATCGTGTGCGATGCTTGAGTATCTGATAAATCATCATAAACAAGACAGTCTTGGGAGAATGTCCGCTGTCTAAACTCCACGATGAATAGACAAGCATCGACCGCCGCCTTAAAATATTTCATCGCATCAATCTTATAAATTCGGGCAGATTGAGTTGAGTAGCGATGCTTCCAAGCGTAGACCAACACTTTACGCGCGACAGACGCTTTGCAAAGCATTGCCATTACTCCAGTTCGCTGTTTAAACCAGTCAAGATGCTGAAGCAACATCCATTCTGAAATGTCGAAATTGCTTTTGCCTGTGAGGGCATCGAGTCCGTTCAAGCCCTGAAAATTTGACTTTTTTGGAAGATTGGAGCTTTGAAGTCCTCCTAATGTTGCATTCGTGACCCAGGGCGGATTGCCAATCACTAAAATTGGTTCAGGCAACTTGCTTAAAATGGCAGACCAATCCGTCTGAAAAAAGTCAGCGTGTAGAGTTTGGACGGAAAGATTTCTATTCGCAACAAGTCGCTGCTGTAATTCTTCTAAGTAAGTTTTGTTGATCTCAACACCTACACAGTTTTGAGCAGAGGGAAACGCCTCCATCGCCGCCAGAAGAAATGAGCCATGTCCACAGGTGGGTTCTAGGATGGATTCAGGCTCGATCGCGAGTTGTTTAATCACTTGGAGCGATCGACGAGCCAATTCATCGGGAGTTTGAAAATCGCCAAACTCGCAAGCCCGACTATTTTTGAGCAAGACCATACCTCGTTACCTCACCCGATAAACACCCTCTACGTTACCAGCGTTTTGAATCACACGACTGTATTGGAGTCGCCATTGTAGAGCATTTGAAATCGTGAGATATCCAAGCTGCGGTGGGTTTTGCAAAAGTTCTTCAGCCAGTTTTTGGGCTTCAATCTCATCAACTGGAAGGTTTCTATCCATCATGAAAGCGATGAGATCATCGACATTGCCCTCGTTTTCTAGAATTTGAGTCATTCCTCGTGTCATCTGAAAATCGGCAGTTCGCGTCTTATCGACAAAAATTGTGTGCATCATTTCTAGTCTGCCTGTGCGATTGATAGAATCATCGGTTTTGCTGTAGACAAACACCAGTAGGTGATAGCCAAAACCAAATATCTTCTGACGCGCTGATCGATATGGGCAGGATGATTGAGGCTGACGAATGCTCGTCACCTTGATATCGACTTCAAGACCCGGTAGATCAATCCCCAATGCAGAATTTCCAGGCAGTAAGGCGTATAAGGTGAGTAAGTGAGTCGTAAACTTATACTCAAGGTAAGTGCCGATCGCTTTCCCGTCGGTCACGCCATACAAAGCAGGTTCATCATAAATGCTTTCAAGGTCTGCAAATCCTGCGGCTTCTTGCAAAAGCATCGGTAATGTGAGTTGCGGTTTCATATTATTTTTTGCACAAGGCTACTGAGCCTAGCATTCCCAGAGAGAGCAAGCTTGCTGAGTAGGATAAAATCAATCGCAAATCAGATAAAGTTCAGAGTATGAATGAAATTTTTGCAACACTCCCCGCCAATTGGTTAGAGTGGGTCATCGTATTTAGCTATTTGTCGTTTACGTTTTTTATCGTATGGCGCGTGCTGGGCAGCAAATAAAATCATTTGTGGCGTTAGATTTTGAGACGGCGGATCATGGGAGAGACAGCGCTTGCTCGATCGGGCTAATTCGCGTCGAAGATAATCAGATTGTGCAGCGAGTTCATGCGTTGATTCGTCCGCCTCGCCGATCTTTTCGGTTTTCTTATGTTCACGGCATTCATTGGCGCGATGTCGAAGATCAGCCGACTTTTGGTGAGCTGTGGGAGACGCTCACACCTTTGCTTCAGGGGGTCGAATTTATTGCGGCTCATAATGCCAGCTTCGATCGGGGAGTGCTTTACGCCTGTTGCGATACCCATAGCATTCCTCACCCATCTCAACCGTTTGTTTGCACCGTGCAGCTTGCTCGTCAAACTTGGAGAATCTATCCCACTAAACTCCCCGATGTGTGTCAACACCTCGACATTGATTTGTTGCATCACCACGCGCTTTCAGATGCAGAAGCCTGCGCTCGAATTGTAATAGCCGCTAGTTCTTAAACGATAGAGTCTAGAAGTCAGGCTGAAATTAGAACCCCAGCCCCTTCTGACCTAAATTTTTTTAAGCACGAGCGCAGATCTTGAATCGCATGTCTAATGTCAATTAGCTCCCACTTCTCTGACCAGACATTTTCTTCTTGCTGGCGTTGCTCAACTCGTTCAAACAGCAATCCAAAGGTTTGTGGCTGCAATATTTCTTGCATTAACCAGCGAATTGAAATCCCTAATTCGGTAGCAATCGGTTCAACGTTTACTAATACTGGCTGATAGCCGTTAAGAATTTGTAGCCAAAGTGTTCTAAGTTGTTGACGGGCACGTAAACGAGTCACGATCGCCCCGGCTGATTCGACTAAAAACGGCTGTTGTCCCATTGTTGCCCACTCATTTAGTTGATTGGCGAGTCCGATTTGAGTGCGTCCGGTTTGTCGTGCCGATGTCACCACTCGCACGATCGGGCTATGACGAAATCGAGCATTCACCCGCAGCAACGCTCGATAAAGTGCCACATCTTCGGGCGATCTCACGAGCGGCAGTCCTCCCGCCTGAGCATACATCTCTGCGGTGACTGCTAGACTCGCCCCATAGTGCTGATAGTGACGCGGAAAGGGGTCGCAGGGGTCAGGGTCGAGATAGCTTTCTAACTCTGCGATCAGCGATCGATAGCCAACTTCTCGCAGGTGACAGGCTCTAGCGTGAGGATGCAACCGAGCCAAACCTAATGGGTCAAGCACAATTCGTCCGCCTACCGCATCGGCACCGTTAGCAATTTCGTGCAAGATGGCTGCAATCCAGGTGGGGCTAACCTGAGAATCTCCATCTGTGGAGGCAATTACGCCGCGTTTGTGCCCTAGCTCATTTAGACGACGATGAGCTTCATTCATCAACATTTGCCGAACTCGACCAATATACGCTTCGGAAGGCGGCAGCGTTTTTTCGACAACGTGCAAATTTAAGCGAGGATGACGTTGGGCAAATTGACGGGCGATCGTCACCGAGCCATCACTACAGTTATTGGCTAATAGAATAATCTCGTAGCGATCGAGGTCTAAAGGTTCAGCGTTTAAGTCGAGTTGATTTGTGAGTGCCGTTAGCGTTGCCTCTAGCGTTGCAGCTTCATTGCGAACGGGAACAATCACACAAGCCTCGCAACTGAGAGGAATCTGAGTCTGAACGAGGGGTTGGAAAAACTCTTTTGATTCCGAAACCGATTGATTAGCAACGGTCTGCGAGCGGTTACTCTGCGTCACGATCGCTGCTCCATCTCCTAAAAAACGGGTGGTCTGTGTTCATTAAAGCTTTGAAATTTGATCACTCTGGTTAGAGACAATTGTGTAGGTTTCACTTCTCGCTTGAAATCTGTCTTGTGAGAGATTATTGAGTTGATCTGGATCTAAGTTACGGTGCGGTTCTTTCAAACAAATCGAGACGATATTGCTCTTCGCGTCGCCCGTCTAAATGTCGAAGATGGGTGGGTGACAGCTCAAGAAACGCATCGTGCACTTCATCGCCGCTTAAAGGATAGTCTTTTGCGTAAAGAGTCCAGTGCACTAAGAGCAGATGTCCGCCTGGCTCTAGCTGATTTAGGATATGGTGCTGTGATGATCGTAAATCGTCCCAACTCCAGTAATAGCCGACTTCTGACACGAGGATTAAGTCAAACGTTTGATCGGGGAACTGCTCTGGCACTCGCATGATTTGAAAGTGAACCTGAGAGAGATGCTGACAGCGCTGAATTGCCTGATCTTGCGCCAGTTGAGATACGTCGATCGACAATAGCGAATCACAGCGATCGACCAATTTCTCAGTCAAGACTCCGATCGAGCCGCCGATTTCTAACGCTGACTGATAACGGGGTTTGGGAAGAGCCGCGATCGTTGCCGCATATTTACTCGCTTCATAGTCGCTCGTCTCAAATTTCCAGGGGTCAGGGTTGGCTCGATAAAGGTCGTCAAAATAGCTCGGCGGCAGAGAATTTGGCTGGTTTGGATTCACTGAATTTCCTCAAAATAGACTTCCCAGGGGCGCACAAAATGTTCTAACATCTCAGGCGTTAATCGAAAACCGTTGGGATCGTCATCAATTAAATCAGTGGTCTGCGATCGATAGACGGCGATCGCCTGTTTTTTGAGCGACAGCACGGACTCAATATCAAGTCGCCACCCCACAATCTGATCAGCATCGGGAGAATCGCCGCGCTGATCTGAGTCCCAATCCCAAATGGGATACTCAATTAGCCGAGGAGTAAATGGCAAATGAGCAATGGCTGCGTGAATGAGTTGCCAAGTGGCTTGATGATCAGGGTGCGGATCAGAACGCCACGGGAGAAAGATTGTTTTGGGCAATATTTCCTTCAAATAAGCACCACACGCCGACTGATTTTCCTCCAAGGTTGCCAAGGTCGAAATTGTCCCGTCAGGCAGTCGCAAAAACGTCACAGTTGTAGAATCGACTCCGAGTATCCTCAAGGCATCTAGCGTTTCTTGCTGACGTAACTGCTGCAAAACTGGAGGAGGATATTTGCGCGATCGAGGATGCGACATCGTGCCGTCACTGACCACCAACACCGACACCCGACAGTGACGTGAACGCAGTAATGCGATCGCCCCCCCACAGCCCAGCGTTTCGTCATCGGGATGAGGCGCGACCACTAAGACTAGATCGGGTGACGTGAACGATCGAAACGGCAGTTTTGTTGGATTTGCAAAGAGTGATTCGTGCACCAACCCTTTATCCATGAGACCAAAGATTTTCAGCAGCGGTCGGGTGAGTCAACACATACTGTCCAACATTGGCAAGGGCAGCATCAAAGGCAGGTTGACGTAAATATAATGTCAGGTCGCGAATAATGCGCTCGATCGGGGTTGGGGGCAGTAATCCCCGCGTTCCGACCGATCGCTCACAGGCTTTGATCACCTCCATGCAGATTTTCTCAATCTCTGATCGCACCATATTGGCGTATGCAACCAGTTGCTCGGCTTGCGGGTGTGGCACGATCGGAGACCCCGCAAAAATGGGCGAGTAGGCAGCGACAAATTCTGCGGCACCCTTGAGCCAAAGATTGCCACTTTCTAGGGCGATCGCCACTTTTCCCAACCGTTCTTCTTGATAAGGGTCTTGAGTGCGCCCCAAACTCTGTAGGAATTTTCGAGTTTCGTCAAATAGCGCTTCGGCTCCTCCAAGCTGCACCGCCGCAAAGCGAATCACCCCGACGGATAGCCAGGGTTGGCGATAATAGTCGTTGGGTTGCCCGATTAAAGCACTGGCATCGAGTTCGACTCCGCTAAAATCGACTTTATAGCTAGCGGTTGCCCGCATTCCTGATGGTTGCCACCAAGACGGATCGCTGACGGTTGCCACTTGATCCATCGGCACGATGCACATTTGCCAACGTCCGTCGGGCAGTGAGCCGTTAACAAACGGACGATCGACATACCCACATCCTGATGCAAAGGTTTTGCAGCCTTCCAGCCGATAGCGACCCGTTTCAAGAGGAATCAGCTTGACTCCATCGGCGGCTTCAGCATTCCAAACCCCAAAGATTTTGTGCCGATCGCGGGCATCTTTGGCATAGGCTTCTATCTGAGACCGAGTCCCAAAGGTTTGAATAAGCTGTAGGGCATTGACGTGCCCCTCGTAGACGCGCCCAACAGCTAGATTGCCGTGCCCAAATTGCTTGAGAATGTGCAGCAGATCGCGGGTTACAGCCGCCTCAATGCCTAAACCAAGTCCGCCTAATCGGTGATCGAGAGGGGCTGACAATAGCCCTGCTTTTGCAATTTGCTCAAACTCTTGATGAGGAAACGTGCCTGTGCGATCGAGATTGGCAGCGTTTAAGAAAGCCTCATCAGCGATACAAGTCGTTCGAGTGAACAACTCAGGAATAGATGCGGGATGAGGATAAGTCTTTAATAAAGGTTGAGCGCTATTGACTACTTTCACGATCTATAGGATTTAAATCTTATGGTGATAGTAAAACGAAGTGATAATAAGCACCTCTATCCTGAGGGTGAGCCTTTCAGTTGACACCGAAAGAGAGGATTTTTGTTTTAATAACCCTCCGTCGGCTAGATGAAATCTTCTTTGTCTATCACTATAGTGTGGGTAGATATTGATCTCTTAATAAGTTATGTCTTTAAACATTTCCGCAAATCGACGAAAAGAGATTCTGCGAGTGATTCTCTCAGTGTCAATAATTGTGGTAGGAACCACTCATTTTCTGATTCCTATTCCGTTTGTTCGCATTGTGCCGCCGCAGCTTCCTAACCCATTAGCGCTCGTGTATATTAGTGGTTTTTTTGAAATTCTTGGCGGCATTGGCTTACTAATTCCGCTTGTGAGCGTCGCGGCTGCTTGGGGATTGATTGCACTATTTCTTGCAGTGTTCCCCGCTAACATCAACATGGCAATCAATCAGATCGCGATCGAGGGCATCCCTCACCAGCCAATCTTGTATTGGGCAAGGCTTCCATTTCAAGCTGTGTTAATCGCTTGGGCTTATTGGTATACGCGGCACCCAGAGCGACAGCCCGGAGTCGATCGAGTGATAAAACTCACAAAATCTTAAGTCAAGGTGGGTCAGCGATTTTTTCAAAACTGTGGTGAAAATCACTCCCACCTATAGACCTCTTGCAAAAGTCCCTGCCCTCACCCCCAACCCCTCTCCCGAAGGAGAGGGGAGCTAGAGATGGAGGTCTTGTTCCCTCTCCTCCGGGAGCGGGTGAGGGCAGATTCATTGATTCATACCCAGATTTAGCAATGCCAAAATTGCCAGCCCACTTAATGATCTTAAATCAACCTCGATTATTGAGGAGGTTTACTATTGACGGGATCAGCAACATATCGGAACGTCGGCTCTGAGTTCCACGGCCCGCGCTCATCTTTACCATTCGAGGATAGGTTGTAGTAGAGATCAACCGTCTCATCAGGTTGAATAGTGCCAAACATCGGATCGGTCAATTTGCCCAGCGAATCCAGCGCTTTCATAAACATTTGAGTATGAGAAATCTCACGCGTCAGCAGGTGTACCAGCGTTTTTTTCGTGCCCTCATCAGTTGCTAGTTTAATCAACGCTTCGTAGGTTTGACGTGCGCCTGCCTCAGCCGCAATGTTGGCTCTGAGGTCACGCACCACATCCCCTCCTTCATTCAAGTAAGTTGCTGACCAAGCGACTCCCTGACTATCTAGAAAGTGCGGTCCCATGCCTCGAACAGCAAAGAGCGTGCTTTTGTAAGCATCGGTTTGATCGACATTCTTCGTGTGTCCCTCGATCAACTTGCCCACCATTTCTAAGTGCCCAAACTCTTCGATCGCGATGTCTTGCAGCATATCGCGAATGCCCGCGTTCTCAACGTGGAAGGACTGCACCCAATATTGCAATGCCGCAGAAAGCTCTCCGGTGGCTCCTCCAAACTGTTCTAACAACAGTTGGGCAAAACGAGGATTTGCCTCATCAATGTTGACGGTGTGAATCGTTTCTTTTTTGTGAAAAAACATTATCTAATCTCCTAATCCCAGAATTGCTTGGTTAACTCAGCCCCAATTTTCTAATATCGAAAATTTTGTAACTGACATCACAAACATAAGGCTGGTAGATTGTTTTAGCTTGTATCAGTAGAAGGAGTTGTTGAATGTCAAATTCCACTCTAAATAGGGGTCGAGATGATTCTTTATGTAGATGACTTGATTATTCGACTGACCAGATGGGCAATTGATTGACGTGTTGCAGAGTTAACTCTGCGTAAGTTATTTTTGTGCCATTGATGATCGCTTGCCCAAAATAGCCCTGGTCGCCATCATGAGTGTGATTACCACTCTCTAAAAAGTGAAAGCGTCCCCGCTGTTTTGCCTGATTGAATGGAGAGCCAACCGTCCAACTCCACCGAGAGGAGAACACGATGCGAGGAATGCCCTCAACCCAGTCACGCTGACCTTTGAGGTGATAGACCTGCTCAACGGTGTTAAAGCCTGCTTCTCCGTCAAATGCGCCCCCAGCCGATACCACCGTGATCTTGGCTGGCAGACGATCGTGAAGATAAGGCACTGCTCCTAACGCCACCTGCACTCCGCCACTTGTACCCAGCAAAATCAAATTAATTGGCTGTTTAGGAGACTGCGGAATTGGATGAACGGCATTCATGCGATCGATGACTGCCGCAGCGATTCCCCGCCCATAGATGGCTCCATAGCGATCGTCCGCCGCGATCGCAAACCGCCAAAGATTCCGAATTTTAATCAAAACATTCGCATTTTTAAACCAGCCATCTGCTTTCTCAGCCGCCTTCCATACGGGAGCTAGAAACCGTTCGCCGCCTAAGTCTTTGTTAGCGACTGAATAGGGAAATACATCGCGAACCGCTATACAATTAGGATGAAGCTGTTCTAAACGACTTAAAAAAAACTCTTCGCCTAAAGTCAATTGAGTGGTCGAAAAGTCTCCCACTCCGGGTAAATAGACGATATAGCAGTCGATCATCCGGTTTGCTGATGTTGTCCCAGACCTATTATCGGCTTGCAGAAAGTTTGGTTCTTGCTTTTTCAAGCCCAAATTTTCTGCGCCTTGACTCAGCCACCAGTCTAAAGTTCCGATCGGGGCAAGCGTTCCCCAAATCAGCAGCAAGATTCCTGCCATAACAAACAGCTTTAAAGTGTCGCCTCTCATTCGCCGTAAAATTCGTTCAATCACCGCAGCATTTCACTCAGTTAGACTCCTTTAATAGAGTAGAGTATTTCTGCAAAGGATCGGAATTTAGGGTATCGGCATGAGAGATCAATCGTTACAAAACGGATTTTGGCAGACGTTAACCAACGCTCTAATGCTCAATACTGATCTGTATGAAAATGTTCGCAACACCCCTAAAAATCATCGTCTGGCACTGACGATCGTGCTGTTAGCCGCCCTTTCTCACATGCTGGGAAGTGCCGTGATCTTGCTGATCAATCGAGCAACCGTTCCGGTGTTTTTCGTCGCACTTTTGTTTAATGGCTTAAGTATTGTAGTGGGCTACTATTTTTGGGCATTCACTATTTGGAAGGTCGGACAGTGGATCAAGCCCATTGACCCAACTTATAGCGATTTGTTGAGTCCGATCGGGTTTGCTTATGCGCCTCAAGTTCTAAACTTTTTGACATTAATTCCCTTGTTGGGGCGACCGATCGAGTTTGTGCTGGCAGCTTGGAGTTTGCTTGCCGTCATTGTTGCCGTGCGTCAGGCATTAGATTGTCGGACTCGTCAGGCAGCTTTCATTTGTCTGGTTGGGTTTCCGGTGATTCAAACCGCGATCGGACTAATTCAAATTTTAGGGCAGCGAGTTATAGGCTGGACAACTTGAGATCATTTAGCTCGTCTGCGTTTCGGCTGAGGTTTTCGACGCAGCATTCCACCGATCGTCACGACAGAACTCAGTAGCCCGATCGCATACTGCATGTATGGAGTGCGACGATGCGCCGAGTGCTGAATAGTAGAGGGTTTGTCGGGTGACTTGTCAGACTGCTTAGGGACTCGGACTGCGTGTTTAGAAGGCTCGATCGGCAGCCCCCGATATTTAGAATAAACCTGAGTAAACTCTGCCCCAAATAGCAAAATCTGGGCAGAATAAAACACCCAAATCAGCACCACAACTAACGAACCTGCTGCCCCATAAGCTGAACTGACACTGCTACTTCCGAGATAAAGCCCAAGCAAAAATTTACCCAAGTTAAATAACAGAGCCGTCACCCCTGCACCGACCCAAAGATTTTTCCAAGGAATGTCAACGTCAGGTAAGAACTTATAAATTCCTGCAATCAAAACCGTAACTACTCCAAACGAAATGACAAAGTTAACAGCCTGACCAACAATTAGAAATCCCGGAACTAAACTTCCGAAGTAGTGTGAGACTGCTGCTAGAACGGCTGATAGAACGAGTGAAACTAATAATAAAAATCCGATGACTAACACCATCGCAAATGATAAAAATCGAGATTGAATAAAGCTTTTAATGCCGTTTCCGGGCTTTGGCTTAACCTCCCAAATAGTGTTGAGAGCAACTTGCAGTTGACCAAACACACCCGAGGCACCAAACAACAAAACGACCACTCCGATAATGGTTGCGATCGTGCCTCCTGATCCCGGTCGATTCGCATTTTGAATCATCGCCTGAATCGCTTGTGCCCCTTCTCTACCCACTAATCCCTGAATCTGCCCGATGATTTCTCCGCGTGCTGCCTCTTCGCCAAAAAAGAACCCGGCAATGGCGATCGCAATCAGCAATAAAGGAGCGAGAGAAAACACCGTGTAGTATGCCAATGCAGCAGCTAGAAGCGGCACGTTATCTTCACTCCATTCTGCTACCGTGTCTTTAACGAGCTTGAAGCCGTCCTGTAAGGGCATGGTCTACATTCCTAATATCAAAAAATATAACGATCGCATCAAATTGACTTCCTCAACAACTATAAGAAATACCAATCAAAATTACCCCTATCGTTAGAGGTAAATCTGCTGAAGAACTGATAGTTCTCAAGGTGAAACTGCTCGCCCGACGTTGACACTCAAATTCCCACCAAACTAGCGGGAATGAGGAGAGTTATATCTCTAAAGATAGAGGAAAGTGGTTTTTTTATGAACTGATCCATACCTTGAGATAGTGTGACTGAAGATACTAAAAACCGTAGTCTGAACCTCAACGCTACAAACTATTCTTTAATGAGGTTCTCTATTGTGTCCAATTTAGAAAACAATTCTAAGAGAAACATCGCATCTGACAGCGCCGATCGAGTCGAAGAAGACAGCTACGACGCTCATATCATTCCAGCCGAAACAGCAGCGCGTCGCGAGCGAGAAGGCAACCTTTTTAAAACTCACCCGACAGAAGAGCGAGAAGCAGGTGCCCCTACTGATGACCAGACCGATTCAGGAAGCATTCGCACCACTGATGGCTACACTGTAGATAAAGAAGGACTGGTAAATAACTACGCGATCGAGCCAGAAATGTACTACGAAACTCCGGGTGATGCGCGAGAGCAGGCTGAAGAAGATAAAGCAGCCCGTGCGGAAGAGCTGAGAGAAATCAATCAGACCAGTCAGGGCGATCTGACCGAAGAGGGAGACAAACGTGGCAGAGGAATGGGGGCTGTTTAACGAATGTGAGGTGTGAGATTCACCTTGTAGTTCCCTCGAATTCCCTAAATCCCCGACTTGCTTAAAAAGTTGGGGATTTTTGCACACAAACCAGTCTGTTTTTTGATAAATTTGGATGCGGTTGCTCTGCGGCTTCATGTCAACAACGTTCTTTCCTCAAGCATCCAAAGCTACAATATTTTTATGGAACAAGAAGTCATCACCCTCCTCTCTAGCCGCGAGATCGAAAAAATGCGCCGAGCCGGACGCTTGGCAGCAGAGCTATTAGACTATTTAGAGCCGCTCGTAAAGTCAGGGGTCAGCACCCTTAAACTCAACGACGAAGCCGAACGTTGGACTCAGGCTCATGGAGCAAAGAGCGCACCTTTGGGCTATCACGGGTTTCCAAAGTCGATTTGCACGAGCGTCAACGAAGTCGTTTGTCACGGCATCCCAAACGCGAGGCAAATTCTTAAAGATGGCGACATTATTAATATTGACGTGACGCTGATCGTCGAAGGCTATCATGGCGACACCTCTAAAATGTATTTTGTAGGCGAACCGTCACCTTTGGCAAGGCGCTTAGTTGAAGTGACTGATAGGTGTCGCCAACTGGGCATTGAACAAGTCAAGCCAGGAGCCAAAGTCGGCGATATCGGGGCAGCCATTCAAGACTATGCAGAGTCTCAGGGCTTCTCAGTGGTGAGAGATTTTGTCGGACACGGGATTAGCAACATCTTTCATACAGCGCCCCAAATTCCTCACTATGGCAAACGAGGCACGGGCAAAAAACTACGTCCGGGAATGGTGTTCACGATCGAGCCAATGATCAACGAGGGCACCTGGGAAGTTGAGGTGATGAAAGATAAATGGACAGCGTTGACGAAAGACCGCAAGCTGTCAGCGCAGTGTGAACATACGCTAGTAGTAACCGCTAGCGGGTATGAGATTTTGACGCAATATTAGCCCCCGCAGGAGAAGGGCGCTATAAATCTTGTTCCCTCTCCTGTAGGAGCTACTGTGTACACACAAGTCGGTTGATCGGTCATTGCTAAAATTTTTCGCCCCCTAAATCCCCCAAAATTGGGGGACTTTGAGACAGAAAGAGGTTGAAAGTTCAGCCATCGCTCCGGTTCAAAGTCCCCCAGAATGGGGGATTTAGGGGGCGAAAGCCGACCCAAACGAAGTGACGAGGACTTGTGTGTACACGGTAGCCTACAGGAGAGGGCTAGGGTGAGGACTATTCACTGATCGCTAGACGGGATCACTCGTTGGAGAACTGCACAGCATCCGTAACCGCGTCCGAAATTCTGGGTCTAAGTAGCGCTGCTGCAATGTCTGCCACGTTTGCAGCGCATCGGCAACGTTTTGGTCAAGCTGTTTTGAGAGAGTAGGATACACCTGGTGAACCGATTCCTTGATCTGCGATCCTAGATAGCTTTGAATCAGCGCGCTGTCTTGAATCTGCCCCAATACTTCTTGAAGGGTTTTGAAGTCCTCAACTTGTGCGGCGTAGGCTGAGTCATAGAGGTCAACAAACAGCTCTGTTTGATAGCGCACTCGCTTCATCTGTTTGCGGAGATCATGCAGAGTAGGGCCGTGTTGTTTGATAAAGTCATCCAACGTTTCTGGGTGAATGGGATGCACGAGCGCACAACCCTTCTCAAACGTCGCGCCCACTAACCAGGCAGGATGCAGTAAGGTCTCACTAATCAGCGGTAGCAATAGATCGGGCAACACTTCTTGGATTGGCAACTGCGCGATCGCGGCAAATCGAGGCGCTTCTAACCACTCGTTAAACGCGTCTTTAAGGGCATCATATTTAGAACTCTTAAGCGTTTTCCTCAGTTTAGCAAAATCTCGTTTACGCTCTTTGTTCATCATTTTGAGCAGCTTTTTTAATGAGTCTTGCTCTGACGGAGGCAAGTTTGCCTGCTGAGGTTTGATTTCTGCGGTGAGCACGTCGAGATCTCTGACTGCACCCAGCGAGTGAGCGATTTTGCTGATCGCACGATCGCTGATGGACTTCGGTAACTCCAGGGCAAAGTCAAAAACGTCTATTGCAGTTCTTAACCGACGCAACCCCACTCGCATCTGGTGCAGCGATTCTGGATCTTGGTCGTCAAGAACGTCTGACTCATGTTTAATCGATTTCTTAACGTGTTTCTCAACGGCTGCGTAAGCAAAATGTTCTAGCGTTGCAGGTTGGGTAACTTTTTTTTCTGTGGTCTGCATACTTTGTGAAGGGGATTTGTAATTTAGCACACCTTTTTCACGGTGCCATAATTTCAGACGCTTTTTCTCATTCTAGTGACATAGACTTACATCGTTCCTTTAAATAACCCCTGCGGACGCACTAATAAAACGAGCACCATAATCAGAAGTGCAACCGCTAATTTATATTCCGATCGTAGCCAATAAGTGCTGAGTTCTTGAGCGACCCCAATCACCAATGCCCCGGCGATCGCTCCATAAGGGTTGCCAATTCCGCCCAAAATTACTGAGGCAAATAGAGGCAAAATCAAGAACCAGCCCATGTTGGGTCTCACCGCTTCGACCAATCCCAACATGCTGCCGCCGAGTGCCGTCAGACTTCCTGCAATCACCCACGTCCAGATCACCACTCGATCAACGTTGATGCCCGTGACTCTCGCCAAATCAATATCATCTGCTACCGCTCTCATGGCTTTACCCACCTTGGTGTATTGCAGAAGATAATGCAGAGCGGCGATCGCGACAATTGCTAACCCAACTACAACAAGATTGTAGAGGGGAATTCTCAGACCCGCCAATGCCAACGCTTCGGCAACAGGTAAATCATAGCGCTGGTTACTGCCGCCCCAAACCAAAATAATGCCATTGCGAATGAACAGAGCCAGCCCAATCGACATAATAATCAACGTCGTTGAGGTGGCTCGTTTAACGCGCATCGGTGCCCACAATAGTTTTTCAATGAGCAAAGTGACTCCGACAGTGAGGGCAGATGAGAGCGCGATCGACACCCAAATTGGAAGATTAGTTACCGTGTTGAGAAACAGCGTCAAATAAGCGCCCAGCGTCATGAAATCACCGTGGGCAAAATTAGACAGCCGCAAGATCCCATAAGTCAGACTTAAGCCTACGGCTGATAGAGCGATAATGCTGCCGAGTGAGATGCCGTTTACAATCAACTGCGCGATTTCGATGTCCATTGCCGAAAATGTTTAGAACTATCGCTTGATTGTCTATGAATCAGGCAGGTTTGAACAGTTTAAAGCCTTCAATCCACAACTCTGCCGCGCATTTCACTATTTTTAACGAAAAATTGCAATAAAAAAGCAGCCCCTACCCGGTTTGGACTGCCTTTGTGTTAGACGATGAGCTTCTCAATCTGGTTATATAGTGCCGCAGTTCATTGAGAGGAACCTCTGCCTAAAGACAGAGACCTGCAAACCCGCTACAGCCAAGCGATCAACCGCAAACAATTGCACGAAGGTAGCCATCATCACTCCGTTACGCCACTATTTCAGCAGCAGTCTGAGACACACTTTTTCTAGAACCCTGAGACGCAAGCTCGATCGCTTTAGGATAAATCAGATGTTCTTGAACATGAATTCGATTTTGCAGGGTTTCAACGGTGTCATCGGGCAACACCGGAACCGCTGCCTGCATGATAATCTCGCCGCTATCAACTTCGGGCACGACGATATGCACCGTGCATCCCGTAATCTTTACTTTCGCTTCTAACGCTTGCTCGATCGCTCGATTGCCTTTAAAACTAGGTAGTAAACTGGGGTGAATATTCAAAATTCGCTGGTCAAAGGCGTGAATCAACACCGGAGTCACAATTCGCATCCAACCCGCCATGATCACCCAATCCACCTCAGCCGTTTTCAGGGTTTGGACGATCGTGCGATCCAATTCCTCTCGACTGCCAAACGCTCGATGATCAACCAGCACGGACGGAATGCCCCACCGAGTCGCCCGATCGCTGACTGCTGCCCCTAGATTGTTGTAAATCAGCACTTCAATCTGAGCATTGAGTTGTTGGTCAGAAATAGCTTGCGCGATCGCTTCAAAGTTGCTGCCGCTCCCCGATGCCATCACCCCCAATTTAACGGGAGGGTAGTCAAGCGCAACTTGACCCAGGCGGGGGGAAATCAAACTGGGGCTATCACTGAGTACTAAACTACTGCTCATCACGATCTATGTAAAACTCAATCATAATAACAGCGAGTATTGCCGCTCTCATCAAAAGTTAGCCGCCTTCGATAAAATGGCTCCACCCTACACAAGCAAAACTTTGCTCTATGACCTCTGATCTTCGTGAGCAAAAAACCGATAGCGTTCTGTCTCGCACTTTGGATAATGACACGATCTCCGCCTGGATCTTTCTGTCGCCAGCACTTATCTTGCTCGGCGTGTTTGTGCTGTTTCCGATCGCGTATCTGGGCTATCTCAGCTTCACAACGGGCAGCTTTACTAGAGCCGGAGTGCACTGGGTGGGGTTGCGAAACTATTGGCGATTGCTGGTCAACCCTGATTTTTGGCAAATCTTGGGCAACACGGCTTATTTTACGATCGCCACCGTGATTCCCAGTGTGATTATCCCGTTGGGGCTGGCAGTCTTGCTCGATCGCACCTTTGCCTTACGAGGGTTGCTTCGAGCCGCTTACTTTATTCCATCGATCACGTCGCTCGTGGCGGTAGGATTGGGGTGGCGCTGGCTGTTTCAAACCGATGGAGTGGTCAATGATTGGCTCGGCGCGGTTGGGATTGCTCCGATCGCGTGGCTACAAGATCCTACATGGGCGATGCCTGTCTTAATTTTGTTGAGCGTCTGGAAGCAGCTAGGATTTAACCTCGTGGTTTTTCTAGCAGGATTGCAAACCATTCCGATGAGTCGCTATGAAGCAGCCGAATTAGACGGGACAGGCGCATGGCAGAAATTTCGCTACGTCACCGTGCCGGGGCTGCGTCCGACGCTCGTATTTGCGGCGGTTACCACCGCGATTTTTACGCTCCGCAGCTTTGAGCAAGTCTATGTAATTACGGGCGGTGGACCGTTTAACTCGACGAATCTGCTGGTCTACTATGTCTATGAGCAAGCGTTTGCTCAGTTCGATTTTGGCTATGCGGCGGCAGCGGCAACGGTTTTATTGGCAGCAACGCTGATATTGGTTTATTGGCAACTACGATCAAGCGAAGAATCATAGGGACAAAGTTGTCCCTACAAAATTTTGCTTCGTCAGTTCTCGACAGGAAAGGTGCGTTTAAACTCGTCAAGCAGGTCGTCCATCTCCTCTAGCGCCTGATTGACATCAATGCGTAGAGTTCCTAAATCGGGCTGTTCTAACAAACGAAGTAACGACTCGCGTTTTCCTTCGATGAGTTTAATGCGTTCTTTAATGATTTCGGCTTCCATAATGCTCTCGACTGGCTCC
>JBBQYE010000016.1:0-21904 GCA_038208945.1 Leptolyngbyales cyanobacterium | reverse complement strand
CCGCCGCGCTTCCCGAAAGAAGTCTGCCCGACTGGGAAAATGGAAAATGCACTCCACTGCCAGCACCACATCCATAGAGGCATCAGCAAAGGGCATCTGGCAGGCATCTCCTTCTACAAACACAATCTGGTTGTGGTCGAGAGGCTTTACTTCTTGGCTTGCCCTAGCGAGTTGACGGGAGTCGATGTTGAGACCAGTCAAGTGAAGGTTTTGAAAGTGTTCGTTAAGGCTAGCGATTGTGCCGCCAAAGCCACAGCCTGCATCGAGCACCCGATCGTTCTCCTTCACTCCTGCCGCTGTATACATCCTTTGGCAAAGGCGTTCTGAGGCGAGCGCAAAATCCTCAACCGAGCCGTCGGCTTGAGATGGATTGGGCCAGTATCCCCAATGAACATGTTGTCCAAAGGCTTGCTGCACAATTGCCTCACCCAAACTGAGTTGCTCCAGCAGAATATCAAAGTAGGGCAGGGAAATGTTAGCGGGGCGCATGATTGTCGGACTCAGGGCTAGGTAGGGCTAGTGATTAGCTTTTTGTGTAAGGTCGAGCGCTAGATTATGTAGAAACTGAGCTGACATGAGACCAATTTAGTGCGAAAAAGGACTGAAAGCCTGAGTCTGCTGTAGAAGTTTGACGCGCGCTCTTCTGTCTAAAACTTTATCTAGAAGCCCTTTTACGTCGAGCTTGTAGCCTCATCTTGCGCTTTTTTGACCTTGTATCGGCTTAACTCCGTGTACTGTTATTATCTCAGAACTCGTTAAGCCTGCCTCATTTTGAGACACAAGTTCGGTAACGGGTTAATTTACACGTTTGGGAACCTGAAGGCCTAGTTTTGGGAAAGCAAGTTCAAGTGTAAACCAAAGGAGGGATAGTGATTCAGAGTCCCTGACAGATTAGGACAACTGAAGCAGCTGTTGGCGGTTGGAGTGTACAACTTAGTCGTCCTGACGCTGAGCACGAGACGAGAAGGATGGCTTGAGAACCAACCCTTCGACACGTCTGTAGAGGTTCTCAAGTAGTTATTCCTGATGGGGGTCATCGCTCTCGCTGATCGCCCTCAAGTACGCCTCTGCTGCCGCCTGCTTAAATACCCCTTTGGTATAGCGCTGAAACACCCGGTCGCTCTTAATCCCCATCAACTCCTTGCCAAATAAAGGATCAACGCCTCGGCGCGTCACCTCCGTCCCAAAGGTATGTCGGAACCGATGGGGATGAATACCTTCCACCCCTGATATCGCCCCCAATCTTTTCACCATCTTGTGCAACCCCTGATAGCCCAATCGTTTCCCTAAACTCTTTGGGTCTTGCGCTAAAAACATCGGACTTTCTGGCGTTGGCTCAAACAGTCCGCCCTGCTGCCGTCGCCACTCCAGATAAGCCTCCAGATGCCCTCTCGCCTCTCGGTTCAACGGCACTTCACTCACATTCTGCCCTTTGGATCGATACACCGTCAAAATCTTGCCGTTCCAGTGTTCCACATTTAACGACGAAGCCTCTGATGCCCGCAGCCCATGACTCAGGACGGCAATAATCGCCCGATCGCGAACTCGTGTCCGATCCTCCAACTCCAGCACCGCCCAAATCTCGCTTAACTCTTCCGCCTCGATATGCGCGGCTTGGGGTTCAGGTTGCCGCTCCAAATCGATCGCATCCGTTGGTAGGGGTTGATTCATCGGATAGCCATTACTACGCCGCAACCAGTGATAAAAAGACTTCAGCGTATTGATCGCATGGTTGACGGACGTAGACTTCAACCCCTGCAACTTCAAGTCTCGTCGATATTTGCCCAAGTCACTGGGAGTCACCTCCGTCCACGAGCGATCGCACCAGGTCGCGAACCGCTTTAGTTGCCCCCGATACGTGCGCTGCGTATTGTCTGCCTTCCCGGTCTGTCTAAGAAACTCTTCAATCTGCCAATGGCGCAAATCTGGAGGTTCCACTCGGGGAGTTTGCTTCTCCTTGCCGCCCTCCAACGGCACAATCACGATCGGGAGCACGGGTTCTGAAGTCATATCCGGCTCACTCATCCCTGGCAACAATTGCCGCCAATCGCTTGAGAATCTGTAAGACTTGTCCCAATTGCCCATCCTCTTCTAAAAGAAACTCTTTTGAACGGGCATAGAACGGGGTGCCCTGTCGCACCAGTTTCAAAAAGACAAAATTGCTGCCGTTCGTCACCAGACCATAAAGCGGACGCTCTGGGCTAGGGGTCGCTAGCATATAGGTCAGGGCTTGAGGAATGCCCACTCTCAGCGAAAACTCAGCCCGTTTCGACTCAATCACCAGCAGCCAAAACGTTTCCTTGAGCACTAAGACATCAATGCGACCCCGAATGGCAATGCCGTCATCCTCCGCTTGAATCTGAACTTCCTCTTCCGTGCTGATATAAAACGGCGGCAAGTAGAGCCCGGCTAAGTCTAACAAGGGAGACACGATCGCCATCTTGACCGTGTTTTCGAGGACGGAACGACGGGCTAGGTTGGCATAGATGGCTTTGACGCGATCAAGCCGCTGCTGTTCCGACTCCGTTAAGGGCAGTAGCTCCTGCTGCCACTCTGGGAAGAACTGACCGGCATCCCGCTGCTGCAACTGAAACCGTTGCTCTAAGTCGTAGAGGGTCACTTTTTCGGCTGGAAGGGTTGATGGCATCGGGGGGCTCCTGAAAATTCAGACGGCTCAAGCAGGGGTGCAACAGGACGAGTGGATACTCAGATTCTGGCATTAATCGAGCGGTTGATGGCTGAGATCGTCAACGTTCTCTCATTTTAGGTACAGATAATTGCACTTATCTCTATCAGAGTATTATCAGAATATTAGAAGAATGGGAAGAATTTATCGGGCGATCGGCGACAATGGGAGAGGTTTTTGTAATGCCTATCGATGGGGCGATCGCTGAATCAAAAATGCTGGGCGTGCAGTCTGCTAACGCCAGCTCAGGCGCGACAGCAGCATGGGATGGATCAGAACGGTGATGACTGCTGGCGCGATGCCGTTTGCCATAGTCGGCGATCATACTACCGCAAGGGCAGGGACGATCGCGTCCGACGGCAGCCGCAACTGCCCGAGGTAGTCGTGCCGGTGCCCACGGTTTCGTTTGTCATCTTGCACACCTATGTCGAAAAGCCACGTCAGCCCAACGATGAGATTGTGATTCACGCGATGTGTGCGGAGTTGTGGGTGGGAGAGAGTCCGATCGCGCTAACGCAGCCGCGGCACACGTTTGGGCTACCGCCCCGACTGGTGAAAGACTATGCACGGCAGCTATTAGAGGCGCTCTACCAGTAGTACGGGAATGGGCGGCGCAGCGGGTTCGAGCGCTTTGCCCGTGAGGAGCAGCACACGATTGCTCAGTGCCCGATTCGTCCCTGTCCACGTCATGCGGAGCATCTTCACTTCGTTGAGATAGGAGGGTGTAGGTGATGGCAACGCAGCTGGAAATGGAGTTGTGGGATCAGTTGCACCAGGCGCAGCAGATGCCGGAGGCGATTGTCCTGGTTCAGATGCTGGATGCCGTGGAGGCAGCAAATCGCAACTGCCTGAAGCCCAGCAGTTGCGATTTGCTGGAGAAGCGTTGCTTCAGATTGCTGAACTGTGTGCTGTGCGATCTGATGTGTTGATGACGCAGTGGGAAGAGTCATCTCGTGATCTGATCGTAGAGCAAAGCTTCTTCGCCGATGTGGTGCGGCAGACGATGGCGGTGGATTTGAGTGATTTGATGGAGCCAGCGCCACCGCGCCAGCGACGCACAAAATTGACCGGGAAACCGGAGGGATCGATCGTGGCTCCAGTAGACAAAGCGGCAGTGCTAGCAATGGTTGATCAGTTAGCGGCAGAAGATGAAGCAATGCGGAAGCAAAACGTTTTGGCGATCGCCCATTTAGAAGATGTGGTTGCCTGGACAGCAGCGATCAATCGGTGGCTACAAACCGCAGTTGAGCTTCCGATTTCGATCGCTGAACTCAGCTGTGGCTTGGAGATGCCGTGGATAGAGGTGTGGCTAGGGGTGTTGTTCGGCGACTTCCAGGTAGCGCAGCGGGAAGAGTTCTATGAGTCGCCTGTTTGGGTGAAGTGTTCCGACGACAGGCAGTGAGTTTGAGGAGGAGCAAACCACCAGAAGCAGGAAAGCTGACTAAGGATCTGCTGGCTTACCGCAAATGAGTTCTGTAAAGTTGATCTACAGGTCTAGCGCATCACCCTGGAGCTAACTCAGCGATCGTGCGCCTTTGCCAGTGGGAAGATACAGAAGCTGAACTGGATGAGATGTAGAGTTTTGTCGGTTCTGAACAGCAGCAACGTTGCCAAAAGCCGTTGGCTGCCGACTTGCGCGATCAAGGACGACGAGACAGACCCAGGATGATCGTGATGCGGGCAGCTTTGCTGTGCCGAAGGCAACGCGCTTGCAGTTTTGTCACTTTCCAAACTTGGAAACTGCATTGCACAATCAGGAACAACGGACTAGATGACTTCCCTTACACTAGAGTCATTTCTGATCAGGCGATGAGGTAAAGCAGGATGAGTCGAGACACAACCGATTCGATCAAGCAAATCTTTCTGGTCGTCGATGACCATGAGGCAATTTTGCAAGGAACGGTTCCGGCACTTCAGACCGCTTACCCGGTGGCTGAGGTGCTGACCGCGCAAGATATTCAAATGGCACAACTTCAAATGGGGTCACGTCCACCTACGCTGATTGTGCTGGACTTAAGCTTGCCTGCAAAACCTCATGCACCTGCCAGTTCTGAAGTCGGGCTACATTTTCTCAAGACTTTGATTGAAGGTGAGTTAGCTCCGAATATTCTAGTCTTGAGTACCAACATTCAGCCGTTGGTGCAACTCAAGCCGATGGTTAACGCTTATGAAGGAGGTTTTGCCGCAATGGATAAATCTCTGCCGATTCGAGAGATGTTGCGCCTGGTTGATTTTGCTCTGCGAGGCTCCATTTACTTACCGCCGCAAATTCGATCGCGCACTGAGTTTGATCCGAAATGGTTAGAAGTGTTGACGTTGAAGTTTCAGGAAGGATTGACTGATAAAGCGATTTCACAACGGATGCAGGTGAGTGATCGCACGATTCGGAATTATTGGATTCGGCTCCAGGATGCGCTCGCTGTCTATGACGAACCGGGGAAAGAACTGAGAATTCAGATCGAACTTGCCGCGAGAAAAATTGGCTTAATTCATTAAAACGACTTTGAACTGGAAGCAACTCAAACAGCAAACAAGGATTTGGCGATCAGGCGCGTTGCCGGGATGCGTCGTGATTGCCTGCGTGGTTATCGCTCGTCTGTCAGGTTCGCTCCAGGTTCTGGAGTGGATGGCATTGGATCGAGTCCTGCGATCTCGTCCAGTTGAATCGGCAGAGTCGAGAATTGTGATTGTTGGCATTAACGAGAACGATATCAAAACGGTGGGTAAATATCCCATTCCTGATCAGAAATTGGCAGTCTTATTACAAACACTGCAAAGCTATCAGCCAAGAGCGATCGGGTTAGATGTCTTTCGAGATTTGACCACGGGATCAAGCCGGACGGAACTTTCCCAGATCTTAAGCAAAAGTTCTAATCTAGTTGGCATCGAAGCGGCATTAAGTCCACAGGCTACGCTCACTGTCAAACCGCCGCCAGAGTTGCCACCGGATCGAATTGGACTTGCTGATGTCGTGATTGATCCGGATGGTAAATTGCGACGCAGTTTATTAGCGAGTAAAGTCAATGGCAAAACGAGGTACTCCGTTTCGTTGTTGCTTGCCGCGATGTATCTGCGATCGCAGGGGATCACGCTCCAGCATGAAACCCATGCCAGTGATCCGATTCAATTAGGTGCGGTGACATTGCCCTTATTTCACAAGAATACAGGCGGGTATGTGAATGCGTCATCAGGCGGAAATCAGATTTTGCTAAATTTTCGCACCTCACCGCAACCGTTTACGATCGTCTCAATGACAGACGTTTTAACAGGTAAAGTTCCGCCAAGTTTGATTCGAGATCGCATTGTTTTAATTGGAATGACGGCTGCGAGTGTCAACGATACCTTCATGACTTCTGCTGTAAAAGGGACATTGCTATCGAATGCACTGAAGAACCCAGAGCAGTATCAACTACTCTATGGAGTTGAGTATCAAGCCCATGCAATCAGTCAGATCGTCCATGCAGTCCTCGATCGCAGACCGCTACTCCAGACTTGGCTAAAAGGTTGGGAGTATGCCTGGATAGTAGCTTGGGGGCTATTTGGTATTGCAATGGGGTTGATGCTGCAATGTCCCTGGAAAACGCTTCTGAGTCTCGCGGTAAGTAGTGTTTGCCTCATCTTGCTTTGTTATGAATTGATGGTTTTAGGATGGTGGATTCCACTCGTTCCTGCTTTGCTAAGCTTGTGCGCGGCTGGACTGACCACTTCATTCTTTGATCGAGATTCCAGAGTTTTATTAGAACAGCGTAGCCTAATGTTGAAACGCACCTATGATGCTGTGCACAATGTTCCTTTGCAAACGCTTGCAGCGATTCTGAGAGATCTAGACGAAACGCCTTTGCGATTACGGTTAGAGTCGCTGAATCAGGAATTGCGATCGGTGTATGAATCAATGAAACAAGAACTGTCGTCTGGACAAAATCGTTATATTGAGACTCCTCTACCCGAATTACTGCACCAAATCTACGAAGAAACCTTACAGCGAAATCTACCCGGATTTGCTTCGATTCAGACTTACATTCTCCCAGATTTCAGTGCCCTTGATGACTGTCCGCTCACTCCAGAGCAAAAACAAGGACTGTGTATCTTTCTGCAAGAAGCGCTTTGTAATGTTGGCAAACACGCGATCGCGACGAATCGGCTCGATGTTGTCTGTACTCATCAATATCACGAATGGAGCTTAAAGATTCTGGACGACGGCGTGCAGGGTCTTAAATCTAGCAACCCTCACCGTGGACGAGGAACTGATCAAGCGAGAGAACTCGCGCGATCGCTCGGTGGCAGGTTCGATCGTCGATCGCGTTTATCTCAAGGGATCTCCTGTGAACTGACCTGGCGAGACTCCCAATCTTGGTGGAAATTCCTTTCTCACCCGTTTAAGTCTAGATAATTTCTTGTGAAGACGGTTTGATTAGAGTGTTCCTCTATTCCCTAAGGCTATGAACCATCTAACGATGAGCGCCAGACGCAACTCCGAAGGAAACACAGCTTGCAGAATACAGACGGCAATTAAACTGATATCGACCATCTTATTGGGGATGCTGCTGATTCCAGTTGCAGCATTGGCAGATGACCCTGATCAAGCCCCTCCGAGCGGAAGATCGGCTGGAGGTCGAGGCTGTGGAACAACCCAACCCGTTGCTCAATCAGATGTGCCTAGTTTAATCTTACTGGCTCCACAAGGACACTCTAACCAAACCGTTTCAACTCGCCCTACGTTTGCTTGGTTTGTGCGCGATGTTGCCCCTGTATCAATAGAATTTAGACTCTACGCGCAAGTAGAGAACAATCGTTATCGGTTGGTCAAAGAGATCAAAGATGATCAGTTCAAAGCGTCTCCGGGTATCACAGTGCTTTCATTATCACAGTCAACTCCTGAACTTACGATTGGGAAGTATCGCTGGCAAGTTGTGTTAGTCTGCGATCGCGCTCGTCCCTCTAGCAATCTCTTTGCTGAATCTGAGTTAGAAGTGGTTCCACTGCCTGCTGATTTGAAAACTCGATTAGAAAAAACGCGATCTCGTGTTTCTCAAGCGTCTCTCTATGCTCAAGCAAATTTCTGGTACGACTCGCTAGAAACTGCGATCGGTTCATCTGATAGTAATATTGAGCTAAAAGATCCGCGCTTGTCTCTGCTTGACAAAATAACAACCAATGACACTGAGCGACAGGTATTACAAGACAGTAAAATTCACTCGGTGCAGCGATAGTGTTAAGGGATGCTTTATTTGAAGCATTTGAGCGAAACATATCATCAATCCCTACAGCCAATCGCCCACAAGCGTCAAGGCTGCCCAATACCCCGGATGATGCCTTTCGCTTGGATGGTTTTGAAGCCAGCTTTTCTGAGCAGATTGCAGTGCCTTTGCTCGACCCATTCTTTGACTGAGATTTTGGTAAAACTGGGCAATCAGTTCGGCGGTCGCCTGATCATCGACTTGCCAGAGCGACGCGATCGCGCTTTTTGCTCCTGCCTGAATCGAAATACCTGCAATACCGAGTGCATCGCGATCGCTCCCCACTGCTGTTTCACAAGCTGTTAACGTTAACAACTCTAACGGTTTCTCAACCGTTTGCAGAATTTGATAAAACTGATTCATTGTCAGCTTTTCATTGTCAGGTTTCGAGGCTGCTCCTGGGATTTGTTTGCCTGTTACCAGAAATGTCTCTCGCGAATCGATGCCGAACTTACCATGAGTCGCGAGGTGAACGATTGGGAAAACATTTTGGGTGAGTTCTTGCTTGAGTTGATCGATAGTAAAGGCTTCGTCAAAGAATTCTTTACTGCCCGGAAGTGTTTTGGTAATAAGATCAAGTTCAGGTTTAACAAAGCTCAAAGGCGCAAAAAAAGTCGAACCGATTGTCGAGGCTTTCGTCAATCCGAACCCTAATACTCGCAGAGAGCGCTGTTCAAGCTGAGTGGGACCAATCAAAGTGAGACTGAGCGTATTTGCGATCGCATATTGTTCTACTAAAAATTGCTTGCCGTCATACAAAGCCGTCATTGGAATGCTGCGAAGAATGTCATCTTGGATAAAGACCAGCGTTTCGATTTGCGCGGCTTGCAAGTCCTGGGAAAAGGGACGAATCAGCCAATCATAGATTTGTTGTGCGGGAGCTTGATAGGTGTTGGCTAAGTCCGATCGCTGTTCTAACTTGAGGCGAAGATCATTCACCGTTGCCGTTACCGTTTGGGTTTGAGCAGGTATCCACCGAATGATTGACGGTGATTTCGGTAAGGTGACAATAACTGCAATTCGATTTTTTAGAATGATTGTGCTAAAAATTGCAGTTTTATCATTCACCAGCGTGATTGGTTTTGCAATCGCGGCAATTGTGCAATCTTCTCCTAAATAGTTCTGCAATTCTGCGAGTCTTAAACTATCAATCGTCTCTAATGCGGATTCAAGATTACTCTGCTTTTCTAATGTTTTGTTAGATGTAGATTGCAATTGGAGTTCAGTTAATTCTCGATACACAGGTTCAATCACATCGCGGAAATCAAATTGAAAATCACGACTGGCGATCTCCAAATCTCGACGAATTTCTTTCAAGGCGTTCACCGAGCTTTCGTAAGCTGAGATTGCTTCGGTTGTTCTTCCTTGTGCTTGTAAAATTCGCCCCGTTTGCCAATCCCACAGATATCGATTATTTTGATTTTGTGCGGCAAGTTGCGCCTGAGTCGTCAGTTCTAGTGCTTGATTAAAATTTTGCTGACATTCGTAGAGATGTCCCAAACGCCCCAGTGCGAAAGCTTCAGATTGCGGGTCACGGATGCGTTGTGAAGCTGCGATCGCCTGCTTGATCAGGGTCACGGTTTCAGCAGGAGTTTGAGGCAAACACCGAACATTTGGATCGAGTTTAGAGTGAGCTGACTGTTGAAATAAGTTCGCAAGTCGAATCATTCCGTAGGCTTTATCGCGGGAATCCGGTAAGCGATCATGGAAATCATAAGCCTGTTTGAGCGTGCTTTCGGCAGGTTGTGAGCCGCTGAAGCTGCGCTGATAGGTGGTTGCCAGATTTAGAAGTGCATGACTTTCATCAGTGGGATTATTCTGCTGACGCGCAGCAATGATATTCGCTTCAAAGAACTGGATTGCATTGCGATCGTCTTTGATTGCCTGTTGGGTAAACTTATCGACCGCATCTTTATCGCCTGACTCGGATGCAAATTCTGCATATCGATACTCTCGTTTTGCAAGGTTTGCATAAGTGTTGCCTAATCCGTTCTTAGCTGCACTTACGTAAGCTGAATTCTGTAGCTTTTCGGCAATCGCTAAACTCTTTTGCAGTGATCTCAACGCCGCTTCATAATCTCCTTGCAGCCGGTAAATATTTCCCAAGCTTCCTAATCCAGCTGCTTCCCCAAACGAATCGGATTGCTGACGCGCGATCGCTAATGCACTTTCTTTTGTGCAATTCGGCTCTTGTCCACCACAGAGCATTGCGATCGCTTTTCGTTGTTGTCCTAAGTTACTATAAGCTTGCGCTTGCTCAGTGAGAATTCTACCAAGTTGGATACGATCGCCCGTCTTTTGATAGTTGGCGATCAGTTGATCGAAAGCTGCGATCGCTTGATCGAACTGTCCTACTTGTGAATAAGCCCGTGCTAAATCTTTCAGAAGTATGATCCGATCTGCTTCACTTGGAGAATGGTTTAGTGTACTGTTCCAAACTGCGATCGCGCCTTGAAAATCCCCCGACTGATAGCGCTCCAACCCCTGTTGCACCGATGAGCCAACAACTTGAGCGGAAACGTGACCCCACCCCAAGCACATCACAAGGCTAATGAGAAATAGAATGCTTAGCCAACGTTGTTTCAGCATAATTTAATCTTGCGATCTGAGAAGTATCGTGATACTTTACCTGCAAAGGCTTCTCATCTCACTGCAATCTGAAATCAGCTCTGTAAAGATAACTTCTGAACGCAATTTCATATTTGATGAATCTTAACTATAGGAGAAGTGTGTGGATAGTAACATAGCTAATCAGTTAAGCAATGAGTTCGAGTCCGCACTCTCTGAAATTCTGCCTGGTCTATATCAATCACTCCAGCAGCATCAGGTATCAAGCCCCTTAGAAATTGATCTAGAACCAGGCTTGCTTGAGGTGGTGAATATGACGACTTGCGTTTGTTGCATTGTCAACGGTGCAATGAAGTGTGGTCCGATGTATCAACCACCTGCTCCCGGCGCGAACGAGGACACATTAGGTCTAGGTATTGAGCAGGCACAACAGTTATGTAAAGATGTTGCATCTAAATTGCATGCGGTTTTGCCGGGTTTAAGTCAATCTATCAAACAAACAGGCGGGAGCTTTGAAGTTCACTTCTTCATCGATCCAGCCAAAGCGAATGATAGACAACCAGTGGTTTGCCAATGGGTTGGCGGCGCACCCCAAGGCAATATTCTTCAGTGTTCGAGTTCGTGAGTGTTGCAAAAGTTGTTTGAGTGGGGCGATTCTGTGCTTCGAAGAAACATCAGCAAGCACCGGAGCCTGAAACTGCTGAGTCCTTTGGGGTTCTGGGGTACTATCGCTGTTTCTGCATATCCTGCCTGTGCCCAGGTAACGCCCGATAACACACTGGGCGCTGAGCAGTCGATCGTAACTTCAAGCATGAGTAATAGTACTCTCCGTCAGCAGATCGAGGGTGGCGCAATTCGCGGGATCAATCTGTTTCATAGCTTCCGCGACTTCAACATTGCGGCAGGACAAAGCCTCTATTTTCAAAACCCAATCGGCATTCAGAACATTATCAGCCGAGTGACTAGTGGCAGTCCATCCAACATCGAAGGAACATTAGGGGTATCAGGCGGCACTGCCAACTTATTTCTGCTCAATCCAAATGGTATTCTCTTCGGAGCCAACGCTCGTTTGGATGTGAGAGGCTCATTTGTCGCCACAACCGCTACTGCGCTTCAGTTTGGTACTCAGGGTTTCTTTAGCAGTTCTGCGCCTACTTCCCCTCCGTTACTCACAGTGAACCCGTCCGCTTTTTGGTTTAATCAGGTTACTTTTGCAGCGATTGTCGATCATTCCACTACTCCATTAGAATCGGGCAGACAGGGGCTTCAAGTGCCCGACGGTCAAAGCTTGCTACTGCTAGGGGGCGATGTGAACTTGGAAGGAGGCGGCGTGAATGCGGCTGAGGGTCGGGTGGAGTTGGGAGCGGTTGCAAGCACAGGCGCGGTAGGGCTGAGTTTGGATGACAACAATAATTTGCGCTTGAGTTTTCCTGTGACGCTAGATCGAGCTGATATTTCTCTCACCAACGGCGCTACGGTCAATACCAGCGGCGAAGGGAGCGGACCGATCCAGATTTGGGGCAGGCGCGTTTCCATCAATGGCGGTGCTCAAGTTGCGGCTTTTACCCAGGGGGCGAAGTCCGGAGGCAGCCTAACAGTAAACGCTTCTGAGTCTTTGAAGTTGATGGGACTCGCCCCATTTGGGAATATATCAACTTTAAGTTTCGGGGATGGCAAGGCTGGCAATATCACGATCGAAACCCAAAATTTGAGTGTTCAAGGTGGAGCAACAATCTTTGCGGGTACGCTTGGAAACGGTTCAGGGGGACAATTGAGTGTGAATGCCTCCGAATCTGTCGAGGTGGCGGGTCTAGATACGGCTGGGGACTCTAGCTCCTTGGCTAGTTTTACAGGCGGTGCCGGACAGGCAGGAAATTTAACTATCAATACGAAGAGGTTAATCGTTCGGGATGGAGCAGCTTTATCCACTGAGGCACTATTCGATCAAGATGCGAATAAACGGGTTGTTATTCCGCTCACGGGAGAAGGCGGTAATCTGACCATTAATGCCTCTGCTTCTGTAGAAGTGATTAACGGATACATTGCCACAGACACTTCGAGTCCTGGAAATGCAGGTAACCTAACAATCAATACGGGTAGGCTGCTAGTTCAGAATGGAAGTCTGATCAGTGCACAAAGCCAAGGCTCAGGAAATGCAGGCAACATCGTAGTGCAGGCACGATCAATTGAACTAAAGAATCAATCTCAAATTCTCGCGACCACTACAGCAAGTCAGGGTGGAAATATCGCACTGCAAGCCCAAAATTTCCTATTGTTGCGACAGGGCAGCTCGATTTCTACCACGGCTGGAACGGATCGGGCAGGGGGCAACGGCGGTAACATCAGCATTGATGGCAACTTGATCGTGGCTGTTCTCCAAGAAAACAGTGATATTACAGCCAATGCCTTCTCCGGTCGAGGCGGCAATATAACGATTACGACTCAAGGACTCTTTGGCATTGAGCCTCATTCCACAGCAACCCCATTGAGTAACATCACCGCCAGTTCTCAATTTGGCATCAGTGGCACGATTACGCTGAATACTCCTGATGTTGATCCGAGTCGAGGCACTGTTGCGCTGCCCGCTGGCTTAGTTGATATCAATGCCCTGATTGCCAATAGTTGCGTGGCGCGTCGCAGTCATCAAGGACGATTTGTGATCACCGGAACCGGGGGCTTAGTGGCTCAGCCCGATGACCTCGCAAATGCGGCTTTCCCAACCTATGAGCTAGTTCCTGATCCACTCAAAGCAGAGAATGCTCCTCCGTCGAGATCGACTTCCATCACAGAACCCGATCGTATCTATCGCCTCACAACTGGAGAAGTGGTTTTAGGTCGATCTTGTCATTAAGTTCTCGCTTTCCAAACTTGGAAAGTGACTTTCCACAAATGTCGATGTATTGCGAGAGCGATCGCTTTAGTCTTTGGATATCGGTTCACCGGGTTGGCAAATTCATTCAACCTATCATTGGTATCCGAATCTCAAACAAGCAACAAGGATATAAAGCATGAAAGCACTCACAGCTAACGAACCAAACAAGCACCTCTTCATCGCAAACATGTTCAAGCCGCTGACCACACTTATCGCTGTCATTGCAGCCATTTTTCTGTTTGCTGTCTCCCCCGCTGCTGCCGAGGGAGAGGGATACATCCCGAACATCAATCAGTTGCGCGCACAAACGGGTGCCGGTCCGCTTTCGTACTCGCAGACCCTAGCTCAACACTCTTGGGACAATGCACACGCGCTTGTCACGCAACACAACTGCCAGTTGGAACACCTCGGCTTTGGTGGTGGGTCGCGTGCCGAAGCCCTCGCCGGTGCTCCGGGCAGCGACTGGCAGCAGGAAATGAACCAGTCCATCGATATGTGGCAATCCGAAGGACCGTCACCTAACCTCAACCACTATAACATCATGCACGACCCGCAATACACGACTGTTGGTTGCGGCACAGAGGTCTCGGACAGTAACAACCACGCCAATGGCTGCTTTGTCACTGCATGCAACTTTAACTAACATGAGACACCTCCAGCAAGGTTCGCCCGCCTCTGGGGCGGGCGCATTCATCAAGCCACCAGCTTTGCAGGGGGTGTCTGACTGGTTGTGTCGCAAATACTTTTCAGCGATAAACGAGGTATCTCGTTGTCGCTCCGTTATGCACTCATTCCGAAGAGGGTAGTCCTAAAGAAATAAGGATAAAATGATCGAGCGGTCGGGAAGGGAAGTGGTAAAACCAATTGTATCGAGCGATTTAACTGCACGTTGCGCCAGAGAGTCTCTCGACTAGTGCGAAAAGCGTTGTCACTTTCTAAGAAGTTGGACAATCACATTGAAGCAATCTGATCCTTCATTCACCACTACAGCGCATCCTTACCTATTTAGGACGACCAATTAATCATATCGAGTGAAATCAATATGCCGTGCGAAAAGTATACTTTCTGCGCTCCCCCAAAAGTCTAGGCAAAAGGAACGTCACTGAGGCATTCGATCGATCCTACCGTCAAGGTAATTCGATGACTGAATCAGGGCAAACGCATCTTATTTTTAGGATGCTTACTCAAAAGGAATTTCAGCCGTCGGATGCTGAAAAGTATAAATTTGCAAAACGCCTGCTAGGGAAGGCTTTCAGAATTTAGATGCGTTTGCCCTGATGACTGAATTGGCTAAATATACAAATTTGGCGCGTTGGGCTATTTTAGCCATTTTGGTTAAAAGAAATCAGCACAACTGAGGGAAGAAGTTATGACCGAACAAACGCCAACAATCCATGCTCTGCTGGTTGGAATTGACAACTACAAACCCAATCGACTCTATAAAAGCCTTAAAGGTGCAGTCCGTGATATCAATCTGGTGGACACCTTCCTCAGAGAAACGTTAAAGCTTCCAGCAGAGCGCATCCGCAGGCTCACCTCACCCAATCAGGAAGACACGGCACTGCAAGAAGCCCGATCTGTCCAGGAACAGGAGCCGACCTACGCAAATATTGTCAACACATTCAAAGAGATTACCGAGTCAGCCCAGCCTGGTGAGCAGGTATACATTCACTACTCTGGTCATGGTGGACGGGCGGCCACCATCTATCCATTCAAGCAGGAACCCAATGATGAAGGTATCGTGCCCATGGATATTGGCGATACCGAAGAGGGACGTTATCTGCGGGATGTGGAGATGACAACGCTCCTCAAGCGCATGACAGATAAGGGCTTGATCGTGACGATGATTCTTGACAGTTGCCATTCGGGGGGTGCCACCCGTGGCGGTGCTGAGATCCGCAGTGCAGGGGAAACCGATACGGCGCAACGATCATCGCAGAGCCTGGTCGCTACGCCCGAAGAATTAGAACAAAATTGGCTTAATCTCACGCGAAATAGAGCGATTGGCGCTGCTGGTTTACCTCAATCTAGAGAGTATATTCTTCTTACCGCCTGTCGCCCCAATGAATACGCGTATGAATATGCCGTGAATGGCGGCACAGAACGTAATGGTGCTTTGACCTATTGGATGATTGATACGCTCACCAGCGTTGCGACCAGTGGTCAACCGTTGACCTACAAGCTGCTGCACGATCGCGTCAATGCCCAGATCCAAAGCAAGTTTCCTCAACAAATCCCAATGATTTTAGGCGAAAGTAGCCGCCTCGTCTTTGGTAGCGAGACCTGGTCTACCCCCTTTACTGTCGCCGTGATCAAGGTCGTTTCAGACACTCAAATCACATTAAATGCAGGGCAGGCACAGGGATTAAGTAAAGGGACACGTTTCTCGATTTATCCGCTCAATACCACTGACTTTACTGATAAGGAGCATCAAGTCGCGATCGTTGAGCTTACGAGGGTAGATGCGTCTGAGTCAACAGCAAGAGTCCTGAAGCCAGAGGAAGGGGGAATTGAAGCTAAGAGCAAACTAGAGCCTGGTGCTCCAGCGATTATGGTGTCCGCCCCGGTTGATCTCATCCAACGGGTTCGTTTCACTGACGACAAAGTTGCGGGTGAGCAGGAGAACGACCTGCCGTCGAATCGTGTGGATCGCCAGAAAGAAGCTCTGGATAAGGTGCGACAGGCGCTGATTGGCAATGGCTGGGTTGTAGAGGAGAAAGAGGGAGAAACAGCCCTTTATCAGGTTGCCCTTGACGGAGAGGGGCATTATGAGATCTGCAAAAATATGCCCCTGCCAAATCTCAGACCGTTGCTTTCCATTGATGATCCAACGGCTCCGAAGCGAGTGGTCGATCGGCTGGTTCACCTGGCAAAGCATCAAGCGGTTGAAAGTCTGGATAACTCCGGTTCCAAGCTGGCTCAAGCGCTTGAAGTGGAGTTACTTATGGAGGATGAGAAGCCTTTCCCTGATCCTCAAAACTTAACTATCAAAAGTGAAGATATTGTTTGTCTGCGTTTAGCAAATAAAGGCAGTCAACCATTGAAGGTGGCGGTACTGGATATTGAACCGACCTGGGAAGTTTCACAGATTGCGGTTGGAGGCATAGAGGCACCGTTCTTTGCCCTGGATGCAGGTGCGGTAGAAAATGTCTTGCTCCGATTGAAGGTGCCAGATGATGATGCCTATAAGCAATCAAAAGAGACGATTAAAGTCTTTGCGGTGCAACGGGGTTTGGCAGACTTCCGCTGGTTAACGCTACCAGCACTGGATGAACCGTCAGAAACGAGAGGAGCCAAACTTGATGAAGCCTTAGAAGAGGTGGTTACACGATCTGCGACTAGAGGAGACGAGCCGGAAGGCATTAATCCGCTCAACAGTCTCTTGGCGATGATTGGTGCTGATTTAAATAAGGTACCCAATGCGACGCGATCGGCCAGTGTTGTGGTTGATCCCAGACAGGAGTGGGTGACGAAGCAGGTTCAAATTGTGGTGAAACGGTAGTTAATGTTTTTCAAGACCCAATTCTTTTTTCATTTAGAGGGAAGCACCAATGAGTAAGATTTTGATTTTGGCATCCAATCCCAAGAAAGATCTTGACCTTAATCGCGAGATCAATCACTTACGGAGTGTTATTGAGCGTTCCAGAAATCACTCACAATTTGATGTCATCATTGGATCGGCTGTGCGTCCAGAAGAGTTGCAGAAACTTTTTCTAGAACATCGTCCGAGAATTGTCCACTTCAGCGGACATGGTGCTGGTGAAGAAGGATTAGTACTGGAGAATGAAACGGGTCAGGTGCAGTTTGTTAGCACTCAAGCTCTATCGAATCTATTCAAAAGTTTCGCAAGCACGATTGAGTGCGTTTTACTTAATGCCTGTTACAGCGAGGTTCAGGCAAACGCGATTAGTGAGCATATCAATTATGTGATTGGTATGAATGAGGCGATTCAGGATAAAGCTGCGATTTACTTTACCAGAGGATTTTATCAAGCATTGGGGAATGGTGAGTCTATTGAGCAGTCTTATGAGTTAGGTCGTAATGAAATTGAACTGCAAACTAGTAATGCATCGACTGCTCACTCAGAGAGTGCCATAGCAGAGCGTAAATTCATCTCTCTAGATATTAGTAAAGCAGTGATTCTGCCAGAACACCTGAAGCCAGTTCTCAAGAAGAAACCCAACCCGACCGCTTTCCCCACCCAATCAACCTCTCGGGATAAACTTGCTGACCAACGTTATCGAGCGGATGTACAAAACGATTTCAACCTGGGACAAGCTAACCCTAGAACGCAACAACTGACTCGACAGGAATATCGTCAGCGACAGAGTCTGCTAAGTCATGTCAAGAGTGCCTGGATTGAAGGTGTTTTAGAGCCATCCCTCCACAATCGGACACTTCTAAAGCTTGACCTGGAAACAAGATCTGATGCAGTGGAACATTCTTTTCGTGGCGCAGATAAATCGCCAACTGTGCCCGATGAATCACTTGAATGGCTACGGACAACCGAGATCTTTGAACAGATGGGAACGGGTAGGACACTACTGATTTTGGGAGACCCAGGATCAGGAAAAACGATCGAGCTGTTAAAGTTGGCAGAGCGCTTAATTGAGCGCACAGAGGAGGATCTGAGCCGACCCGTCCCAGTCGTGCTTAACCTGTCATCCTGGGCGATCGAGCGACTGAGCATTGCGGACTGGTTAGTCGAAGACCTTAAAGACCAATATGGTGCTTCTAAAGCTTTAGTAAAAAAGTGCGTTGAACAGGAAGAGCTTCTCCTGTTAATTGATGGGTTAGATGAAGTGCAGACAGAGTATCGCAATAATTGTGTGAGTGCGCTAAATCAGTTTCTGGAAGACCATAGCACGACTGAAATGGTTGTGTGTAGCCGCTTGCAAGACTATGAAAAACTTTCCGAGCGGTTAAAGTTACGAAGCGCAATCTACATTCGTCCGATTACCCCGGAGTATATTGATTGGTACCTAGAAGATGTCGGTAAGCCCCTTGCTGGACTAAAGACGGTACTGAACCAAGACAAAAAGCTGGAGGAATTTGCCCAAACTCCTCTAATTTTGAACGTGATGAGTTGGGCGTATTACGAATATTCTGCAATAGAGGTATTGAATCAACTGAGTTCTACTAGGCAGCGTCGCCAACGCTTATTCGATACTTATATCAAACGAATGTTTGATCGCAAGGAGCTGCCGCAAGCCTATTCCTCTAAGCAAACCCAACAATGGTTAACTTGGTTAGCACGGCAGATGAACCAAACTTCTCAAACGAGCTTCTTTATTGAGAAATTGCAGCCTGGCTGGTTGCAGATGTCGACTGAGAGAATGGCTTATGATGTTGGACGGACACTTTTTATTCCGTTGACAGTGGCTATCTCTTTCGGACTAATATTCTCGATATTCTGGCTACTTAGCGGTCTGACTGAGAGTCAAGTCAAACCATTGGGAATTAAACCTACTGAGTTCTTACTCGTTGATGCCATCTTGGCTTTAGGGCTTGGAATAATCTTTTTCATGATGCAAAATTTCTTTTCAATGGGAATAGAAGGAAAGAATAAATTCCGAAAAGACATTGAAACAGTTGAAACTCTCAAATGGTCTTGGAGAGAAGCAAAAAATGGCTTGATCTCTGTAAGAAAGGGTATATGGGGGGCTTTTGTCCTTATACCCTTAGGTTGGTTGATTCCGCTGCTCTATCTGATTAGTCTTCTTGTAATGAGTCCATTCATGGTTCTTATTTTTGGGTTCAGAGGTCCAACAATTCCAGAAGACAGAGGAACGCCAAACATAGGGATTCGAAGATCAGTCCTGAATGCTGGAATTCTTGGAATTCTTGCCATGGGATTTGCTATGTTACTCTCCTATCCCTTCTTGTTCTTAGGGCATTGGTCATCAAGTTTTCTCCAATATGTGGCTCTAATAATTCCTGCAATATTTGGTGTAGTAGCAGGTGGTGGCGATGCTGCAATAAAACACTTATATTTGCGCGTCATCCTTTATCTAAAGGGGTACAGTCCCTGGAACTACACTCGCTTTCTCAACGACGCAACTGATCGTCTTTTCATGAAGCAGGCAGGTAGAAGTTATATCTTTATCCATCGGATGTTGCAAGACCATTTTGCTGGGAATTACTCTGACCAAGCGCCTCAAACAGCCAGCACCGATGAACTTGTCTCTGAGAGAGGCATCGACTACACCAAATTGCAAGACTTGCTGAAAGCACAGGACTGGAAAGCTGCCGATCAGGAAACCGCAGCCCGTATGTTCGAACTCGCGGGAACTCCAATGGTTGAGCTTGCAGGGCAGAAGGTACCATCCCGCTTCATGATGTTAAAGGTTAAGGATGTGAAAAACTTTCCCTGTCAGGATTTGCGATCGATCGACCAGCTCTGGGTCAAATATAGCCAGGGCAAATTCGGCTTCAGTGTGCAGATTAAAATTTACGTTGAATGTGGCGCTAAGCTAGACGGCAAATCGTACAAAGTTGGGAGACCAAGCTGGAGGAAATTTTGTAATCGCGTCGGTTGGCATACAAAAGACCCTTCTCCTTCCTCTTCGGGAAATTTTCCGAGACGGATTTATCATATCAGCGCTGGTTCTTCGCGGAACATATGGGGGGGTTACAAAGAGACAGGGAGGGGAATTATTTTTTCTCTCTCGCAAAAGCTTGTAGACTGTGACGTGATTCGTTCAGTCAAAACGAGTAGAAATACTCAGGAATAACTAGCAAAAGATCAAGGCAATCCTCTTTTCTTAACCTGATGACAATTTAGCCATCATGATGGCGAAAGTCCCTCCCTGTAAGTGCAGCAGGTTAAAAGATGAACGGTGCGATTGCCCTCAAACTCCAAACTAACTTGCATTCCCTTGCTGAGAGACTATTGGCACGGCATAAGAAGCACTCCTCGCATTCCCCCGAGAAAGTAATCAGTAAGCTATTTCTGAAAGATGGAGAGAAATAATGGCAAGTAAAGCCCCTATGAAAGACATGATCATCATTCTTCCTGGCATTCTGGGAAGCGTGTTGCAGAAAGATGGTAAAGACCTTTGGGCGGTTTCTGACCAGACAGTTTGGCAAATACTCACTCACTCTGGTGAAGCGATTCGTAACTTAAAGCTAAGTCAAGATGATCCGGAAGTTGAAAGTCTGGGTGATGGCATTCATGCCACATCACTAATTCAAGATACCCATTTGATCCCAGGTTTCTGGAAGATTGATGGCTACACCCAAACTGCACGGCTCATTACCGATAACTTCGATGTTACTCCCGGTGATATTTACAACGACCCGGATGACAAAGCCGCCAACTTCTACCAGTTTCCCTACGACTGGCGACGAGACAATCGCGCTAATGCCTGTATCCTCAAAAGGCTGATCGATCAGCGCCTCAAGTGCTGGCGTGAGAGAAGTGGAGCCACCGATGCCAAAGTGATTTTGATGGCACACAGCATGGGTGGGCTGGTGTCTCGCTACTATCTGGAAGTGCTCGAAGGTTGGCGAGATAGCCGAGCCTTATTCACCTTTGGTACGCCCTATCGGGGTTCCCCTAAAGCCGTTAACTTTCTGGCAAATGGCTACAAGCAGCTTTTCCTGGATTTGACAGAGGTGATGCGATCGCTCACTTCCATCTATCAACTCTTACCCATCTACAAAGCCATCAATATTGATGGTGAATTCCACCGCATTGCCGAAGTAGATAACTTACCCAACATTGACAAGCTCAAGGCACAGGATGCGTTAGCCTTCCATCGGGAAATTGAAGCCGCCGTAGATCGCCATCTTCAAGAGGAGCAGTACCGCAATTCTTTTGTCACAGTGCCTATTTCTGGAGTCCATCAGCCCACGCTACAGTCGGCTACGCTGATTGACGGCAAACTGACCGCCAGCGAAGACTTACCAGGAGTATTGCAAAATCGTTCTGACCTAGGCGATGGGGATGGCACCGTTCCCAAAGTTTCTTCCATTCCCCTGGAGCGATCGCAGAATCTCGACAACTTCTTTATCGCTGAACAGCATGGCGGATTGCAAAATCAGGCGCAGGTTCTGGACAGTCTGTTAAATACTTTGCGGATTAGCCAGTACACCCTGTCCGATGTCAGGGCACCCCAAACTGCCATCAGTCTCAGCCTGGATGATCTCTATCTGGACAGTGAACCCGTCGCTATGCGTGCTCGACTGATTGGACTACCCAATGCAGCCACAAAGCTCAAAGCAGAGATTCAAGCGGTTTCGGGCGATCGCTCATCCCTTAGCCTCGATTTCGTCGAGCAGGAGAAGGACTGGGTACTAGCAATGGATAATTTACCTTCTGGACTGTATCGGGTGACCGTGAAAACTGAAACTAACGGGGAGCAAGTACCCTCACCCGTGCACGATTTATTTGAAGTGGTGAGGCAATAACAGACGACCGAAAACTTCTAAATGGAGATGATTAAGATGACAGATGACGAGGTGCGAATAGAGCAATACAGCAATGTTGTAGCACTGGTAAATCAAGCCGATATCGCAGTTGCAGAACGTAATCAGCAA
>JBBQYE010000015.1:0-21931 GCA_038208945.1 Leptolyngbyales cyanobacterium | reverse complement strand
GTGGTCACGACTCGACTTTTCTTCGTTCGCAAGGCTGCTTTAAGAAATAAAGTCGTTTGGTTGTGCAAAACACTTTCCCACCAGCGGCGGGGCACAAAGGCAGGAATGATAATCGTAGACAGCACATCGGGGTGTTGGTTTTCAAAGTCGCTGACAAACTGGAGGATCGGCGTAACGACCGATCGATAAGGCGACTCTAAAATATAGAGATCAATATCAGACTCTAATTCCTGCCATCGCGTTTGCAGTTTCTCGCGATTAGTTGAGCCAGTGTCTACATGAATCGCGACGACTTCATCCCCAATACTCCGGGCATAGTCTAATGCCTCAACGGTGCCCCGGTGCAGTTGACCGACGATGACGATCGCCGGATGCGTCGCGAGTGCGCCTTTGGGTCGCGTCATGTAGCTGCGAGGTGCTAATTCTTGAATGCTGAGACGGTTTGCCACATATTGATAGTGCTTCCGAATGCTCACAAACAGCCACACAAAAAGCGGAATCGCTAGCACGACGACCCAAGCTCCGATCGCAAACTTTGTCCAGACTACAATGACCAGCACAACTGCCGTTGCTAAGGCTCCTAGCCCATTCATCACGGCACTGGCTTGCCATCCGCGCTCTTTGCCTTTGTACCAATGGACCACCATTCCTGCTTGAGACAGGGTAAAGGAGGTAAACACCCCAACGGCATAGAGGGGAATAATCGCAGTGGTGTCACCCTTAAACACCACGATCAGCACAGCAGCACAAATACTGAGCAGCAAAATTCCGTTTGAGTAGACGAGGCGATCGCCCAACAGCGCCAACTGCCGAGGCAAAAATCCATCGCGTGCCAAAAAGTAGCAGAGACGCGGAAAGTCTGCATAACTCGTGTTGGCTGCCAACAACAAAATCGCCGGAGTCGCAAACAAAATTAGGAAATAATAGAGGGGTGAAATACCAAAAATCTGACGACTCAGCAGCGACAAAACTGTTTCTGACTCGCTGGGAATCAGTTGGTAAATATGGGCGAGATAGGTGATGCCTAAAAACATTGCCCCTAGAACAACGCCTAAAAATAAGAGCGTCTGACGTGCATTAATCCACTCTGGTGGCTTAAACGCCAGCACTCCATCTGAGATTGCTTCAACTCCCGTCAACGCTGTACAGCCTGCCGCAAACGCTCTCAAAATTAGAAACAAACTCAGTTGCTCAGTGACTTTGTGCACGGTTTCGGCAGGTGGGATTGGGGTGAGGTGTCCCGTCACTTGGTTAAACATCCCGACCCCAATCAACACAAAAACGCTGGCAATAAACGCATAGGTCGGCACCATAAAAAGGCGACCTGACTCTTTTACGCCTCGTAAGTTAGCCAACATTAGCAAAAAGATAGCAACCAGACAAAGCTCTACGGTAAACGGACGAAGCAAGGGAACCGCAGACACGAAGTTATCGATTCCGGCTGAGACGCTAACCGCCACTGTGAGAATGTAGTCAATGATCAGTGAGGCACCCGCGATTAAGCCCGACAGCAGCCCCAAATTGCCACGGGCAACGATATAAGATCCGCCCCCTTTGGGATAAGCGCGAATTGTCTGCCGATAAGACAGGATGACTAGAACTAATAGCACCACGATCGCCCCCGCGATCGGCACCGAAAACCCTAAAATGCCTGCCCCCGATCCCGCTGCAACTAAAACGATCAGGGTTTCTTGAGTCGCATAAGCAACCGATGAGAGCGCATCTGAAGAAAGCACGGCTAGGGCGGCGGCTTTGGTTAATCGTTCTTCGTCGTGGGCACTGGTTGGTAGCGTTTTACCCAATAAAAATTGCTTGACTTGAGAGAACGTCATGGAAAGAAATCACCTTCAGTTTTGAAGAAGAGATGGGTGGATGGGAGGCGGATGTCAGAAGACTCATACTTCAGGACGTTGCGATCATAGACCAGATAGAAGGAGCAAAACTGCGTAATTACTGCATATCATCTCAGTTAGCTAATCTTCCGGTAGATTCAATCCTGTCCAAACCTCACTAGAATTCAGAATATCCCTCTTGAAATGGATGAAGGGTAAGGCTGAAGATGAGTTCACTGCGCGATCGATTTAATCAATTTACCGGCAAAACTCGATTTGTCGTCTGCCGTCTATTTATCCACCTGGCTGGTAAAGAAGTCGCTCCGTTGCTGGGAGTGCTTAACCAGGCAGCGCGGCAAGCGGTGGATGCAGAAGGAGAGATGCAAGTTTTGGGCGAAGGACTGGTCGAGATTTGTCAAAGTCTCCTGCAATATCAAACCTACTGGCAGTCTGCTGGCAACGAAGGCGACGTGTTTTGGAGTGAGGGTGAAGCCGGAGACTATGTGAACGAATTATTTACAGACTCTGCCCAACGCTATTTGAGTGCGCCCGAACTGGAAGACGCGTCTGGGCAACCCGTTGATCCGCTCTCGTTGCCCGTAACTCAGAATTTGATTGTGATGATCACGATCGCCGCAGAAGGTGAGGTTCCTGACCTGGAAACCGATCTTGCCAGCGTCCGGGCTTTAGAGACAGGATTCAAGTCAATCATCAATCTGCACTACCAAGAGCGCTTACAGGCGGTTCAGGTTCATTTCTCCCCAGCGAGACTCGGCGAAGAACTTGACCCTGACCAGCTTTTAGAGTTTTTCCCGGAATTGATTCCCCTATAGCTAATTTTTAGAGTATGTCTTCCCCACCATTCACTTCCTGGTTAAAGTCTATGCTCCGCCGACTTTTACTCCTTTCTATGACTGCTGTCTTGTGCTTAACGACGGTTGCATGTGGTTCTCCCGGAGATTCACAAGTCAATGGACAGGGCAACCGTCCTGCCAACACTCGCACTGAGCAGACTCGCCTTCCTGATGGGCAATATTCAGTTCAGCAAGCGACCTACAACGATGGAGATGGAGAATACACGGTTTTGCTGCTAAACACACAACCGAGTGTTCCCTCATCCTTCCGCACCCAAAATTTGCCGCTGGCTCAGTTAACCCCCGATGAAGTCAAAGCGGGTCAAAAAAATTATCTCAAAGTTGAGAATAATCAGGCATCACTGCACATTCCTGAAGATTTCAAAATTGAATATGTTCACAACGTCGCTGAAAATGTGACAAATCCTCAAACTGGACAAACCGAGACGCGAATTGTCCGCCAAGAGCCAAGCTTTTGGAGTCCGTTTGCTGGAGCGGTGGCCGGAGGGATCGCAGGTCAAGCGATCGGAGGTCTTCTCTTTCGTCCTCAGTACTACGTTCCGCCCGTCTATCAAGCAGGTCGCCCACTGACTGGGTTTGGAGGCTATGGCAGCAGCTATGGTCAGGCGGTCGATCGCTATCAGCAGCGATATCAGGCTCCTCCTGCCGCTGTGCGAAACCGCACGGTTTTCCGCTCTACCGGGCGCATTAACACCCCGTCTTACAGCAATCCTGGAGTCAGCCGTCCCTCAATCGGAAATGGTCGCCCCACGGGTTCTGGTTACGGTTCTAGCAATCTGCGCCGCTCTACTGGCTCTACTCCGAGCCGCGTCAACCGTCCTAGCTCGTTTGGCAGCGGGCGATCGCGAGCAGGCAGCAGCCGCAGACGCTAACGTCTTATTCATCCTTTACCCTTATTTTTCCCTGCGGTCAAATTAATCTCCGCAGGGTTTTTTATGGGTATGTCAGAATGGTCATCTAGTACGACTTGAGTTCAAGCTTGTGATTGAGGTAGAAGTTCATCAGCAACTCCGCGCCTTTCTGCGAGAGCAGGGCGAACCCTATTGGTCACATCATTTAACGATGGCGCGATTAGTGGCGCGTGCCCTGCGGATCGGTCGCAGTGCTCTGATTCAGACTGGGGCACCGTCTGGCTATCATGGGCGCTATCGCCTCAGCTATCTGGTGCCAATTTTGATGTGGCAAGGGTCAGTGATTGTGGTAGCTCCTGAATCGATTCAGCAACGGCTGCTGATGGTTGAGATTCCCCGGTTGCGGCAGTGGATTGATATACCCAAGCCAATTCGCACAGGCGATCGCTGGATTAGTCCCAACTTTGAAGGAATTTTGCTCACGACCCCAGAAGCCTGGTTAAGCGATCGGCTCAACAATGAAGGCAGGTTTCCGTCTGACATTCCGACCATTATTGACAACGTAGATGATCTCGAAAGCTGGGTGCGAAATCAACTCACGATCGATCTACAGCCTTCAGACTGGAATGATTTGATGTTGGCGTGTCCTGAACAGACCGAAGAGATTCGGGATGCACGGGTTCAACTCACGAAGACAATTTTTCATCATCCTGCCAATCCTTACGAGTGTTACTTAATCGAGCAATCCGAACAGGATATTCTCGATTCACTAGCTCAAATCCTTCCTTCATCACTGCCCGATCGCTGGAGTGACTTTTTCGATCGCGTCCAGTCTGAAGAACAGCTTATTTGGGCAACGATCGCCCGTCCGTTAGGGCAGTTTTCTCTGCACTGTGCCCCGATTGAAATCGCGTCGAGATTAACGTCTATCTGGTTGCAGCAGCCAACTGTTTTCATCGGCGGCGCACTCGATCTTGAGTCGGATGCAATGACTTATCGACAAAAATTAGGGTTGAGTCAAGATCTCACCTGTTTGAAATTTTCGCTCGATCGTCAAGATGACCTGATTCAGCTTTACCAACCTGACGGTATTCCGATGCCTAATACGCCTCAGTTTCAAGGAGGACTGCTGCAAGAGCTACGATCGCTCCTGAGTGCCAGCACTGCCGTGCAAGGGCTATCGGTAATTTTGGTTGGAGATATGCCTCTCAAAGCTCAGGTGGGAAGCGTCTTGGCATCTGAGTTTGGCTCTAGAGTTCAAGTTGAGCGCACCTGTCTCGACGACAACGGCATTTTAGTGACGGGTTGGGAATTTTGGCGAGAGCATCAGAGTGTGCTGCCTGCGCCCCGCTTGTTGGCGATCGCGACTCTGCCCATTCCCTCGCTAGAAAATCCGCTGGTTGCTGGGCGGGTTGCTCACTACAAAAAGCTTCGTCAAGACTGGTTTCGGCTCTACTTATTTCCAGAAGCGTTGAGTGAATTGCAGCGCGCGATCGCTCCAGTTCGTGAATGTCAAGGAGTCGTTGCACTTCTAGACAGTCGGGTGATTCATCGCAGCTATGGCAATCAAGTTTTAGCGGCTCTTAGCCCTCTAGCGCGAATTAATTATCTAGATGCCAGCTTGTTTACAAACCTGCCAGGAACAGGTTGGCAAGATTAATCTTCTAGCGTTTATTAAGATTCTTGACTTTCGAGACTGAAGATCGGTAAGCCAGAAGCGCTATTATCAGGACAAATCCTTTATCTAAAAGCAAAGAACAATGGGAGAAGCAAAGCGCCGTAAAGAATCTCTAGGAGAAAACTATGGCAAAGAGTCCAATATTTCCCCCTGGTTGCCCGTCACCAAAACCCAGGCACAGCAGTTTGTCAAGTGGTCTTCTACAGGAGCTTGGATCGGCATTGTCGGTCTTGTGGTAGCTTGGGTCATAGTCCTTTTTGTTGGTCCTCTTTTTGGCTGGTGGCAAGTTGACTGATTGAGCAGGAACTTTAGAACAACAGAGTCGTCAAGATCCTTTTAACTCTATAAAATCATGCTGCATCCACAATTCTATAGAAGCCTAAAGACTGAGAGATTTGAGTGGGCTTGTGACCAACGATACGTTGTGAGTTTACATGACTCGCTACCATAGTATAGTGGAGTGTCTCTGAATGCTTTGCTAGCATTTCCTGATATATCTTTTCAGAGAGACAGCTCAATAATTAAGAGTAGACCATCAAATTTTTAATAAAGGGTTTAGAATTGGTTGTGGTGATTGGAGGACGATTGTGTTCCTAAGACTTGCAGAACAACACCGACAGTTTGTACAAGACCTCGTGATGAATCTCCAAGCGATGGCGATCGTCTTAGAGAATCGAGGTTATCTGGCTTCCTGCTATACGTGCGGTGGTCAGATGAATAGCGCCTCGTTTATGGTGAGTTTGGGAGACAACCACCTAATCCGCTTTTTGGTGTCGGATTATGGAATCACCTGGACGGAGATGCGTGACGATCGAGAGTTGATGAAGCTTGAAGGTGCCGAAGCTATCAGCCAGCTTCAAGAACTGGCTAATCTAGTCAAGTTCCACATTGAGCCTTCTAACTATCGCCCTGCGGTTCCAGCACAAAGCCTTCACTAGGTTTTGGTAAACCGCTCTAGGTTTTCACTGAGGTTTAGAAAGCTAGTTTGATCCCCTCGGATGTCAGCTTTCGCTAATCCAATAGGATTAAAACTTCCAGTGATAATCTGGATGGCGGGGTCGTTTTTCGGAAGACAACATTCCTTGAGGATCAGCCCCATACACGCTTCACGGCTGCTCTAATTTCATCTGTGGCTAATCTTGGTCTTAAATGGAAGCACTCCTTCAACGCAAAGCGCCTTAAGCGGCAAAGCGTGAACGGCTAGAATTTCTGCTAAGTCCAGCTTGGGCTTGATAATGTATAAGCTTTCTGCTGCTTCAGAACATGAATTGATCGTGTTCGGCTCTGCAAAACCTGGATATTCTGACCAAAAAGTTTGCGCGTGGATTGAGTTTATGAAAGGTCAGGGGGTTCAGCGAGTTTGCTGTCTGCTCCCTACAGGGCAACTTGCACCCTACTCAAATCTGCTTGAGACCTATCGGCAAGCATTTGGAAATCAACACGTCTGCCAGAGTCCGATCGCCGACTTTGAACTTGCTGATCTCAACACTCTGACACAGAGAATTCTGCCTTTTCTATCAGAAGCCAACCAAAATCACAAAAAAACTGTAGTGCATTGTGGAGGCGGCATCGGGCGAACGGGACACGTACTGGCTGCTTGGCTTGTGCAAGGTCGAGGCTTTTCAAATCAAGCGGCGATCGCGGCGGTCAAGAAAATGGGGAGGAACCCTCATGAAGCGGCGATCGCCGCTCCATTTAGAGGAAAAAGTTCTTTCACAGTTGTCAAAGAACTTGAAACACTGCTTGATCAGTGTCGTGTAGCGAGTTAAGTCTGAACAAAAAAATCGGATTTTGGACATCAGAACTAATCCAAAATCCAGATCGAGTTAGTTTCTTGGAAAACGGCTATCGCCTCTCACAGAAATCGCGATCGGCTGAAGTTCTTGCGAGTTCCAGCTTTGTGCTTGACGCGACCCAGATTGGTCATCAAGAAAATAGCCCTGATTTCCTAAAATAGTGATCGCGACCCAGGCAGTAGCAAAAAGCGCAGCTAGAATAATCATTGATGACCTCTTGAAGCTTTTATATCTTTATTATTAAGAAATATAACATACATTAATCGACGCTACAGTCCGCCTTTCGTCGAGTTTAAAATTGCCCGTTGCTCACGTAAAAAATGAAGGTAGCATCTTATACTGAGAAGTAAGAAGTCTGCTGAGTCGAGTGTTTGAAGTTAAGAAGCCAGGGCACCCTAAACATTATGTTCTAGTCTTAAGGCTAATCTAGCGTCTCTTAGGAAGTGGCAGAACCGTTAAAACCGATCGCTAGTCTTTGCATGACTGATGCACGCGAATGAACAAGCCTATTAAAAAGTCAGACTCGATCGTCAAGCCCATTCCATCGACTTCTTCTCAAGAATCTCAAATTAAAAATATCCTCAATAAGCTGCCTTCAGAAGCTAAGAATTGGGCGGAAAGCTTGCCTTGGAATCAGCGACGATACGTGCTTTCACTCTGCCACTTGCTCTGTGCAGCAACTCCTGATATCCAGGCAGAATTTTTAGATGAATATACTGCCAATGGTTTGATCGCAAAGCTGGTTGAAAATCGAGAAGTTAAACAAAAAGTCAGAGACAATCTCAATCGATTTCACATTTCCACAGAGTTGAGTGAAAGCCTTGTGAGAAGCTACATTCGACAATTTTATATTCACTCAGCCCAAGACGCTCGTAGAAAGCCCGATTTGTTTTTAGAATCAGCCCTTCGGATCGTCGCTAGCACTGAAGAACGCAGCAATATCTTGAACTACATTTTGGGATTTGAACTGATCAAAATGATGTTCACGATGAGTTGGCTACAGCACGAAAAACTTTATCGGCTGCAAAAAAATCAAGAAGAGTTTATCGAAACCTACATTAAGCCGATTCGCCATGCCCATCGAGTTAATAAAATCATTGTGCCGCGAGACGAAAAATTATTTTTTGCACGGCGGGAGTATTTTGTTCAAAAACCCAAGCTTTCAGATAAAAAATTAGTAGAGCTAGCGATCGCCACCTTCACGACAGAAGTGACGACAAGCTTTGGGTTTTCAATCATTCGCCATGCTCATTCATTCGACTTCAACTATGAGGAGATTTTCTTGAACGAGCAAGAGCCGATTTTCCCAAACTCCTGAAAAGCAACTTCTAAGCAACTTTGCCGCCCCCCATCAGATAGAGCAATGCCATTCGCACTGCAACGCCGCTAGTCACCTGCTGCGAAATCAAACTAAACTGGGGATCATCCATCAAATCAGAGCTAATCTCTACCCCCCGGTTGACCGGGCCGGGATGAAGAACTTTAACCTCTGGCTTGCACCGTTTGAGACGATCGCGTGTGATGCCAAACTGCTGATGATATTCTCGCAAACTCGGTAGCAGATGACTGGTCATTCGCTCTTTTTGCAGCCGCAGCGTCATCACAAAATCAGCATCTTCAAGCGCTGGGTCAAGCGTCCAGTGCAGAAAAAGTTGGCGAGGCTTGGCAGCAGACCGATTATCTGAGTCTGTGACGTACTCAGCAAACCACTTGGGCAACAGCGTCGGTGGAGCCGCTAAATGAACTTCAGCCCCGCTTGCGGTCAGACTCCAAATGTTAGATCGGGCAACGCGAGAATGGAGAATATCACCCACGATCGCGATTTTCTTCCCCTCCAACAGCGACAACGTTGGCTGCTCAGGATCTAACAGTGTGCAAATCGTAAATAAGTCTAGAAGTGCCTGAGAGGGATGCTCGTGCTGACCGTCTCCCGCATTGAGAACCCCAACTCGAACCCCCAAACGGTCCATTTCGGCGGCGATCGCTTGCGGCACTCCCGCTTCTTTGTGACGAATCACCATCATGTCAGTGCCCATCGCTAGATACGTTTTTGCCGTGTCGAGAATCGTTTCTCCTTTCGACAGGGAAGACGTTCCGGCAGCAAAGTTAATCGTGTCGGCAGATAGGCGTTTGGCGGCTAGCTCAAAGCTGCTGCGAGTGCGAGTAGACGACTCAAAAAACAGATTGGCGACGACCTGCCCTTGTAGCGTGGGCACCTTCTTAGTCCGGCGCGACAGCACCTCTCGAAAGCTGCTAGCCGTTTGCAAAACGACATCATACTCAGCTTGAGAAAAGTCAGCGAGGGACAGAATGTGGCGACGAGTCCAAACCATTGAAGGGATGCACGAGAAAACAACTCACCATTCATAACGCAAAACGATCGTCCCAACAACCCATGTCTAGATTTTCTCGAAAGAAGTATGCTTGTACTTATTCGACAATCGTTTGCATGACTCGCACTCCTTTCGATGCCTTCTCTAAACAGCTTTTAGAAGAATTTCTCTCGCCCTTCGGCACCGTTGAACTAAATAGAGAAATTGCCGGAGAATCTCGATTTGTAGATGTTTGGTTTTCGCCGTTTGCTCTGCCCGATCTCAGTCTAGGTCTACTGGCACGCATCGCTACAACGCCCTGCCTAATCGAACCTTATCGTAACGCACCTGGCTTTTCGGAGATCCGATCGTGCCTACTCAAGCTATTTCTCGTTCACTCTGATCAACAGCGCCAAGCTAGACGCGAAGATGCCTCGCTCTCAGAGGATAGACTTCCCCACTTGTGGATTTTGTCGCCCACTGCTTCAGAGATGTCTCTCAACAGTTTTGGTGCCATTCAATCTCTAGACTGGCTGCCTGGAATCTACTCGTTTCCTGCTGCTTTGAGAACCTCGATCGTGGTGATTCATCCGCTTCCTAAAACTCCAGACACCCTCTGGCTCAGGATTTTGGGAAGAGGCAAAACTCAGCAGCAAGCCGTTGCAGAAATTCTTGCACTGCCTGAAGATGACCCGCGCCGTTTCCAAACTTTAAACCTCTTAACAGCTTGGAGAATTACTATGAGAGTTGAAGACCTTGATGAGGACGATCGGATTTCATTTATGGCAATTAACCAAGCTTATTTACAGTGGGAACGAGAAACCGTCGAGCGCGGTAGACAAGAAGGCAGACAAGAAGGTACGCAAGCAGGACAACGCTTGGTCGTCGAGAACTTACTGAAAGCTCGGTTTGGTGAAGTAGATGCTCAACTCGCTGCTTTGATTTCTACGGTACTGACATTCCCTGCTGAGGAATATACGCCACTTCTGCTGCAACTGTCGCGAGAACAACTGCTAGACAGGTTTCGGGATTGACCTGGGTGAATGCCCATGATCTAAGTCGGCAGATGCAAAACATTTAAGCTAATCGTGATCAGGGTTAGGAACAGAATAAATCCGATCGTGTCTAGCAGAGTTGTCACCAGAGGACCACTGATCAAAGCTGGATCAAGCTTTAATCGCTTTAAAGCCATCGGAAGTAGAGTTCCTAGTGTCACTGCGATCACAGAATTTGCTGCCATGACTATGCCAGCGACATATCCGACCCAGCGAGTTTCGGGCGATGTCCAAATCAATGACAGCAAAACCATTGTGGTTCCTAGTGCCAAAGCAGTTCCCAAACCCGCTAATAATTCCCTACGAAGGATCTTCATTGTGTCTGCTGGGGTGACTTCACCGACCCCTAGCGATCGGATCGTCACCGTCAGAGCTTGGATGCCCACTGTTCCGCCCGTGTTAGAGAATAGAGGCATGATCACGGCCAGAACAGGCACCATCGAAATCGTTTTTTGAAACGGCGCGATCGCGCTAGATGCCCCAATATAGAGCGCCATAACACCCACGAGCCAGGGCAGCCGATTCCGCAGCTTCTCTAGGGGATGAGAGAGCGACGATTCATCTCCGCCGCTGACCCCTGCCAGTTTTTGAATATCTTCGGTGGCTTCTTGTTCGAGAATATCTACCACGTCATCGACTGTGATAATCCCCACGAGACGCTCTTCACGATCGACGACAGGCACCGCAATCAAGTCATAGCGCTTCATCAGTTGCGCGACTTCTTCTTGCGGCATCTCGGTTTTGGCTTTAATCACCCGATCGCTGGCAATATCTTCAATCCGCACGTCGGGAATCGAGAAGAGTAACTGCCGCAGAGAAACGACCTGTTTGAGCTTGCGATTATTGTCGGTTACATAAGCATAGTAGACCGTTTCTTTGTCTCGGTCAGCTAGCCGAATCTTGCTGAGTGCCTCGCCGACCGTCAAGCCCTGTCGCAGCCGGACATATTCGGTGGTCATCACCCGACCTGCGGTGCCCTCTGCATAGCCGAGGATTGTGGCGGTTGCCTGTCGTTCTTCGGGGCTGAGCTGTTGAACGAGTCGTTTAGCAATCCCGGCGGGAAGCTCGTCAAACAATTCGGCACGATCGTCGGGGCGCATTGATTCGACAATCTGACATACCTGAACGTTATGCAATGACCCAATTAGGTCTTCTTGAATCTCTTGGGGCAGATATTCAAAAACATCGGTTGCTTGGGTCTTATTGAGCAACCGAAACGCAATCGCTCGTCTTTCAGGAGGAAGCTCGGTGATATAGTCGCCCACGTCGATCGGGGGCATCTCATTTAATTCGTGCTTAAGCTGATTAAGATCAGCAATTTCAGACAGGGAAGTGCGACTTTCCTGGGTTAGCATGAAACCTCCTCAATCTCCCTCGCGCCGGAAGACTAAGGCTTCTGACGTTAAAGGAGTTTAATACTGTTGGGTAATGGACTTTGGTCCATAAACTTTATAAGATGCAACATCGACATCCGTTTAGGTTGCCGCTACGTACATGCTAACTCTGAAAGGCGCATTTCAGCCTTATAGGTCTCCCTTGAGCATTTATTTGAGAACGTATTTCGGAATTCTCTGAACAAAGGGAACATGAGTCTGCGTAATAGCACTTTTTGCAGATGGGATGCACTCAGCATAGCGGCGAGATTGTGTCATTGTTGTTCCTCGTGGCTTACGGCTACAACTGATTCTGGCAAATACAGCCGATCTTCGCTGGCATCATATTCAAACAGTTCAGCATAGCGCCCCCAATCAATCACAGTAGCAAACTGCCGCTCGGCTTCCTCATGCGGGTAATATTCATCCAGTAAATCCAGAAAGAAATCTGCTCGCATCGATCGACTGCGCTTTTCTTGCAAAGTCTGAACTATGCTGCTCAACATAGGGACATTCTTCAATGCCTGCTGACGGAACAAGTCTTTGCTTCGCAGGATGGTCGTTGTTGCAAAGTCTTGTCCAATCTCCGTCAATTGAACATCACCGTGAGATATGTTGGCAAAGCCCAACAACACAGCCGAATCGAGAATCGGCAAAAGATCATCCACTTCTAGCTGAATGCGCTCTGCCAGCCGTGGGATGTCATCTTTACCATCGGGTTGATCGATAATTAATTCCAACAATCCACTAATTCCGCCGACTCTGGCATGAGGCAATGCTTTGGCGTAAGGAGATCGCGATACAGGCACTTCTGTAGGCGTTTTAGAGACGATCGCTGGCGCACTGGCAGTCACTTCCACTTCTGGATTGGTCATAACCGTGTAGATGTAATCGACCAGGGCTTTGAACTGATCGCTAGACCGATCGTGCGATCGTGGCAAATCGATCACCACCTCGCCCCTCACTTGCCCTGGATTAGAACCGAGAATAATGACCCGATCGGCAAGAAACACCCCTTCCTCAATATTGTGGGTCACAATCAAAATGCTCTTTGACGGAAACGTACCTGCATTCCACAGGTCATCAATCTCACCCCGCAAGTTCTCAGAGGTCAACACATCTAGGGCACTGAAAGGCTCGTCCATAAACAGCACCTGGGGTTCAAGCACAAAAGCTCGCGCAAAGCCGACTCGCTGCTTCATCCCACCTGATAGCTCTTTAGGATAGGCGCTCTCGAAGCCATCTAAGCCTACGAGGTCGATCGCCTTTAATGCCCGATGTCGGCGTTCATCTCGCGGCATCCCCTGAGCTTCTAGACCTAGCTCAACGTTTTCTTGCACAGTCAACCAAGGCAGCAGGGCAAAACTTTGAAACACCATCGCCACATTTTTGTTTGCCCCTTGTAAGGGCTTTCCATTGCTAAACACCCGCCCCTGGCTAGGAGGAATCAAGCCTGCCATGATCCGCAACAAGGTACTTTTGCCGCTACCGCTGCGTCCCAAAAGGGCAACCACTTCACCTGCACGAACGGTCACATTAATGTCTCGCAAAACGTTAAACTCGCCTTTCCCATCTGGTAAGGGAAAGCTTTTGTGAACCTGTTCAACTGCACTGAGCGAATCGGGGAGCGTTTGCATAGTTGTCATCGTTACACGTCTCTTTACCAATGATATCTTGCATGTCTTTCTAGAGATGATATTTGGTCTCTGCCAGTCGATAGAGTCGCCGCCACAACAGACGATTGATCCCTACGACAAACAAGCTCATCATGCCGATGCCCAAGGTGATGCGAGGCCAGTCGCCAACGGCTGTAGCTTGGGCAATATAGGCTCCTAGCCCTGTTGCAATCAGGGTGCTTTGTCCCCAAGAGACAATCTCTGAAACAATGCTGGCGTTCCAGGCTCCACCACTGGCAGTTACGCCGCCCGTCACCCAGGCAGAGAAAATACCGGGAATGATCAGTCTACGCCAGCGCTGCCAGCCGTGCAGTCCCACATCCATCGACATTTCACGCAGGTCAGTTGGAATGCCTTGAGCGCCCGCGATCGAGTTAAATAAGATATACCATTGACTGCCCAAAGACATCAGCAAAATGCTGCCCCAGTTGATGCTGATATGGGTGTGAATGAAGAAGAGCGTGGCAAACGGGAAAATAAAGTTTGCTGGGAAAGATGCCAGAAACTGCACCACAGGCTGCAATAGCCGCGCCAGTTTTGGATTGAAGCCAATCGCTACGCCGATCGGTGTCCAGATTAGCGTGGCAAAAATCAATAGCACCGTTACCCGCAACAACGTCAGCAAGCCCAGCCCAAAGGTCGTCACCACTTCGTTGATACCCACAGTCGTCAAGATGAAATGGATAGCAGCCACTACCAATGCTCCCACGACAAACAGCAAAATCAAGCTGTAGAGGCGATCGTTTGGTTGCTCTGGGGCATCAGAACGCGGAGGAGAAGGATGCGTGAGGGCAGACAACAGCAGATTGATCCCGTCTTGAATCGGAGTGAGAGCCTTCCCTAAGAGCCGAGGAATCCGAGCGGTTTGCAGCAGGTCATAGACCCAAGATTGCGGTGTATCGGCAGAGGCGCTTTGCTCTAAGCGAAACTTGTCTGACCAAGCAATTAAAGGTCTCCAAAACATTTGATCAACGAGCAGAATCACTACGGCGATCGTCAGCAATGCCCAGCCCAACGAGGGGAGGTCTTTTTTAGCGATCGCGGCTGCCACATATGATCCAATTCCCGGTAGCGTATAGTTCTGATTCAACACGCTGATGGCTTCACTCGCCGCCACAAAAAACCAGCCTCCCCCGAAGCTCATCATTGCATTCCAGACCAGTCCAATCATGGCAGAAGGCACTTCAAGCTTGGTGAACCGCTGCCAACGCGACAGACGATAGAGCGTCATAGCTTCATCCAGTTCCTTGGGCACCGTCCGCAGTGATTGGTAAAACGAAAAGGTCATGTTCCAAACTTGGCTGGTAAACGTTGCAAAAATTGAGGCAGCTTCCAACCCCAGCAGACTCCCTGGAAACAGGGCAATAAAGCCCGTCACCGTGATCGACAAAAAGCCTAGCACTGGCACAGACTGCAAAATATCTAGCAGTGGAATCATCACCCGTTCAGCACGACGGCTATTGGCAGCGACATAGCCATAAACGAGAGTGAATACTGTTGAACAAAGCAAAGCGATGAACATTCGCAGGGTCGATCGCCCTGCATAATACGGCAGATTGCGTGGATCGAGATCAATTCCTGGCACTACATCGGGTGGCTGAAAACTGACTAGCGTTCCTGCACCGATCCGGGCGATTAGGGCAAGGAGTACCAGCGTTCCCAGAATGACAGCAATATCTGCTAGCCCAAAGGGGAATCGTCGTAGAGCTTCAGGAGAGGGAAACGTTCGCTTTAGCATAGAAATAAAGGTATAAATTTTTTATGGCGTTTCCATCGATCATTCTATTGAGAAAACTCTTCGCGAAGGCGTTCAGTAGATTCAACTCAAAGTAAGCTGAAAACTGATGTAGACGCAAGGAGAGCTACGGCAGCTTACCAACTGGCTCGACTCTATCGGGTTACCGCTTCCAAAGCTGGTCATGCTAATCTATCCATCTTTAAAGAATGAACAAACTGGGTTTGCCAAAGCCTCTGATGGAGCTGACTTCCACTCAATCCGTCCACTGGTTCTGAGACCGTGGGATTCGATCACTTCTATCTATATGGTTTTATCTCTGTTCTCCGTTGTTGCAGAGGTAGGATGCACTCCTTCGCTCGTCCCGAAGCCACAAATCTACAACGGTGGAGATGGCTTTCTTAATCAAAGATCCCACTTTTGTTAAAGATGATGAAGCTCATAATCAGCGCTCAGAGGTATGTCTCTCCTCTCATAAGCAAGAAGTCAAAAACCGGAAAAATGCACAAACTCCTTTTTTACTTCGTGCCGTTGACTATTTCAGTAGTATTGAGTAGTTGCGGTACGGCTCCCTCTAATTCGCCCGTTGCATCGTCTCCAGAGACGAGTCCGAGTGTCGCGCCCAGCCCCAGTTTATCGCCTGCCCCCAAAAAAATTCCGCCTGCTGCATCTGGCACGAGCCAACCCCTTCAAACCGCTTCGGTGGCTTCTGCAAAAACGATTCCTGTGAGCGTCTATAAATTGGATAGCCAGTGTCGAGATTTTGTGGCAGAAAAAACGGCAGTCTCGGCAAGTCAACCGATCGCTGGAGCCGTGGGCAAGGTTTTAGAAAATGCAGACAGTGCCGACTTCAGCCTGTCTGGGTATCGGGTGAATGTCGCCTCTGGGGTCGCAACCGTTGATCTGCGAGTTGCGCCCGATTCAAAGCGCACGTTAGTGTCTCTCTCAAGCTGCGAACAAATGGCGATTTTTGGCAGTCTTCGCAAAACCTTGACCAGCAATGCTCAATGGAAAATTAAATCTGTGCGATTTACCGATCGAGGCAAAGAAGTGATTCTTTAACCTTTCTTCGAGACTGCCGAGCAATTTTTGACATACCATCGCCAAGACAAATCGACTCCTTGAGTTAGCCCGATGCGAGTCGTTTGAACGAACGCGATCGAGTCCTGCTCAATCTGCTCCTGAAACTGAGAACTGCGAGGCTCTAACCACAGAGATTTCCCTGGTTGAAAGGGTTGTGCGGTCAGCGTGAGATCAATTTTGAACGCCCGACAGAGTTTGCCCGGACCTGCGGCAACACGAGTCAGCTTTTCGTCTAGACACCAAGGTGGCGGAATGTCGAGTTGCAGCGCCCGAATCAATACAGCGCTGGGCACCCCGTCTCGATCGGTCACCACATTCAAACAGTGATACATCCCATAGATGAGATAGACATAGCTCATACCCGCCGCGCCAAACATGATGCGGTTGCGATCGGTCTGTCGTCGATAGGCATGACACGCTGGGTCGCCCACGGTGTAAGCCTCGGTTTCAACAATCATGCCTCGAAGCGTTAGCCCATCGTCAAATTGGCGCACCAACGTGCAGCCTAACAGATCAGGCGCGACTTCTAGAGACGATCGCGAGAGCCACTCAGGTTGAATAAAAGATGATTCGATCGTCATTTTCAGTCTTTAGGAGAATCTGTCAGAAATATTTGGTTTGCTAGAATCTGAGGATCTTTGCGGTAGTGTTGAGCTAGGAACTTCCGAGCGGAATGTGCCTCTAGCACGACTCAACTCTACAAAAACCATCATAGAAAGCTGTAATCATTATGGATGTCAAACTCGTTTTACTCGTTCTCACTGGGGTCTTTACGGTAGCCTGCCTGTTCTTTGGCACCCGTAATGGTTTTTATGACTCCGACAATTATCACGGTAATGGATCAGCACACTAGAGATTTCAAAGGGGTGAGGGGTGAATCGAGTGTTAAGAATCGCAAATCCCCTCCTACGATTAGCCATTCACTCAGCTTAAGCTTCATAATTTTAGACAACAGAAAGTAGCCATCCAATGTGACTCAACTGGAATGTTTGCCCTATGGCGTTGGTCATGCCGATGAAGGAGTGTGTCTCCTAGTCAGCATGGGACCGTATCGGATATTGCTGGACTGTGGCTTAAGAGACGTTTCACCTCTGAGTCAGCAACGCTCTGATTTGGCATTTCCTGCTGACCTGGTTTTGTGCAGTCACGCTCATTCAGATCATGCACGAGGATTGCTATCGCTTCATCAAGCCTTTCCTAAACTGCCGATTTACGCCAGTGAAGTCACGACTCAGTTGCTTCCACTAAATTGGATTGGGGAGTCAGTGCCTCAGTTTTGCCACGCCCTGCCGTGGCGATCGCCCATAGAATTTTTTGATGGGCTAACGGCTGAATTGTTTCCGGCAGGTCACTTGCCCGGAGCGGCTGTAATTTTGCTGACCTATACACCTCCTGGATCAGAGGGTCATCGCCCTTATCGACTAATTTACACAGGCGATTTCTTCTTATCGAATTCTCGGCTCGTCGAAGGGCTGCGGATCGAGGAACTGCGGGGACTAGATCCAGATGTGCTGATTGTGGAAGGCAGCTATGGCACGGCTCGCTATCCGCATCGGCGGCAGCAAGAAAACCAACTAATTGAGCGGATCAGTCACGCGATCGCCCAAGGGCAATCTGTTTTGCTGCCGCTGCCGACGCTTGGTTTGGGGCAAGAACTGCTGATGCTGCTGCGGAGCCATCATTTGTTTACAGGGCGAGATTTGACGATTTGGGTTGATGGAACGGTTGCCGCAGGTTGTGATGCTTACTTAGATTTGCTGCCTCATCTACCCAGTTCTGTGCAGAATTTTGCGCGTCACCAGCCGCTCTTTTGGGATGAGCGAGTGCGCCCTCGTGTACGGCATTTGCAGCCCGATCGACGATCTTCGATCGAGTCTCCCTGCATTGTCTTAACGGATTTGACGGTTGACCTCAATGAGTTTTATCACTCCGATTCTTCATGGCTGGTGCTGTTTCCTCAACAGGGCAGTCAGCTAGAAATCGACTCTCAAGAGCTTTCTTCGTTCCTTTCGGCTGAGTCTGTGCAGGTGAGTGTTGAATCTTATCTGTTGGCACAGCACTGCGATGGACCGAGTACGACGCAACTGATTCACAATTTGCGTCCTCAGCATGTGGTATTTGTGCATGGGTCGCCAACTTATTTGGCAGACTTAACGGGCTTAGAAGAACTGCACAACCGATATCATCTGCATTCACCCTCGATCGGAGCCTTGGTTGAGCTGCCGATCGGAGAGACCTTTCTGCAACCTGCTCCCCCAGACCATAGCTATGAAGGAGAATTAGCCGAACTGGGGACAGTCGTGACGATTACGCTGCCTGATGCAATTAGGGCTGATCCTCGCTGGCGCACACTGGCAGATACCGGACTGATCGAAGCCCGTTGGCAAGGAGAAGATCTCGTTTTGCGGGGGCTACATCAGCGAGAGTTATTGAGTCCGGGGGGCGATCGTTCACCCATCTCAGCAGACGGGACGCTAAAAGAATGTTGCTCAAACTGTCGTCACTGTCGAGGGCAACGCTGCTGGAATCCGAGTTCGCCGTTGTTTAACTTTAAAGTCACCCTGGATGGCTATTGCCCAGTGTTTGAGCCACTGATGATCTCGACCGAGGTTGAGACGCGAGACGTTGAAGACGAGTCCGATCGCTAACTTTCGTCGTCAGCTTTCTCGAATGGAGGGAGCCTTTGCTAAGGTTTCTGCCCCTGATTTCATCTGCTCAACGTCGTAGTGTGACCACGGACGAATCGAGCCATGATGAGCGACGAGCAACCCCCATAACCCTTTGACGGTCAAAATTGGCACGACTAAATTAGCACGCACTTGCAGATTGCGAAGAAACTCACGGTGACAGGGCGCGATCGCTTCTGTCTCAATATCTGCGATCGCTCGAACTCGTCCTTCTAAATACATCTTGGCATAATCACCGTTGAAGCATTCATCCGGTCCAGTTGAGCCGTAGATAGAAAATTTGTCAGAACTCAAAGACTCAAAGGTGACTTGCCCTTTCCATTGGCGATAGAAATAATATAAAACCACTCGATTGACTTCAAGGGCAGCACGAACTTGGTCAGCAGTCTGTTGGACTAAGTTATCTCGCTCGATATTGCCAGCGAGTCGATCGAGCACTCGTTGAAGATTGGGAGGATGAGTCAGTTGAGGAAGACGATTAGGATCTGAATTAGAATAAACTTGCACGGCTCTGAGCTTGAGATTTGGACAGCAGATAGCGAGTTTTATAGAACTTATTGAACGGTACTTAAATTCATACCAGTGAAAGCAAGTGCCTTCGATTTTTGACAGCAAAATTTAAGCTTGATGGACATTAGAGCAACCGGAATCATTAAACTTCTTGCAGTCCGAAGATGCCCTCATCTCCCAACACCTTCCCAAGCTTGAGAGAAGGGGAGCCAGATTTCAAAGTCCCTCTCCCACATTTGGGAGAGGGATTTAGGGTGAGGGCAGGGACTTTTGCGAGAGGTCTACTGCACTAATTCTCTAGGTTTAAACTTCACGAAGAGCATTAGCAATCCTAATCCGATCGCGAGTCCGAGCGCTGTCATCACAAGGGCAGATTGACTTGTCTGACGAATAGCGATCGCCACCAGTGCCCAAATAATCACCGACGGGAACGCAACATCGCGATATCGAAGCGTGATAACTGCGGCGATCGCGGCGCTGATTGCAGACAAGATCATGGTCCAAATCGCTGGAGAAATTCCGCCACCCGTCCAGCCAGAATCATAGAAAGCGGACGCGATATTCACCACAGATGCGACGGTAATCCACCCGAAATAAACGCTGATGGGAATTTGAATTAGCCATTTCTCATTGCGAGAAATACGATCGTCTACTTTTCTAAGCTGTAAAAATGCTGCGATTAGCGACAACAAAATGCCAATCATCACCACAACTGAGAGCCAAAATAGTCGTCCTTGAAAGGCAAACACCCAGAGGATTTGCAGGAGAGACTCTGCGATAATCGGCGATCGCACTTTTTGCAGCAGAATGTTATCTCGCTGAGCCGGAGCGACTTGATAGATTCCGAAGGCGATCAGCCCTAAATAAATCACGCCCCAAATCGCAAATGCATAGTTAGCAGGAGTCACCAAAACTCCACCAAAAAGCGTATTTGAAATTGCGCCGATGCTCAACCCATTAAGCGGGAAAAAATTAGAGAGTGCATTCACCGCGATCGCGCCCAAAATCGCCGCGATCGTCGCAATCTGGTGACTAGAAACTGATTGAGGAGAGCGATCGGAGTGCTGCATAACTGCCTATCCTTTGGTTACTTCCTTCAGGGTAACGAGAATATCAGCGCTCTATACTCTGTCTAACTTCAGGTTTTTGGATTTCTAAGCAGACATCTGCATCCAATCATCCACATCCTCAAATGAGCCACATCCAGTTACTTCCATGATGGTTTGCAACGTCGCTAAGTCACGCTTTTCCCACTCGTCGAAGATTGTGTCTCGATCGTCGGTTGGCGGATGATAGCGATAAACCCGAACTCCGCCGCGTCGCCCGTCAGGAGCCTGATCGCGTCCGGTGCAGGTGAGCTTGATGCCAATTTTGCCGAGTAGTGCCTGCACGATCGCCATCGGTGCTAGTTTCTCGGTAATGGTGACGTTGAATAGAGTTTTGATGTCGTCTTTATATTGCATTGCAAAGGAGGCAATGTGCTGCACTTCGAGATCGGTAGCGCGGATCTTTTCGTCAAGCTTGAACACGTCGAGAAGTTTGAGCGATCGTAGGGCTTCGACCTGTGCCGTTAGCAATCGCAAATCTTGAACGGCGACTTTACCATTTCCTCGCTCCAAGTGTCCTTGCAGCTCTTGCATGTCATGCAGTTGCACAAAGTTGGGATCGTGAGTCAAATAATAATGTAGACGCAGTTGAGAATACCATCCTTCGTCATCTTTGAGTTTGACTTCTGGCGTAATTTCAACCGAGTAGCGGCGTTGCAGTTCGTGTTTGCGTTTACTGTTGCGTTTGCGTGTCGTTTGTGATGATTGATCATTGAGTTGGTCGTATTCTGAGAGACTCAATTCAGCAGAGGTTGAAATCGCGATCGCTTCTGCTTTTTGGTTTTGAGTTCTGATTTTTGTGACCGCTTGCACAACTCGCTCCGTGGTTTGGGCGTTGTGTCGCCAGTCTAAAAATTCAAATCCAGGAACTTTTAACGAGCCATTTTTGAGTAAATACAGCATTTCTTCAGTGACCGCAGTTTGGGTAAAAATCTTGGTCGCATCGTCAGTAACCGTCGTCACTTGATGACCTTCCATCAATAAGCCGTTGCGAAGTTCTTTGCGATAGCTCCAGAGCGATGCGTTGACTCGTGCCGCCATTTTTGCCCAAGTGCGAAGCGCGATCGGGTCGCTCTGTTCATCTAAATCGAAATCCACTTCTTTTAAGAGGGAAATGTTGTATTTGACCGCTTTGGTCATCGATTGCGCCACATCTCGATAGTTGCAGCTTCCGTTACCAATCTTGACCGGGCTGAAATGTGCGCCCCATACAAACCGGGGCACTGATTCACGCACTCTTGCCAACGCCTGACGCGATTCTGAGTCGGGCGTGACTCCTTGAAAGATGCCAAACACGGCTTTAAAGTGTCCGCGAACGTCGATCGAGACTCCGGTTCCGATCGTCGGAGTTGACAGCACAAT
>JBBQYE010000014.1:0-22391 GCA_038208945.1 Leptolyngbyales cyanobacterium | reverse complement strand
ACGCTGGGGAAAATCCGTTCTGCACCCCCAACCCTACAGAATTCAGATAAGGGAGACACCGTATGAAATTGGCTTACTGGATGTATGCAGGTCCGGCTCACATTGGCACTCTTCGCATTTCCAGTTCTTTTAAAAACGTCCACGCCATCATGCACGCCCCGATCGGTGATGATTATTTCAACGTCATGCGATCGATGTTAGAGCGCGATCGCAATTTCACTCCGGTGACGATTAGCTCGGTCGATCGCAACGTGTTGGCTCGTGGCTCTCAAGAGAAAGTGGTGGACAACATCACCCGCAAAGACGCAGAAGAAACACCGGATCTGATTGTGTTGACTCCAACCTGCACCTCCAGCATTTTGCAAGAAGATCTGGCAAATTTTGTGCAACGAGCGCAAATCGATACGAAGTGTGATGTGCTGCTGGCAGACGTGAATCACTATCGGTTTACGGAACTGCAAGCAGCAGATCGGACGCTTCAGCAAATCGTCCAGTATTACATTGCGAAGGCAAAAAAGAAGGGACAACTGCCCGAAGGCAAGACCGAAAAGCCCTCAGTCAACATCATCGGCATCTCGTCTCTGGGATTTCACAATCAGCATGACTGCATTGAGTTGAAGCGCTTGATGGCAGACATTGGGGTTGAAGTCAACGCGGTGATTCCTGAAGGGGCATCGGTTCTAGAACTCAAGAATCTGCCGAAAGCCTGGTTTAACCTGGTGCCCTACCGAGAAATTGGCTTAATGACCGCAGAATTCTTGAAAGAAGAGTTTGGGATGCCATATGTCGATATTACGCCGATGGGCGTGGTCGAGACGGCGCGCTGCATTCGCAACATTCAAGACGTGGTGAATGCTCAGGGTGGCGAGGTGAACTATGAACCGTTCATCGAAAACCAAACCCTGTATGTGTCTCAAGCGGCTTGGTTCTCACGATCGATTGACTGCCAAAACCTCACGGGCAAGAAAGCGGTAGTCTTTGGTGACAACACTCACGCGGCGGCAATGACCAAGATTTTGTCACGCGAGATGGGCATTCATGTCGTTATGGCAGGAACGTATTGTAAAGCCGATGAGAAATGGTTTCGCGAACAGGTGAGTGAATACTGCGATGAAGTGATGATCAGTGATGATAATGGCGCAATTGCAGACGCGATCGCCCGCATCGAACCTTCAGCCATCTTTGGAACTCAAATGGAACGCCACGTCGGGAAGCGATTGCGGATTCCGTGCGGCGTGATTTCGGCTCCGATTCACGTTCAAGATTTTCCGATCGGATACAAGCCGTTTTTAGGCTATGAGGGCACCAACCAGGTAGCTGATTTGGTCTACAACTCCTTCACTTTGGGCATGGAAGATCACCTGCTGGAAATTTTTGGTGGACACGACACCAAAGAAGTGATCACGCGAGGAATGTCTGCCGATTCAGATATGAATTGGACGAAAGAAGCGCAACTGGAATTAAACAAAATTCCTGGGTTTGTGCGCGGCAAGATCAAGCGAAACACCGAGAAGTTTGCGCGCGATCGCAACCTATCCGAAATCACGGTCGAGGCAATGTACGCCGCCAAAGAATCGGTCGGAGCGTAGTCATACAACCTTACGTTATTTTAGGGGTGCTCAACTTGGGTGCCCCTTTTTTATTGGGCTAATAGAATGCGATCGACAAACTTTTCGATCAGTTGATTGGCGATCGGGGTGTCTTGCAAACTGTTGAGGATACGATCGAGCAAATCCAGATCGTCTAAATATCGGTCTTGATAGCGGCTAATGCGAATGGCTAAATCTTTGGCATCGACTTCGGGATGAAACTGGAAGCCGTAAAAAGGCTTGTTGGCAATTTTAAACGCGTGATAGGGGCACAGATCAGAATACGCTAACAAAATCGCATCTTTTGGCATCGAAACGGCTCGTTCTTTATGCCCAGAGATAGCTAAAAAGCCATTCGGGACATCGTGAAAGAGCAAATCAGTCGCGGCATTCTCGGTGAGCCAGAGAGGATAGGTGCCCATATCCATATTGGGTTTATCCACGATGACGCTACCGCCCAATGCTTCGATCGCCGCCTGAAACCCGAAGCAAGAGGCGAAAACGGGAATGCTTTCGTTGAGACAGTGAATGATGAGCTTTTTGGTCGGCTCGACAAAGGGATATAGCTCTGGCTGGGTGACAGACGCATCACTGGAACCGCCGATGAATAGAGCGTCATGACCCTCAATCTGAGTGGGGCTAAAATCAGGTGTGGCGAAGACATCCAAGACTGAAAACTGATGTGCCTTTAGGCGACCATAGCGCACAAATTCGTCTAGCTCTTCTGAGCGAGTGATCGCGTCATTGCGGATTTGTAGAAGCAGAATTTTGAGATCCGATCGCTGCTTTGCCATGAAACTATAAAGACTCAAACTGCGCGGTGAATCCCTCAAGCATCATGCACTCGTCTTGAAACGATTCGGCATCATTCACATCGTCTATTTGAAATTCCATAATCCGCCGCTCATCGTCTTTCATCTTCGTGCTAGAGAGCAGCTTGTTGGGATATTTAGCGGTGATTTCCTTAAAAGCAATCGCATGAGCTTGCCAGCTATCGGCAGAACAGTAAACGGTCACACGCCACATGAGGGTCGAGGCTCCGATCGAGAGGGACGGGTTCATTGTCGCATTGGATGGGACGTGTTTCGGCAATCGTGGAGGATTCGGAAGCGCTGATTTGATTCGGAAGCGATGAGTTGAGCAGCGATGACTGTAACGACAAAATGTAACTACAATAAGGGCAATCCAGCGATCGTCGAGTGATGGAGTTTGAATGGGATGAAGAAAAGCGTCTTGCTAATTTTCACAAGCACGGAATTGATTTTGTTGACGTTTACGCCGTGTTCGACGGAGATACCGTAACCGTTGAAGACGATCGCTACCGCTACAGAGAACAGCGTTTTGTAACGTTCGGTTTGTTGCAAGGGCGAGTAGTCGCTGTTGTCCATACTGAACGAGGTAAGATGACCCGCGTTATTTCTGCGAGAAAGGCGACCAACTATGAGCAACGGACCTATTTCGAGCAACTCTCAAACTGATTGGCAACGACTAGATACGATGAGTGACGAAGACATCGATTTATCAGATTGCCCAGAAATTACTCCTGAACTGTTTGCCAAAGCTATAGTTCGACGGGGTGGTTTACCTACGGAAAAAAACAAAGCACAGGTGACGTTACGGATTGATAGCGAGGTTTTAGAGTGGTTCAAATCTCAAGGACAAGGTTATCAAACCCAAATCAATACCTTGCTAAGAGCGTATATGGAAGCACACCGATCATGATATTTGAAGCGTTGCAAGCATTATGACCAGAGAATCATAACTACTAAAATTCAGTCTAGTCGTTGTGCTGACACAGCATCATTAAGTTCTTGATATAAGTTCTTGACATATTCTACTGAGCGTCAAAGTATAGTCCGGTTAAATTTGAGGGTTCCATGCTCATCCTCAAAGGTCATCGAATGGGTTGAAGATATCCATCACTGGGCGATCGCGCTCAGGCAACTCTGATGGAGGACGATCGTTGCTCCATGCCCACCAGACTTGACCACATGGGCACTGATAAAACTCTTGCCATTTTTTGCGATAGTCTTCTGAAAAGACGGGGGCGCGGCGATTAACCCAAACGTGGTTTGCCTCAATGCAAGACTTGTGACAATTGGGACAGTGAAACTCGTGAGCGTGGATGGCAGGTTCAGTCCAGGTCGGAGCGGTTGGATTAAAAGCGTCCATGAAGCAACGAATGAAGGCGACTCTGCCTATTATGACCTGCTAAAGTGGCGACTTACCAATTTTGGGCGATGGCGATCACGAGAATTATTTGCGCCGATCGAGCCGTTTTTGGGTATCGTCTTAGTGACGTTCGATCATCTACCTTAAGCGTAGTCCTGAAAACGTATCGCCCTCGCTCAAGGATTCAGCCCTATGAGTCTACTCAATCTCGTCTCGTTTCTTGGCATCTTTGGTCTGTGCGCGATCGCGTGGCTCTTTTCTGAAAACCGCAGCCCTAGAGTCTTTCCCTGGCGAGTGGTTATCATGGGCATTCTAATGCAGCTTGTGCTAGGAGCGCTGGTGTTTTGGTTGCCCTTTACGAGAGAAGCTCTGCAAGTCTTTAGCAATTTGCTAGATGGAGTATTTCTTGCCGCAGATACTGGCGCAAATTTTGTATTTGGCAAAAACATTGTCCCGCTGCCCACTCGACCTGCTGATATCAATCTCGGTTATATCTTTGCGTTCCGAGCGCTGCCGACGGTAATCTTTTTCTGTGGATTGATGGCGTTGCTTTACAACATTGGAGTGATTCAGGTTGCCACCAATCTGTTTGCAAAGGCGTTTTACACGACGATGCGATTGAGTGGAGCTGAGGCGTTGAGCGGGGCGGCGAATATTTTTGTGGGCATTGAGGCGGCGATCGTCGTCAAGCCTTTTCTTGCAAAAATGACTCGCAGCGAACTGTGTGCGATTTTGTCGTGCTGCTTTGGGACGGCGGCTTCATCGATGTTGGCAATTTACGTTAGCTTTTTGCGTCCAGTTTTTCCCAACATTTTAGGGCATTTAGTTTCAGCTTCGGTGATTGCGATTCCGGCTTGTTTTGTGTTGTCTAAGATTTTGGTGCCTGAAACTGAGATTCCATTAACGGCAGGAGGCATTCCGGTTGAGGTGAGCAGTGATGAAGATCCATCCAGAGATATCGGAGGCGACCCGATCGAGCGAGTTAGTCCACTGGATGCCGCGATCGTGGGTGCATTGGACGGGGTGAAAATGTCGGTGTCGATCGCCGCTGTCCTAATTCTAATTTTGGGCTTAGTCTCTCTCGTCAATCAAATCTTTGCCAGCTTGGCGGGAATTCCCGGCGTGATTGGTCAATTTTTTGGCATTGTCACATTGGCGAATATCGAGGGTGCATTGTTCTTGCCGTTGACGTTTTTGACAGGGGTTTCTCTAGAGTGGAATGAGTTGTGGGAATCATCGGTGATTATCGGACGGAGACTGCTCGAAACCGCGATTCCGCCCTATCAGGCATTGGCGATCGCTGCCGCTCGTCCGGTGAATCCTCTCAGCGATCGGGCGGTGTTAATCGTCAGCTATGCGCTGTCTGGGTTTGCTCATCTGGCATCGGTCGGCATTTTTGTAGGTGGCACGATCGCGTTAATTCCGTCTCGTCGCAAAGACATCTCAGAACTGGGGTGGAAAGCTCTCTTTGTGGGCACGTTGGCGACGATGATGATCGCCTGTATCGCAGGATTTTATGACACAGGTAGCGCCAGTATTTTAGGCAATAAGTCAACGCCTGCGGTCACTGCTCCGAGTGTCTCCCCTTCGATTCCACCGTCACCTGCGGCGATTCCTGCCAAGGCATCTACGCCAAAGCCGCTTCCGGTGCCTTCCGCTCCTGTCGTGCCTAATAAGACCGCTAAACCTGCAAAGTCTCCGGCTTCTAAAGCCCCTTAACCGTTTGACCGGAAACCTGTATAGTATTTTAGATCTATCGCTTTTACCAATCTTTTATTGATGAATATGCGTTCTTATCTCATTCTAGGTAAGCATCAATTAGGCTTGCAGCGGGCGATTCTACTCGCGTTAATTTTCTTTACGAGTATTTTGGCGATCGGGCTGCATCGCTATTTCACCTTCTATGCCTCCTACGATCAGGGATTGTTTAATCAGCTTTTTTGGAATACCTTGCGGGGTAATTGGTTTCAGAGTTCTCTCACGTCTGCAAATTCGATTGCCTCTCTCGCTGATGGTGTAATTCCTACTGTTTCTTTTTTGCATTTGGGGCAGCATCTTGTCTTAGATTTCCTGCTGTGGATGCCGCTCTATGCGCTGTTTCCTCATCCAGCGATGTTAATTGTGTTGCAGGTAGCGTTAGTGACGCTGGGTGGTCTGGTGTTATATGCTCTGGCTCGACACTATCTCTCGTCGCAGTTGTCGCTGTGGATTGTAGGCAGCTATTATGGCGCGATCGCGGTGATTGCTCCGACGTTGGCTAACTTTTATGAGCAGTGTCAAATTCCTTTGTTTACGTTTGGTTGCCTACTGGCATTAGAAAAACAGCGCTGGGGATGGTTTTGGCTGTGTGTGCTGCTGGTGTTGGGGCTACGAGAAGATGCAGGAATTATCTTGTTTGGGATTGGGGTCTATCTCATTCTCAGTCGGCGGCACCCTTGGATTGGATTGGCGGTGTGTGTGATTAGCTTTAGCTATGTGACATTTGTCACAAACGCAATTCTGCCGCAAATCTCTGAAGACAGCTCGCGATTGTATCTGGCAAATCGGTTTGGACAGTTTGTAGACAGTCCCAATCCGACCTCAATGCAGGTGCTGTGGGGAATGATCACCAAGCCGATCGTGCTGCTGTCTAGCCTGTTTTTACCGCTCGATCGTCGTCTCAGCTATCTCGCAGCACACTGGTTGCCGCTGGCGTTTGTGCCTGCCCTCTCAGCGTCTGCGTGGACGATCGCCGGATTTCCTCTCCTCGCGCTGCTGGCGCAGTCAGGAAAGTCAGCGCTGGCGATCAATATTCGCTATGCGTTAGCGATCGTTCCGGGCGTATTTTATGGTGCGATTCTTTGGTGGTCCCAGCATCCAAACGCCTTCAAGCCCAGGTTGCGCCGTTATTGGGGCGTTTGCATTGCGCTATCTCTAGTGTTTACGGTAATTAACAATCCCAATCGATCGCTGTCTTTTATCATTCCCGATTCCATTCGTCCGTGGGTGTTTGTGCCGATTGCGCGCCAGTGGGAGCACGCAAATCAGATTCGTCAAGTGATTCGTAATATTCCGGATGGTGCTAGTGTTTCGACAACCACTTATCTCATTCCTCACTTGTCGAGTCGTCGAGCGATCGTGCGGCTGCCGACTCTGCAAATTCGAGACGATCTCAAGGAGATTATCATCGTTGATTATGCCGTGGCTGATTTGTGGCAAATGCAGGAATATCAGAAAGCATTTGCAGATAGTAAAGCGAGTTTGCAGGCAACGCTCCCGGTTCTAGAAAAAATTTCGGCGGACGGAACCTATGGAGTTCTTCAAGTTCAAGATGGGGTGGTGTTGATGCAAAAGGGCGTTTTGTCAAACCCTGAAGCACTTGCCGCTTGGCAAACGCTGAAGCTAAAGATGAGAGAGTCCGATCAATCGAATGCTCGATCGTAAATGTTCTGCAAGACTCGATCCGAATGTTGATAGACTTGCTAAACATCAGATTCAATGACCTTTTGGGTCGATATTCATAATGACCTGGTTAAATCTTTTATCTTTTGTCGGCATTTTTGCACTCTGTGGCATCGCCTGGTTAGGGTCAGAAAACCGCCGCATCATTCCCTGGAAGGTGATTATTTGGGGCATTGGCTTACAGCTTGTGTTGGGTCTACTCGTCTTCTCGTTTCCAGGCACCCGGACGTTTATTCAAGTGTTGAGCGATGGCGTAAACGCAATCTTAGATGCCACCGAAACAGGAGCACGGTTCATCTTTGGGTCTCTGCTCGTGCCCGAACCCAATCGAGCGCCGGGTCCCATTTTGGCAGGGCGCTGGATTGCGAGAGCCGTCACTCCTCCTTATGTGCCTGTGGCGGGCGATCGTCTCAGCCCTGATAATCTCAACTTGGGCTACGTCTTCGCATTTCGGGCGTTGCCGTCGGTGATTTTCTTCTCGGCGTTGATGTCGCTGTTTTATTATTTGCGATTGATTCAGCCGATCGTCAACATTTTTGCCAAGCTGTTTCGTCGCACAATGGGCTTGAGCGGGGCAGAAGCGTTGAGTGGCGCAACCAATATTTTTGTCGGCATCGAATCGGCTCTGGTCGTTCGTCCGTTTTTAGCCGACATGACGCGCAGCGAGTTGTGCGCCGTTCTCACCGCTTGCTATGGCAGCATTGCTTCCACCGTTTTAGCGCTTTACGCACAGCTACTTCGTCCCGTTTTCCCCAACATTACCGGGCATTTGATTTCGGCTTCGATCATGGCGATTCCAGCCTGCTTTGTGGTGTCTAAACTGCTGGTGCCCGAAACCGAGATTCCTAAAACGTTGGGGAGTTTGCCAGAAGAGTCACTCGAAGATGCCAACCCCGAAACAAACGCGATGGAAAGCATCATCACGGGCGCAATGGATGGGGTGAAACTGGCGATCGCGATCGCCGCTCTCTTAATCGCTGTTTTAGGATTAGTTGCCCTCGTTAATCTGTTTTTTGGTAATCTTGCATCGCTGGCGCAGAGCAATAATTTATTTGTCCGTCGGCTCGGTCTAATTTTTGAAGTCGTGACCCTGCAAAACATCGTCGGAGCACTCTTTTTGCCGTTGACATTTTTAACGGGCATTTCGCTCAACTGGCAAGAGCTTTGGCAATCGTCTGTGTTGATTGGGCGCAGACTGCTCGAAACCGAAGTTCCGGTTTATCAGCAGCTAGCGGTTTTGGCCGACCAAGGAGCAATCAGCGATCGTGCCCTCTTAATCATCAGCTATGCTCTCTGTGGCTTCGCTCACCTCCCCGCTGTCGGCATCTTTGTCGGGGGATTTGTGAGTCTGATTCCTACTCGTCGCAAAGACATTTCAGAACTGGGGTGGAAAGCACTGTGGGCGGCGACGTTAGCGACGTTAATGATCGGCTGTGTCGCAGGTGTGTTTGCGTCGAACAATCCGACAATTTTGGGCAGATAATAAGCGTCGATCGGACATTAAGGATCATGGATTAAATAACCTGTCATTTTGAACTGACGCTAACTTGCCTAACGGTCGCCCCCTAAATCCCCCAATCTGGGGGACTTTGAACTCCGGCTCCCCAGATTGGGGGTTGGGGGGCGAACCCGACGAATCACACGTTAATAAATCCTTATTCCTAAGAACAATGAGATTAAATCGAAACGGGTTGATTGGGATAGCATTCACAGCGTTTATCGGCTTCACCGCCGTTGGACAAATCACTGGGCATTTAGCTCCCACAGTGGCGCAGGCAGAACCGCCGATCGTCACTCCCAGTGCGCTCCCTGCGTCTCCGGCAACTCCGCCTACTGCGACTCCTAGCGTTCGCCCGACGGTGGGTGCGTCCCCAACGCCTTCAGCCACGATCGTTCCCGCGATTCCCACGGTGCCGATTGCGCCTGTTTCCCCGGTTCCTGTGGTTCCGATCGTGCCTGCTTCGATCGCGCCTCCGTTGCCTGTTAGCGGTGACTATAAAGACCCTAACGGACGGTTTAAAATTGCCATTCTCAAAGACTATGCCGTGAGTCCACTCGCGGGTTCGGCGTTGATTGAGTCAAAAGACGGGAGTTTAGCCTACACCGTTTTGGTGCGATCGCAGGGTGAACTCGCGCTGCAAAATGGCAACGCAATCTTTATCAATGATGCCTTGGCGAAGATCGCTCAAACTGCCTTCCAGCAAGGAGAGGGCTTTCAGGTAGGACAGTGGCAAGCCATTCCCAATGGCATCAAACTCGATTGGACGGGCAGTTTAACGATCGCCGGGAAGAGTCAGCCAATGAGCGGAACAATTTTGGTGCGTCAACTCCCGAAAGATGTCGCCATGCTTCTGATTGCTGCGACAGAAACCGCCACTGGGCAAGTGCCAGAAGCCGTTTCAGCATTAGTCGATAGTTTGCAGCCGCTTTGATAAGGGTTTATTCGGGTTGCCAGAGAGACCGATCGGCAGAAGTTGGAACCAGCACCCACAAACTTTTAGGCACGACTCGAAACGTCATCGGAGTCATCCCTAGATAGTCGCCATCGACCTGCACGGGCAACACGGTTTGTCCCAAAACTTGCACCTGTCGCGCCCGATAATAGTCTACTTTGGGATCACGATCGTAGTGTCGCAGCAGAATCGACAATAGCCGCAAGGGTGCCCACACCATGCTGTTGCCCTTAATCACGCACACATCCAGTAAGCCATCGTTGAGAACTGCGTGAGCCGTCAGTTTGACTACGCCGCCATAGAGTTGACTATTGCCAATCACGACCATCAAAATCCGTCCGCGAATTCGTTTGCCATCAATGCGAATGTGAGCGCGAGTACCCTTAAATTTTTGGGCAAGTTGAAGCGCTTGAAACACATACGCGATCGCGCCCAGTCGTTTTTTCTCGCCTGATCGAACCGCTGCTGTCACCGCTCCATCAAATCCGATCCCTGCCATGAGCAGAAAATAGCGATCGCCGACTTGACCGACATCGATTTGCTTAAGCTGTGCTTGTAAAAATGCCGTTGCCGATCGCGGCAAATCCATTGGCAATCCCATTTCTCGTGCCCAAATATTCACCGTGCCGATCGGCAACACAGCGAGAGCGGTTTGAGTCCCGACTAAGCCATTGATGACTTCATTCACGGTGCCATCTCCCCCAGCCGCAACGACGACGTTGTAGCTTTGGGCAGCGGCTTCTCGCGCCAAGCGTGTCGCATCTCCTGCGCTGTGAGTTGGACGGAGATCGACCAACCAGCCGCTATTCTGCCAGCGATCAGCGGCATTTTCTAACGCTGACACTAGGGTTTGGGCTTGCCCTGCTGTGGGGTTAAACAGAATCAAAACACGCGGCTGGGGCGGAAGCGACATACTCATGAGCCAGAGAGCCTTGCAAATCAGGTTACGATCAGGTTCTCTTGGAGAAGTTGACGGCATTCCTCGATCGGTTTGCGCTCCTCCATTGCTGTCACCAAGGCATCATAAGCGTCTTGATTTTGTTGGAGCAAGTTTTTTGCCTGAAGCGATGCCCACCGCTCTTTTTGCTGGATTTCAGCATTGGGTAGACGCAATTGCGCGAGGGTCATGCGAAGTTTTTGCACATCATCTGCGCCGCCCTCTGCTGAATCGTATGCCAGCGTCTCGGCAACGCCACCCGCCATCCAGACTGCACAGTAGCGATCGACCAACTGCACCGAGAGTTTGCCTGTTTGCAACTGAGTGTCTAATTCCTGCGTATCAAACTGTACGCCACCCTGCCCAACTTGCCCTTGCCGAAACGCTTCCCAGGCAGTCAGCGTATAGCTCGTCACTGGAATTCCTAGCTGTTGGGCGACCAGAAAGTGACCCGCCTCATGTCTCGCCACCCGCGCCCGATGAGCCGGAGAAAAACTTGCCAGCCAATCCAATAAAATTGTGCCCCCTTTCCCCTGCCACGTAAACGAATCAATCGTCGCGATGCCCAACACCACAAACGTCGCGATCGCCGGAACTGCCGGAGACACATGAATCAACGGACCTAATATCGTCGTCACGGTCATCGCAAAAATTGAAATGGCGATTAGATTGAGAGCGATTTGGTTCATCAGACAACGAGTGAGAACGGGGGGTACCCTTCACACTTTAACCTGTTTGGACTAGCTGTTGGCATTGCGGCAATCACGGGTAGACGCTTTAGTAAAGCGGTGGATAATTCGGTTAAAAAAGAATAGAGGCAAGATTTAAAAAGATATGCTCATATTTCTAATTTCTGCTTGCGATGGACATTTACCTTTCAAGTTACAAATGTTTTTTATTAAAGCTTCTGTGTCAGGAAATTCTTTTCTTCGTTCTTTCAAATCATTGAGGTCCGCCTCGTATTTTCTGTTATCTTCTTCTGTAAAATCTAAGCCAGAATGTTGATCTTCCATTTTTCTTGGCGTAGAAAGATTTTGGGAGCACAGATGTCCTAAGCTTAAGACTGTACCATCTGCTTTCTGAAAGTAACATGATAGGTCAACAGGTCGTGACTGGCTGAGAGATGCTCTACCTGGCAATAGAATTAACGCAGAAGGGAGAATTATTCTTAAACAAATGTTTTTCAGCATTAACTATCAGTAGTTGTTCTTCAAGTGGATATCATTATTAAATTAAGCCTGGACTAAGAATATACCACACTTAAAAGCTTAGGTGATAGATTACAAAGTTAAATAATCTATTCTCACGAAATCACCACGTTCAACTCTTTTTTGATCTAAAACAATTCGCTTTTCACCTCTAAACTTAAAAAGGTAAGGAGCAAAAGCATCTTGCCCCGCAAGAAAGTTGTAAGTAAAAAGGTACGGATTTCCAATACTTTCAGTCTGAATTTGACGAATCTGAGATTGGAACTGGTAGTTACCGTACCATTGATCGTCCTCATCTTCATCTTCGTGTTCATCATCATTTTCTAAGAGTTCTTCCTCTGAGTCACTACTAAAGCAAAATTTCTCAATGCATTGTCCGCACTGATAAAAATCATATCCAATCCTGTTAGCACTATCACTAACTGAAAATGTTATGGCTTTGGAATGGAGAAGATTAGAAATAGAATTTGCTTCGTTTTCTTCAAAAAGAATGTACTGAGATTGAGTTGACAGTTCTCTCACGACCGTCCAAGAGTGATTTAGCAGTTGGAAAGCAAGAATTCCATAGTTTGCGACTTCAATCTCTTGTCCATAAACATCATGCTGCCAGCTTCTGATTTGCTTTATTTGAGCGATAGCTTGTGCCGTTTGCTCAATAGGTGCTTGAACCAGAACAAGATAGTCGTTTACATCTTCGGTTTCATAGCCTCTACAGTCTTTTAAATCAATACCTTCTATCGCCTTACTCATAGATTTATCCCTCAAGGTTTTAGTATAACTTTAACCCGTAGTCAACCGTGATCACACGGTATAGAATCTTTCCTTTACTTGTTTTCTTGTAATCATATTAGCTGATTTCTGTTCATCTTTCGGATCACCTTGGCAGCTATTTCTCTAAGTATTAATCCTCAGTAGAGGTTAGTCATCATGCTTTCAGTCCGTATTATCTACATTATTTTACCTTAGTTTTTAGGGAATGATTGCGATTGTCATGAGATGAATTATGTAGGTAATCATGTGGTCTGAGAATTTCAGAGTTTATCTAATTTTTCCACTTTCTGCTCTAATTCTAATACTGGTTAACCCTCTAAAAGCTATTAGCCAGGTGGTTAGAAGACCAGACATTGCAGAACTGTCATGTAGCGGATTAGGATCTCCAGTAACCAAGAAAGAACTCATCAACCGTGCTGCTCAGTTAGGCATACCTAATAAAGGCAATGCGGTTGAAGACAAGTTTGAAGACTTTGCTTTACGCAGCTTAGGTCTTTCGAAGTACACTGGAGAGCCATACACGTCAAGACTCAGAGCAGCATTAAGCAGTCCTAAACGAGGGGGGTAGTACCAGACAGTGTGGATACCTTGTTGTACATACCCATCACAATTGTGAATGGAGTACGAGTACCACAACCACCAGTTCCTTATGATGAAAGCTCTTTCTACGATGCAAAAGCCGTAGGCGACAGAATTCGCCTTAAATCTTCTAACTACCAAACTCTCGGCTTCCTTGATGCTTTGCGAATTTCACGAGCTGCCATATCAGCAACCCCACCATCTAGACTGCCGCCGCCGAGACTTAACTTTCTAACTGTATCGTCCACCAAAATTGATAAAGATGTAATAGATTTTGCAAACGGGCAAGCTGGAAGAATTCCAGGAGCGACCATAGGACCTGGAGTCGTCGTCATTCAGCACGTAGTTTGTAATAACCCATCTGGACGTTTAGGGATTGATGATCTAGTAATGGGTTATGGCATTTTTCTAAATCCAGGTGTCCTTCGAGGCAGACCTGTTCCGATAGATGCTCCAAGACCAGCGGGTAAGCCTGACACACTTGGTCCTTTGCCATCACCACCAGCAGGTCCATCGTCACCATCAAATCCACCGTCATCATCAGATCCATCGCCATGTTTATCAGGAATCCAAAACTGTTGCTCTTGCACAGGAGCACGTTATGGAAACAACTCTTTGATTGCTCGCGAAGGTGTACTGAACCTGAGTCCAACCATAGGTACAGCAATGCCACTGGGGTTTTCTGAATCTATCTCTCTTCCTAGTGACAAAGTAATGAGAGTAGGAAAATGGACGGGTGAATCTTGGAGTAAGCACTTTAATTAAATAAGATTCAAGTTTTATGGGTTAGCCATTCTGCCTGTCAAGAGACGGTCGGGACGGCTATCTCACTTTATTTAATTGATTATCCTTAAAGCTGTCGAAGAATAAGACGAAAACATTGTCAAGCCTTTAATTCCCGATGTTTTTAGCGATTTAATCATTATTTTTCGACGCATCATTATCAATACTCCGGACATTTTTTTGAACTGTTCCACAAGGCTTTCAGCGCTTATGGTTCAAGGATCGAGCTATTTTTTTAAAGTTAGCTCTGCCTCTGACTTGGAAAAAAAGATCTTGTCCACGGCAGAATAAGGGTTTGAGCCTTAAAATCTGCTCAAATTTTGTCCGGAGTATTGATTATCGATCAGGTCTAAGTAACGTACTTTTTCTAGATTTAGAACATACTCTCAGCTTATGTCAGACTTAATTTCTGTAATTACGACAGTTTACAATCGCGAACGCTATTTACCGAAAGCGATCGAAAGCGTTTTGACCCAAACTTATTCTAATTTTGAGCTAATTATTTGGGATGACGGCTCAACAGATCGCTCCTTAGAAATCGCTCAACATTATGCCAAACAGGATGACAGAATTCACGTAGTTAGCGCTCCTCATCAAGGCAGGGGCATTGCTGTTTCTAATGCCTGCGCTAGCAGTAAGGGAACCTATCTTAGTTTACTAGATAGTGACGACTTGCTTGCACAAACGACTCTTGAGGAAACAATACTCTACCTCAATCAAAATCCTGAAGTTGGATTAGTCTACACCGACTATCTCATCATTGATGAAAGTGATAACATTAAGCAGTATGGACCAACCTGCCAAGTGCCTTACTCCAAAGAGCGACTTCTACTGGAATTTATGGTCTTCCATTTCCGTCTCTTTCACCGTTCTGTTTACCCTCAAGTTGGCGGGTTCAACTCAGAATTTACTTATTGTCAAGATTATGATTTATGTCTGAAGATCTCTGAGTCAGCAGAGATTAGACAACTACAGCGCCCCCTCTATTACTATCGGCAGCATAAGCAGAGTATTTCTTTTGAAAAGCGAGTTGAACAGCTCCTCTTTGGAAAACGTGCGATAGAAGATGCTTTGCAGCGACGTGGGCTGTTTGAGGACTACGAATTAGAGTTTCAAATTTTTGCTAGATGCACATTATTTCATCGAATCAAAAGCTCCACCGAAAGCGGACGGAGTATAAAACAGCCACTTTTTAGCGATTTTCATACTCCAAGGGACGAGGAACTTACCCCTGATGAGATAAAAGCTTGACTTTGGTAATGGGTATAAACAGAATCCCCGTGCGTTCTTGCCAGGGAGTATGTCAACGTCTACTGCTTGCCTCTTGCCTTATAAAAGGTTTCTAAACTTTGCTGATCGCCCACAAATCTCCAGTGCCAGGGTTCATAGCTCACGCCCTGGGGATTGTTTTTAGGAAACGAGATCTCAAAGTTAAAGCTGACTGCATTCTGTTTGAGCCAGTTGAAGGCAGCCGTTTGATCAAAGCTGGGGCTGAGATTGGTCGCAGGGACGTTGCCATCTCCGATATCGATCGCGTAGCCCGTATGATGTTCGCTATAGCCAGGAGGGGCGCTGACCTCGGCTCGTTGGTTAGGAGTCTGCGATCGCTCTGCTTTGACTTCAAAAAAGACGTTCTGTTGATCACTGAGCGATCGAAACGCCGACAGCGGGGCGAGAATAACTCCTTCTGCTTGAGCCGCGCTAGACATCTGCCTAAATGCCTCTGCCGCTGGCTTGCGAAGCTTGATCCCACCATCGCCACTGATGGCTTGCAGCTCGGCTTGTGGCGCTTCGGCGTAGGCAAAATGTCCCAGCAAGGTATTGGGGGGAGCCGGACTCGCACTCGGAGATGCCGCGATCGAGCCACTCGGCAGAGGAGTCGCAGCCGGAATGACAGAACTTGCCTGACGCGTATTGTAAGCAAACCAACCGCCTGCACCGAGCGCGATCGCCGCCAAGCCGATGATCAGCCCGACTCGATTGACGCGAGGTTGCGGCTTCGGTTCGCTCGTCTCTCGCAGAGCTTCTGGAATGTCGTCCATTGAGGATGCAGCCTGATGATTGGGAGGTTTCCCAGGTGAACCAGCGTTATTCAAAGAAAGGATTCCTACACGTCTTGAGTTGCAATCAGCGTGAACGATTTAGAGACGCTACCCTAATCGAAAGGATCACGGCAAGATGGTCTCGATCGTCAAAGCTTAAAGAACAATTTTCTGATCTCATTTTTTGAGCTACCCCTAAAGATACCGATTCTCTGTCCAGGAATGCAAATTTCGTCCCAAATTCATGCCCAATCTTGCGATTCAACTGGTTCATCTCTATCTGCCGCTCATCGGATGGACGCTCATCGGCTGGTTAATGGGGCGTTATTTACCCAAAACAACCTCGACTTACTTAGGTCGGTTTTTATTTTGGATCGGAGTTCCCGTTAGCATTTTGGCGTTTTTGCGAGGGGCTGACTTATCAGGGCAAGTCTGGATCGCTCCGATCGTTGCCTGGGTCGCGATCTTATTAGGTGCAGGATTTGCTTGGCTGTGGATTAAACGTCACCCGACTTGGAGCAAACCCACTCAAGGCAGCTTTCTACTTGCCTCAATGGTGGGCAACACAGGCTATCTTGGCTTTCCGGTGGCATTGGCTCTGGGCGGACAAAAACTCTTTGCCTGGGCGCTTTTTTACGATATGCTGGGCACCACTTGGGGCGCTTACGGCTTAGGCGTTGTATTAGCGAGTCGATTTGGGCTGGGCATCGAGCGTCGATCGCAGCTCACCCTCGCCCTGCTCAAAAATCCGGCACTTTGGAGCTTTGCACTGGGACTCGCTGGACGCAATGTGCCCTTACCAGGATGGTTAGAAAATGGCTTGCATCAAGCGGGTTGGGGCGCGATCGTCCTGGCTCTCGCGTTAATCGGGATGCGCCTCAGTCAGCTACCGTCACTTTCTCGCCTCAGTTCCGCGACGGTCAGCTTGACAATCAAAATGCTGTTGGTTCCTCTGACGGTGAGTTTGAGCCTCCCTTTTTTGCCCATCCCCGAAGCGACCAAACACACGATCGTCCTGCAAATGGCAATGCCGCCTGCTTTTGCAACATTGGTGCTGGCAGAAACCTATGGGCTAGACAAAAATCTTGCCGTGACCTCTCTCGCAGTCGGCTCGATCGGGCTACTCTTCACCTTACCGATTTGGCTTTGGCTGTTTAGCGTCTAGCCTGCCCAACTCACCCCGTCATCCGAAGGCACCGAAGGAAGAGGCTTGCGCTCATTGGGCAGCAGGTCAGAAGATTTTGCGGCAATTGCAGGGGGAATCTGCCTGGCGATCGCAGGGCTTAACGACCCGTTAGAGATGGAAGGCTTTTGCTGAGATGGCTTTGCCGCTCGTTGTTCGGGTTCAACGACTTTTTTAATTAAATAATCTAAAGTCTGTTGCTTAACCCAGCCCCGTGCCACTAACACTTCGCCAAACCGCATATTATCCATGATCTTTTGATCGTTCAGCGCTACGGCAACTTGGGCAGGTGTGATCAAGCCTGCCTCAACTAAATAGCTGCCAAGATATTTTACTCTGGGAGAAGCCAGTGAAACAGACGGAAATTGAACACGATCGCTTCTATCTCGCATTTTCACTCAATAGAGAAATTTTGTTTGTAGTGATGGAACCGACACACCCTTCTTAAACCCAAGCCTACCCAGGTTGCTGAAACCACGGGCAGTCACTTTACGTTAAGTTCTTCAAGTTACCGTGACTTGTAGAGTTATTGCAAAGTTCCCGACAATTCTTCTCAGTATATCAGCCAAAATCAGAAGAAGTGGTTACATAGATCGCCCTATTGCTCAAAACAGCCTTCGGTGAAACCACGCGTTTGATTTATCTCAGAGCGGCTGAAACTCTCCCATCATTTTGACTTCTGGCTCTAAAAAGAGTGACCACTGCTGCTGCACCTGCTGCTGCACAAACCGAATTAATTGAAAAATGTCGCTTGCTGTTGCCCCACCGCGATTGAGAATAAAATTTGCATGACGCTGGGCAACCTGAGCACCGCCGATCTGATGCCCCTTTAGCCCGGTCTGCTCAATTAACCAACCTGCTTTGTAAGCGTCAGGGTTGCGAAACACACTGCCACAGCTTGGCATATCGTAAGGCTGAGTGGTCAGTCTCTGGTGCTTGTGGTGCTCAGTCATGACTAAAACTTGAGCGGGGTTAGCACCTGGTCGAAGTTGAAACGTTGCCTGAGTCACCAGCCGTCGCCGCGAAGCCATTTTTCCATCAGAATAACCGCCCTGCAAATCAGACGTGCGATAGCGATAATTTAACGCTTGGGGCGTGAGAATCTCAATCTGCCCACTAGGGAGCAGCACCTGCGCCTCAACCAAAACGTCTGCGATCGCTTCTCCGTGTGCGCCTGCGTTCATCACCACCGCTCCGCCCACCGTGCCCGGAATGCCGACTGCCCACTCAAACCCTTGCCAGCCGCGATCGGCAAGCTGCCATGCCAAGCGAGGTAATGGCTCTCCGGCTCCGACCGTCACTTGCCCAGTGGCGTGATCAAAGTGGTTATGCCGCAGATGACGTGTTGAAATCACGAGACCTGGAAGACCTCGATCGCTGATCAACAAATTTGACCCGGCTCCCAGCGTGGTTACGGGCAGCCCTTGAAACTGTGCCCACTCAAGGCTTGCCTGAAGCTCTTCGAGTCGGCGCGGTGCAATATACCACTCTGCTGGACCTCCAACCCGAAAGGACGTTAGCGTTGCTAAGGGAACATTGGCTTTTAATAGGCTGCTAGTGCCGGGAAGCGGGATCGTCTGAATGTCACTTGTAATGGCAAGTGCTCTCGACAAGGGGGTGTACGTTGAAAAGTCGGGTGTGTGAGAAGTGCAGGAAGTCCGGGGATCACTTGAAAGAGTCATGGTTATATTAGGTGTTTGAATGCTCCAACTGGAGACCATAATGGATCTCGTGCACAGAATCTAAAATGGTTGTGCCATAACCTAAGCGCGCCTGTACCGTTCTGAAGACGAGTTTTGTTCAACACCCTGCTGATGCGCCATCACACCGGGAATGATTTGATTCAAACTTCCTGCTCCCAAGAAAAGCGTCAAATCTCCAGGAGCCAACGTTTTATCTAAAAAGCGATTGATTGCCTGTAGCGAAGGCTGGTAATAAACATTCGTGTGATGCTTTGCGATCGAGTCTGCGACCTGCTGACCGTTGATTTGTCCTAAATCGGGTTCTCCAGCGCTGTAGATGTCGCTGACGATGACGACATCCGCGTCGCGAAACGATTCGGCAAACTCGGTGAGGAACGTGAGGATGCGACTGTAGCGATGGGGCTGAAAAATCGCCACAACTCGACGTTTACGAGTCGTCAACCCAGCATGAATCTGGGCGGACGAGAGTGTGGCTCGAATCTCACTCGGATGATGAGCATAGTCATCGATAAACAGAATGTCGTTGAATGCGCCCCGATGCTCAAATCGCCGCCTCGCTCCTTCACAGTCAGCGATCGCCGCCGCAATTACCGCAAACTCTAACCCCAACAGCCGCCCCACCGCCACGGCTGCCAGCGCATTACTCAAATTGTGCTCACCCAAAAGCTTAATGCTCAACTGCCCTAACACCTGCCCTCGCTCCCAGACGCGGGCGATCGTGCCTTCTGGGTGATAGTCAATCTGATCGACGGTATAATCGGCTTCAGATTCGAGGTGAAGGCTATAGCGGATGCTGGGTTTGAGACGATCGCGCACGGTCATACAGTCAATGCTGCCGATCACCGTGTGACAACGGCTCGAAAACGTCTGAAACGTCTCTACAACCTGTTCTAAGCTGCTGTAGTGGTCGGGATGGTCAAGTTCAATATTCGTGATGATGCCAATATAAGGAGAAAACTTCACCAGCGACCCGTCTGACTCGTCGGCTTCTGCAACCAAATAATTGCTTTGCCCCTGACGGGCATTGCCTTCCCAAGCGGGAACTTCGCCGCCGATAATGATTGTGGGGTCAAGCCCAGCCATCAGCAGCATATAGCTAATCAGGCTGCTGGTCGTGGTTTTGCCATGAGTTCCAGCAACGGCGATGCTTTGATAATCTGCAATCAGAGCGGCAAGAATGTCCGATCGGTGAAAAATAGGACAGCCTAGCTCGATCGCTGCCCGATATTCAGGGTTCGCAGCATTGATCGCCGTAGAGCAGACAACTTGGGGCAAAGCCGAAGTCGATTCGGTTTTCAACGATCGACTTTTCACAGATGTCTCAACCGTTGCAACGGCTGTAGAAGGCAGATTGACCGCAACGGTCGAAATCAAATCAGCCTGAGACTTAAAGAACTCAAGATTGGACGCATCTTGACGACTAAAAATATGGGCACCTAATGTTTCGAGGCGCTCGGTAATATGGCTTAAGCGAACATCAGAACCGGAAACAGGCAGCTTACGCTTCGTTAAAACATAAGCGAGCGCCGACATTCCAATCCCACCGATTCCAATAAAATGAAACGGTCTGCCGCTGAAATCAACGGAATTCAGCATCTTAGCTCCTCACACACCACACCAATAACACGCGCTATCATATCAAGAATTGCTTTTTCACGGTATACGTAACCGAGAATTTCCTTCTCCTCGATTCAAAACCGCGATGCTGGCTTTTGCCTGACCTAGCAAGAGGCTTAATTTCTCCCAACTCCTTTGACTGATCCATCATCAGTCGCACCCCTAGTTAGATTACTACACGATTGAGTAGATCAATTCCTGATGAAAATTCATCAATATTTGAGGGGTCTTTAGAGTTGAAATGAGTTGCCATTTAAAATAACCTGAATTCCTTAAATCAGCACATGGATCAAAAAATTGATGGCAGATTGAGTTTTGTTTGAATCCAACGTTCTTACATTACGTCTTGTCATGCAGAAGCTAGCGATATTGGGGAAGGTTTAACCCAGTTTGTTTAGGGGCACCTGCTGATTGCTGAGACTGCTCTAAGCCAGTTGGCGCTCGATCGAGTCGGTTGGTGCCGAGTCGCACATCGCTTTATCAGTCCCGGTTGCTCTTCAGACGTGAACCCCGGTTTCAGATGATTCAGGGGGCGATCGTCTTTCTGTCAATGGTCAAGCTTTTTCTCAATTTTTGACCTCTGATCCCCACTCCCCAATCCCGCTCTTTCACTGCCTGTTTTCCTCCAATAATTTCTTTACCTTTTACGATATGATGTGTCTCATCAATAGGTATTTATCTACAGAGGGCGAGCGCAGTCATGAGAGTAGCGATCAACGGCTTTGGACGCATTGGGCGAAACTTCATGCGTTGCTGGGCGGGCAGGGAAAGCAGTCAGAGAGAAGTCGTCGCTATCAATGATACGTCTGACCCCAAGACAAACGCTCACCTGCTGACCTACGACACGATGTTAGGTAAGTTTAAAGCCGATGTGACCGCCGATGAAAACACGATCACGGTCAACGGTCATGTGATTAAATGCACGAGCGATCGCAACCCAGAAAACTTGCCCTGGAAGGATTGGGGAATTGATTTAATCATTGAATCAACCGGGGTGTTTATCAGCAAAGAAGGCGCATCTAAACACATTAATGCTGGCGCTAAAAAGGTGTTGATTACGGCCCCTGGTAAGGGTGAGGATGGCACGTTTGTAGTGGGCGTAAATCATCAAGATTATGATCATTACAAGCACAACATTATTAGTAACGCAAGCTGCACTACTAATTGTCTTGCCCCCGTTGCCAAGGTCATTCACGAAAACTTTGGCATCATCAAAGGCACGATGACCACGACTCACAGCTACACAGGTGATCAACGTCTGCTAGATGCAAGTCACCGCGATCCTCGTCGGGCACGGGCTGCTGCGATGAACATTGTTCCGACTTCGACGGGTGCTGCAAAAGCCGTAGCTCTGGTGCTGCCTGAACTGGCAGGCAAGCTGAACGGGATTGCAATGCGGGTTCCGACTCCTAACGTGTCGGTGGTTGATTTGGTGGTTCAGGTTGAGAAAGCGACGATCGCTGAACAGGTCAACGAAGTGCTGAGAGCCGCCGCCGAAGGTCCGATGAAAGGAATTATCAAGTATTGCGATTTACCTCTAGTGTCGAGCGACCACGCGGGAACCGATGAGTCTTCGATCATTGACGCGGCTCTAACGATGGTGATGGGCGGCGACATGGTGAAGGTAATCGCTTGGTATGACAACGAGTGGGGCTATAGCCAACGCGTTGTTGACCTGGCTGAAATCGTGGCTCAAAAGTGGGTCGCCTAAGACTCAATGGGTCGTTTGCTTGAATGCCCTCAATTCCTCGATCGGAGTTGGGGGCTTTTTGTATAGTTGAGTTGGCGGAGCATAAGAAGTGGATGATTATGAAGACACTGAATGAGATTGAACAAGCGGTTCGTCAGCTTTCACCGGAGGAGTTTGCAGCGTTTCGGAGCTGGTTTGCAGAATTCAATACTTTACGAGATAC
>JBBQYE010000013.1:0-22642 GCA_038208945.1 Leptolyngbyales cyanobacterium | reverse complement strand
TAATCGATCGCCCTTTTAACTATGGATCTGGTGAGATTGCAAAAAGCCCTGTCTGTCGAGGCAGAGCACGGATTTAACAACCTGGAGGGAAATCAATATCACTTCGGTGAATTTTTGCATCTCAATTTCAGCCAGCCGGACGCGACGTTGCTCGATCGAGATCAAAGCCGCTGTCAAGAAATTGCCTCTCAGTTTGCCAGCTATGCCGATCTAACGTTTTCGCAGCGTCAGCATTTAGTGGCTGAGACGCGACGGTTTCTATTTCAGGTCAAAAAAGCCGCCGAAGAAACCGAGAAAAAATCGACCTATTCTGTTGATCAGCCATCGGCTAAAAAAGTTGTCGCGAATCCGCGCACGAGTCCGATCGTCGAGTCAAATCACAACATTTCCCTTGATCAATCTCTCACATACCTCCCTGGAGTCGGACCTAAAAGTGCTGAGAAGCTGGCAAAATTAGGGCTGCTCACGGTGCGAGATATGCTCTATTACTACCCACGAGATCACCTTGATTATGCGCGTCAGGTCACGATTCGAGAGTTAAAAGCAGGCGAAACCGTGACCCTGATCGGAACGGTGAAAAGCTGTAGTTGTTTTACCAGTCCGCGTAACAGTAAGTTGACGATCGTCGAACTCGTGATCCGCGACTCGACGGGACAGATGAAAATCAGCCGCTTCTTTGCCGGAACTCGCTACAGCAATCGCGGTTGGCAAGAACAGCAAAAGCGACAATATCCCGTTGGAGCAGCGATCGCTGCATCAGGTTTTGTCAAAGAGACCAAGTTTGGCATGACGTTAGAAGACCCCGATCTAGAGATTTTGGGGCAAGCTGACGACGAGATCGATTCCTTGACCGTCGGGCGAATTGTGCCGATTTACCCGCTCACAGAAGGCGTTGGGGCAGAGTTAGTTCGACGGACGATGACGACGGCGCTGAGGGCGGTCGATCGCCTGCAAGAAGCGCTGCCAAAAGGTTTGCGGGATGAATATGGATTGATTGGTCTGGCAGAGGCGATTTCTCACATTCACTTCCCGCCTGACAGTGACGCGCTAGACGCTGCCCGTCGTCGCCTCGTCTTTGACGAATTTTTCTATCTACAATTGGGCTTGCTCAACCGTCGCAAAACTCAACAAAAAGTCCAAGCCAGTGCTGTGGTTGCCTCGACGGGAAAGCTGATTGATGATTTCTATAAACAGTTGCCGTTTGAACTCACAAACGCTCAAAACCGAGTTGTCAACGACATTTTGAATGATCTGCAAAAACCCGTCCCAATGAATCGCTTAGTTCAAGGCGATGTGGGATCGGGCAAAACCGTCGTCGCCGTGATTGCTCTGTTAGCCGCAATTCAGTCTGGCTATCAAGGCGCGTTGATGGCTCCGACTGAAGTTTTGTCAGAACAGCACTATCGGAAATTGGTCGGTTGGTTCAATTTGCTGCATCTGCCCGTGGAGTTGTTGACAGGCTCGACCAAAGCCGCCAAACGCCGCGAGATTCACGCCCAGCTTGAAACTGGAGAACTGCCCTTGCTCGTCGGCACTCACGCTCTGATTCAAGACACAGTGAACTTTCATCGTCTGGGTTTAGTCGTGATTGACGAACAGCATCGCTTTGGAGTTCAGCAACGAGCAAAACTTCAGCAAAAAGGTGAGCATCCCCATGTGTTGACGATGACCGCAACCCCGATTCCCCGGACGCTAGCGTTGACGCTTCACGGCGATTTAGATGTCAGTCAAATCGATGAGTTGCCGCCGGGTCGAAAGGCGATTCAAACCACGGTGCTGGCAGGGCGAGAACGCCTAAAAGCCTATGAGCTAATGCGGCGTGAAGTCGCTCAAGGTCGCCAGATTTATGTCGTGTTGCCTCTGGTCGAAGAATCAGAAAAATTGGATTTGAAATCCGCGATCGACGAACATCAAGAACTTCAAGAAAAGGTCTTTCCCGAATTCAAAGTCGGCTTGCTGCATGGGCGAATGACCTCTGCTGAGAAAGACGAATCGATTTCTCAATTTCGAGATAACCAGACGCAAATTCTGGTCTCGACCACGGTTGTTGAAGTGGGGGTTGATGTCCCCAATGCGTCGGTGATGCTGATCGAACACGCCGATCGCTTTGGCTTGTCGCAACTGCACCAGCTTCGCGGTCGAGTCGGTCGAGGAGCGGCTCAGTCATTTTGTCTGCTGATGAGCAGTTCTAAAACCGAAACCGCCCGTCAACGCCTCAAAGTGTTAGAGCAATCGCAAGACGGATTTTTTATCTCAGAGATGGATATGCGATTTCGAGGTCCCGGTGCGGTGTTAGGCACCCGACAGTCAGGTTTACCAGATTTTGCGCTGGCAAGTTTGGTAGACGATCAAGAAGTGCTGGAATTGGCGAGAGATGCGGCAGAGAGAACGATCGAGAAAGATCCGACGCTTGAGAAATGGGCAGTAATGAAAGCCGAACTGGAGTACCGCTATCAGCGCTTAATGGGTGGCGCAATTTTGACTTAGGCTTTCTTAAAGGGCTTGAAGAACGATCGGACTTTTCTCAATAAATACGACCAAAACCCTTTAGAAACCTTCTCAAATTTGTAATAGAACAGAACATCGACAATATCTTCTAGCTTCATTGGTTCTAGATAAGAGACGACTTTATCGACTAAAGAATCGGCATCTTCTAGATATTTTTTCATGCCCAATTTCTCGGAAACTTTCCACTTTGCAAGGAAGGTTCGGTGCATCTCTTGTTGATAGTCATTGAAGTCGTTTCTTTGACCGCCTAAATATTCTTGAATATATCGACAAGCGATTTCAGAACTGAGCATCGCGTGTCGAATGCCCTCGCCACCTAAGAAGTTGATCGTTGAAACAGTATCTCCGATCGCAATTAAGTTATCTCGACTGTAGACATCATTCAAACCCATACTATATTTGACTGTTGCGCCGTGAATGTCAATAATTTTGTAAAATTCTGGCTTGATACAGTCATGGATAATCAGTTCAATATAGTGTTTGAGTGGCTCTGTTTCTTTAACGACCCGATGTTCGCCGTTGACAATTCCTGCACCCACTTTTAATCGGTTTTCTTCCATCGGAAAGATCCAACAGTAGCCTTTAGGAATCCATTTATGACCTAAGAAGAAATTTAAGGCTCTAGAATGCTTTTGATAGGATTCTTCATCAACTTCAACTAAATATTCAATTCCGGTCATAGTAGTAAACTTAGGTTGAGGACTGTTTTTTTGAATGATGAGCGATCGATTCGGTCCCGTTGCATCAACTAAAACTTTTGTACTAACCAGAATCTCCCCACCAATTAAATTATTTTTAATCGTGACAACTGTTTCATGATGCTCAGTACGGTGACTGACGTATCGACATCCCATCCATACTTCGCCTCCGTGAGTTACGACATCTTCGGCTAAAAACTCTCGCAGCTTCGTGAAATCTAAAACACTTCCCAGCGTCTTCTCAGATTTCCAGACTCCCCGCTTATTAGACGTGACGATCACTAATTGATTCCAAAAGCTACCCGCCACGGTTTCAGGTAGGTCAAACTTTTCTGAGGTTTCTAAAGGAGTTCCTGCACTAGAAAAACTGTTTTTAGTAAAGTCTTTAAAGCGCTCAATTAATAGAACTGTTCGACCCGATTTCGCCAAAATTCGGGCACATTGTCCTCCAGCAGGACCGCCACCCACTACTACTACATCAAACTTCTTCATCAAGCTTTTTTGAGTCAATTAAATTCCCTCGATCGCTTCTCAACTCCGCCATAGTTATTTTTACATCTCCTGCACATCTGAGTGATGGATATCAGAAGCTCAGTTCAGAGTTGAGTAGCATTTTGGTAAGACGTGACCGCTAAGGTAAACTTTTATTACAGAGTTCTCTCAGGTTTATCCCATGCTGCGCCAAATTATCTTCAAAGTTTTGTTTGCTTGTTGCCTAACCCTACTCACGACGCTCAATCTTGCACCTGACGCGCTGGCTCTGGGTGGAAAATTGCCTCTCGTCGATGCCCCCGCTCCAGAATTCACGCTGCCGACCAACACGGGAGACGGCAACATCTCGCTGGCAGATTATCGTGGAAAGTGGGTCGTTGCCTACTTTTATCCCAAAGATTTTACGTCGGGTTGCACAATCGAAGCCCGCAAGTTTCAGCAAGATATGCCGCAATATCTCGATCGCAACGCTCAAATTGTGGGCATCAGTGCCGATGATGTTGATTCTCACGCAGAATTTTGCGACTCTGAAGGTCTCAAGTTTCCTCTGCTCGCAGACACAACGGGCGCAATCAGCAAAGCCTATGGCTCGTGGATGGGCATTGTTTCATCTCGACACAGCTTCATCATTGACCCTCAAGGAACCCTCAAAGCCACATTCACCGGAGTAAATCCGATCGTCCACAGCCGAGAAGTGCTTGCTAAACTCGACGAACTTCAAAAACGAGGGTAAGACTCATCCAAAGTCTCTGGCTCCTTTAGAATGGGTGAAAGTCGATCGGTGAGTCGTTATGGATTTTAAGCCTGAGATGTCAGATAGAGTTGACTTTGCCAAGCCTTCAGCGCGCAAACCTCTAGAACTTTTGCGAGACACTGAGCGATCGCTACGACTTAAAACCGTCACCGCGATCGCTCCTCTGTTGCCGTCAGAGATCGCCATGAATTTAGGTGAAGCCTCTCAAGTTGCAGACAAGTCTCTTGATCAGTTGGCAAACATTGACATTGATGACATCACCGACGCAGACCTCAAATCCGCCCGAATCCTGATGGGGTTAACCTTCACTGGGTTTGGCGGTCTGATGATGGTTTTTCTGCTGTTTTATCTCTGCACACTGCACCCTGAATTAACGCCAACCAGCCAGATGCAACACTATTGGTATCAATATGTCTGGTTTGTCAGCATGGGCGTGGCAGGTCTAGCGATGTTGGCACGAGAAGCCATGCGTCCGAGCGATGATTAGGGAATGGCGATCGAGCGCAGAAGCCGATCGACGATTCCTCTCGCGTTTCGTCCCCCCGCCGGAATCATCCGATGAGCCAGCACGTGAGGCGCAAGTTGCTTGACATCATCGGGGATCGCGTATTCTCTGTCGTCTAAAAATGCCAGTGCCTGTATGCCTTTTTGCATCGCTACTGTTCCTCTGGGGCTGACACCGAGCGTAATTTCTTCATCCTGTCGAGTCGCTCTTGTTAGATCGAGAATATAGTGCTGGAGGGAGGTTTCAACTTTGACTTGAGCGCAAAGGCGTTGAAGATCTTGTACGTCTTGTAAGGAAATGCAGGGCTGAAGTTCTTGAAAAGTGTGTCCCTCTTGAAGCCGCTGCAACATTTGCAACTCCTCTCCTTCAGTCGGATATCCCAACGATAGAGACAGCGCAAAGCGATCCATCTGCGCTTCTGGGAGCGGAAACGTTCCTTGGTATTCGATCGGGTTTTGAGTCGCAATCACAAAAAATGGACTGGGCACCGATCGAGACACGCCGTCCACCGTTACCTGCTTTTCTTCCATCACTTCCAGCAGGGCAGATTGGGTGCGAGGAGTGGCGCGATTGATCTCATCCATCAGCAGCACGTTCGCAAAAACGGGACCTGCCATAAACTCAAACTCACCAGAGTTGGGGTTCCAAATATTGGTTCCTGTAACATCAGTGGGCAACAGATCAGGCGTACACTGCACTCGCTGAAACCGACCGTCGATCGACTTCGCCAAAGACTTCGCCAGCAAGGTTTTTCCGACACCAGGAACATCTTCTAAAAGGGCGTGTCCACCTGAAAGTAGGGCAACCAGCACGAGACGAATCGCGTCTGATTTGCCTACGATCGTGCGGCTAAGATTTTGCGTCAGTTGCTCAATGCGATCTCTCATGTCTAAAGTTTTGCCCCTGAGCGCTTTTGATCATCATACTGAAGATGCCCAAAGTTAGAGCATACCCAAAGAGAACATCACTCACGAAACAAGAACTAACATCGCTCTAGCAGTTTCACAATCTGCTTTGATCTGAGCTTTTAGCTCATCCAATGAGGCAAACTTCTGCTCTGGGCGAATGAACTGCTCAAGCTCTACGGTGAGCGTTTGACCATATAAGTCACCCATCCAGTCTAGAAGGTGAACCTCGATCGTTTGCTGCGTTCCATTCACCGTCGGGCGGTTGCCAATATTCATCACACCTAAAACAGGCTGATCGCTGTTAAGCGCTTCACCAAACACCCGGACTCCATAAACTCCTTGCCGAGGCAAAAACTTTTCAGGCGGCACTCGTAGATTAGCCGTTGGGAACCCGATCGTGCGTCCTAACTGCTGACCCTCGACCACTTCACCCACCAAATTATAAGAGCGTCCTAGCATTCGGTTTGCCATCGTTAAATCTCCTTGATCTAGGGCTTCACGAATCGCAGAGGTACTAATCCGCTTGCCTTTAAAGGTGAACAGAGGCACGATCGTCACCCCAATGCCACAAGCTTCTGCAATTTTGTGTAGGTCAGTGGCGGTGCCCGATCGTTTACATCCAAATCGAAAATCTTGCCCGATGCTGACCTGTTTGGCTCGCAGGTGCCGCACTAAAACTTCTTCGACAAACTGCTGTGGGTCTAGCGCCGCCAGTTCTCGATTAAATGGCAACAGAACTAGCTGCTCAACTCCCAGCAATTGAAGCTGAAGTGCTTTTTCAGACTGAGGAGTGAGGAGCGCGCGGGGCTGTCCGCTAAAAAACTCTCTGGGATGGGGAGAGAAGGAGACAACGGTAGAGCGATCGTGCCCATCTCCATTTAGAACAGGTGAAATCACCTGTCGGTGCCCTTGATGGATGCCATCAAAATTTCCTAAGGCAACGGCAGTCGGAGTGAGAGAGTTGGTTAGAGAAGAAGTAATCCACACGCTTTACATTTTGACATACATCACTCGGCGAATTCCGTAATTAAATAAAGGAATTTAAAATCAGGATGAACGATACTGTAGTTTTTCGCTGGTCAGAGTTCTAATCCGTACAAAACAGAATTCTGTGACGTAAAAAAGCGATCGCCCTTGAGAGACGATCGCCACTATTTCATCCATGCTTTCCCTAAAAACTAGCTACTCTTTGATTTCAATTCGTTCTCCATCTTTCTCGTAATACATCGGCGGCTCAACGGCAAAGTTATCGATTTGACCCGACTCGGTAATGACATACCCATCGGTCGTTTTTAAGTCGGTGTCTTCTTCTTGGGCGGCAGCGGCTTCCAATTGTTTCTTGTTCTTCTCAACATCAACCCCTGACGGGATGCGCTCATCAGCAGGGTTAACACCAGTGGGTTGTGCCGTTTGGACTGCCCACTGATCTCCGGCAGCACCTTTACCAGGCTGCGCGCCCGTGGGATTGGATTCTTGGCTCATAGCGGTTACATTTAAGTTTTCTGACCACCAAGGTAGGTCAATCGAGTCGTGCCTTGATTCCTTCGATAGTGATAGGTTGATGAGTCAGAAGGAAGAATTTATTGATCGTCCTATGCGGCTAATGTCGAAGCCCTATCTCGCTAATCTATGGGCATGGTCTCTGGGCGCTGTCCTGCTTTGCGCGTCTCCTGCCTATGCTCAAGCTTCTATCTCAGTGGCTCCAAACGCTAAAGTCTCGGTGTCTAGTCCTCAAAACCAGAGCGAAAACCCGCAACGTATTCTTCAACAATTGGCGATCGCCGATGTCGTCTATCTAGGCGAAACCCACGATCGCGCTGACGACCACCGCGCTCAACTTGAGATTATTCAGTCACTTCATCGGTTGCGTCCTAACTTGGCGATCGCGATGGAGATGTTTCAGCGCCCCTATCAGTTGGTGCTCGATCGCTACTTAGCGGGAGCGATCAGTGAAGCTCAACTCAAAGAACTCAGTCAATATGAAACCCGATGGGGCTTCGAGTGGGAGTATTACGCCCCGATTTTGCGGTTCGCCAAAGAGAATCGACTGCGGGTGATTGCCCTTAACACCCCGACTGAAGTGACTCGAAAGGTGTCTCGTGAAGGTCTAGAAAGCCTGACGGTGGCAGATCTCAGATTTATTCCTCCGATCTCTGAGATTCGGGCAGAACCAGAGGCTTATCGCGAGAGAATGCGGCTGATCTATCAAGAAATCCATCAGGGTAAAAGCAATAGCCGCCAGTTCGATCGCTTCTTTCTCGCCCAGATTCTATGGGACGAAACGATGGCAGATCGAGTCAGCCAATGTCTCCAAGCGAATCCCAAAACTCAGGTTGTGGTGTTGGCGGGGCAAGGGCATATTGTCTATAGAGACGGAATTCCGAGTCGGGTGGCTCGACGGATGCAGGGAGCAGAACGCAGAACGCGGGTGCAGTCGCTCATTTTGCTCAATCCAACTGAGGATATGACTGCTCCATCAGAGCGACCGATCGCTGATTATTTCTGGAATTATCAATCTTCTAGCTCGCCTGTTTTGGAACCAAATAAACTGCACCCGAAATCCAGGTGAGGGCAACCGAGATCCAAAAAGCAGCCAGTGAGACGGATCGCCAAGGATCGGGAAGGGGAGCGATCAAGAGGGCGATCGCCACAATTTGGCTCACGGTTTTGAGTTTGCCCCAAAAATTTGCCCCTTGGATTGCCCCGCTTTGCAGCTTGGGATCAACGCGCCATCCGGCGATCGTCAGTTCTCGCGCCAAAATCATAAACACTCCCCACGCAGGAATCTGTCCCAACCCAACCAGGGACATCAGAGGAGCTAAAACCAGCAGCTTATCGACCAACGGATCTAAAAACTTGCCCAAATCTGTGACTTGATTGAGCCTTCGGGCAAGATATCCGTCTAGCCAATCGGTGCCCGCTGCTAGCAGAAAGACACCCACCATAATCCAGCGCGTTTGCGGAGTAGGAGCGTGCAATCCATAGAGCAAAAAAGGCACCCCAAGCAGGCGAGAAACGGTGATCCAAGTAGGCAGATTCATAGACTTGAGCAAACAGCATCTCACCTAAGCATAAGAAAATAGGGACAATCCGAACCGGATCATCCCTATTTGTAACCATCTAGAAAGCTAAAATTTTGACTAACAAGCTCCACGCTTATTCAACACAACGCCGATCGTTCTAAGAATCAATTTCAAGTCGTAGGCGATCGACCATTTTTGTTGATAGGCCACATCCAACTTCACAATATCCTCAAAATCGATCACGCTAGAGCGACCGTTTACCTGCCACTCGCCCGTCATACCAGGCTTCACAGTTAGGCGCACCCAATGGTGAGGCTGATAGTGACTGACCTCATCTAGAGTTGGAGGACGAGTGCCGACTAAGCTCATTTCACCTTTGAGGACGTTCCAAAACTGAGGAAGCTCATCAAGACTGGTGCGGCGAAGAAACGCTCCGATGCGGGTGATTCGCGGATCGTTTTCGTTTTTAAAGATATTGCCTTTTGCTTGATTTTCGACCAGGTGCTTTTGCGCGTCTGCATTCATCACCATTGAGCGAAACTTCCAGATGCGAAAGGGTGTCCCTTTCACGCCACAGCGCATTTGGCTATAAAAAATAGGACCTGGATCGTCGCGCTGAATGGCGATCGCGACTGGAATTGCTACGATCGCGGTGATGCCTAAGCCAATCACCGCACCTGCAACGTCAATCAGTCGTTTGAGCTTATTGTGCACCGAAGAATGGAGACGCTTCAATTCAACAGGACTCGAAGGCTCGATCGCAGAAACGTCTGCTTCTTGAGCATCTTCAAGCAGGATTGAGTAGAGAGGAGAGGAAATTTCAGGAGACATCATCACGGGTAGCAGCCAGTTTTTTTTATAAGGTTGACCTCACTGCCAATATATTCAGCCTCGTGATCATACGGTAGGGAAAGGGAGGACGTTTGCTCAATCTTTGAACTGACTTAAGTTTTTATGAAGTTCGGATAGGGCTTGCGAAGATCCGCCTGGAGATGGGTGCTCTATGACTTCATTCTTCAGAGTCTAAAGAAGGCGAAGATTCGTCTACAAATAAGTCGTCCATGCCAACTAATTTGACCGCGTTTGGCGGACTGAAAGATGAGGATTGAAGCAGGGCTAACTGAGAAGATGACGCGCCTTCGTCTTCTAGATGAGAAAGTTCCTCACTGAGTTGATTCAAAATGCTTTGATCAAGCTGAAGGTCTAGCGCTGCATTCTGAGGGAAGAGAGGTTGAGGCAGCAAATCTTCTGGGATATGGGGAGTTGCTGCCAGCATATTTGGTTCGGTCTCGTGGGCTAGCTGCTCTAACAGCTCAGTGAGGGTGTGAATCGAATCATACGCGCTGAAGAGAATCTCAGAAGATTGTGTGGGCGGTAACTCAGTGCTAGGATAGGGAAGTGAGACTTTAGGCGAGTCAGAAACGGTCTGCGATAAGTGGGGAGCGATCGCGCCGCTGATCAGCGATGGTGCCTGGGTCGGGGTTAATTGAGATGGCAGATCGCGACCAGCCGTCTCCTGAGTCTGCAAATAAGAAGAGGCTCCACGACCCAACTCTTGCGCCAAGCGGCTGACAAGCGCAGTCACTAACGTTTCTCCTTGTCCTAAGCCATGAAGTTTTTCGAGTCCTTGTGAGAGCGACTGTTGGTAAGCCTCAATGTCTTGCTGCAATGACTCAAAGACAACTCTTAGGGTGGTGTCGAGCGTCCCTAGCACTTGATCTGCTCGATCGTGCACCGTCTGTAGCTGATCGACTTGAGAAGCCGTTAGATTCGATGAGTTAGATGATTGCTCTAGTAACTGGCTTTGTTTGTGCGCCTCTAGCTGTCGGACTTCGTGCCTCAGCGCATTTCGTTGCTGAGTTAAGGTAACCACCTCAGACTGTAGGGGTCTCAGCAGCGTCGATCGCAACTCGTTCATTTCATGAATCATAGACTGCATGACCTCTTGAGCGCTGGCTTCTGACTGATTTAACGCCGCCGATGGGTGCGTCGTCTGAGCAGAGACTGCTGGCGATCGCTGCCTCGCCAAATAGTCGCGAACCTGTTGTAAGACTTGACGCTGTTGACTAATTTGCCTACTCGCTGCCCAAGGAAGCCGAGAAACAGTTTTGCTGAGGGTGCTGTCGATGTGGTCGATGAGTATCTGAGTGGGATCTGTCTGAGAAGTCACGATCGCGTCCTTGGCTAAAGTTTTGCAGAACTGAAGAATGCGTTTTCTAAAACCTAAAACCCTTACAGTTTAGGTCTGACACTTCTACCCTACCGCAGAGTATTTTCATCGCTAGTATGGGCACGAAAGTTGAGCTTTCTTGAGGCTACAAAACCTCTGCAAGAAGACTTCTAGAGACGTGCAGTTTCTAAATAAGTGAACTGCGCCTGCTTATTAGCTGGAGTCAGCAGGAACTCTAAATCATGGCGGGAATTCATTCTGCCAGGAAAAGCGTCTAAAATATCATTAAATAATAGACAAAGAAATCAGTATTAGATTGAGCTTTTTCAGCAGTATGGCGAGAGTTTTTTGTATTTTATCTAGCTTTAGTCGTTCATTTAGTTTTTCATCTGATAGCAGCGAAACTTTAGGCTATGATGTCGATTGGTTTGTGCCAGTTATTAATGGAATACATCAAATTTCTTAAGGGTGACGATCGTCCCATAAACTACAGAACCCTAATCGATCCTCAAGCTCCTATTTACTGTATAAGTTAGTTGTTATAGACTCTTGTCTCTGGTTATCTATATTTTATTTGGCTTAAAAATAACCTCTGTTAAATGAATAATCTTTAGGCTAAGTTCTCTAACGTTTGGCTTTTCATCAGCGTGACCTGCACTCCTCGAAATAAAGTTCCAATGGATGATTGGCATAACCCACGAGACAATTCCTCTAATGTATCGATTACCTCTGCTCCCTTTTTTGAGGGTTTGCCAGAGGCAGCGATCGAGAAAGCGACTGCCCATATGGTAATGCGAAATCATCCTGCAAACCAGGTCATTCTCTTAGAAAACGATTGGGGAAGTTCGGTTTATTTTATTTTGACGGGCTGGGTGAAGATCAGAACTTATAACCTCGACGGAAAAGAAGTCACCCTCAATATTTTGGGCACAGGAGAACTATTTGGAGAGATGGCACCGCTGGAGGAAGTGCCGCGATCAACGGATGTGATCACGCTGGCTCCAACGGCGATCGGCAATATGCCCGCTCAAGATTTTGTGCAACTGCTCAATGCTGAACCACAGGCAGGCGTTAGACTCGCTAAACTGATGGCACGTCGTCTAAGACAGGTTAACCGACGGCTGAGACTTCGAGAATCAGACAGCACCTCACGGGTAGCAGATATTCTATTGTTTTTGGCAGAAGGTCAGGGTAAACGCAGCCCTAAAGGAATCGAGATCCCTAATCTGCCTCATCGAGAATTGAGCAGTTTGAGTGGTTTGGCGCGAGAAACAGTGACGAGAGTGTTAAGCAAACTAGAGAAAAAGGGGCTGATTGAGCGCGATCGAGAGACGCTCTGCATTCCTGATTCGCACGCGTTAGAACGGCTGATGCTTTAGAGCAGCGGCTGCATTTCTAAACACGCTTGTAGGTTGAGTTGAGTCAGTTTTAGATAAGCGTCGTCGATCGTCAGGCTGCCCCGCAAAAATCCAATATTGGCACCAGGGCACAGAAGCCGCATCGTGTCGGGCGTAAATTGGCCTAACAGCGTTTGAACATTGCGAATTTGACGACCCCAGTGAAACGTTTTGGCAGTTCTAAGCGGAGCGGGATTGCCGTAGCGATCGGGCACTAGATGACGACCCGAAAATAATACGCCTCCCCAGGCATTGTGATAGAGACAAGACGCGCCGGGAGAATGTCCTGAAGTCCAGATCACGCGGCTGTCGGCGCTGAGGCTCAATTCTTTTTGAAAGGTAGTCACCTGCAATCCTGGCAGCAGATAGGCTTCTTGTTCTTGAACCACAACGTCGCAGCCGAGTGCCTGCTGAATGTCTCGAACTTTGCCCATGCCGCCCCGATGGGTCATGACCAGCGATCGCACCCCTTGAGTGTGCAAAAAGTTGCGATTTGTCTCATCCCAAGCCGGACAATCTATTAAGATGTTGCCTTCTGTTTCTACACTGAGATAAGCGGTTCCGCCTAATGTGTCACGATTGGGCGAGAACGCAAAGATGGAGCGAGGATCGGAGCGATCGTCACCCTTTAAGACAAGACGAGGCTGTTTGGAGGATGTCGTTTGACTAGATAAACCAGGCTGAAGAGAAGGGGGAGACGTAGATTGTTCTGAAGGCACTGTTTTTTAAGTCTGTTTGAGGGCTGGCAATTTTGATAGTCAAGTAGTTGGCTCTCGTCGATCTTCCCAGATTATTGAGGATGCTGCAAAGAATGCAAAAATATTGGCTTCAGCAAAGGTTACGGGTCGATCGATTAACTCACCCATCTAGACAGACGATGCTAACAGGTTGAGTGCTATGGTTAAAACCCGTGCTTAGTTATTTATCAACTGCCCAACAAGGCTGTGCGGCGGCGCTCCTGAGTCCACTGCATCTTAAATCTGTAAAATTCAGCGCATGATCTGGTTACTCGTACTAGGACTGATTACCTACTTTATCGTGCAGAGAGTGACCGGGATCACTCGCACTCCAGTTTGGGCATTATGGCTGGTTGCTATGATGCCTGCGTTTGCGATCACTGCTTGGGCACTGGCATTTGGGACTCAGCGACGAATGCCGCTAGAGCTAGTTATTTTGATGTTTGTGGGCTGTTTAGCGCTTTATCTCTACCTGATTCAGAAAGGACGGATTGCTCCGACTTCTGCGATCGACTCCGCTACCCCTCAAGTATCATCTTCGACTTCTGAAAAGTCTGATCAACCAACTTCGCGCCCGATCAACAAGGCAGAGGAGACAAGTTTACAAGGTTGTTTTCCGTGGTCGGTCTATTATTTGCAGAATATTGACTATCGTCCACAAGCCATAATTTGCCGAGGACAGCTACGCACCACGCCAGAAGTGGCTTATAAAACGATTCAAGAAAACGTTGAGGGAAAGTTTGGCGATCGCTTCTATGTCGTGTTTCAAGAAGGGCTAGACAAAAAACCGTTCTTTGCGCTGGTGCCCAACTCTCAAGCCAGCATAGAGGCGAGACAAGATAGACGGCTGACCCGTCCGGGCATTGCGCTGGGGTTAACGGCAATGACGTTGCTAACCACTCTGCTGGCAGGGCTTGAGATTGCGAAAAAACAGGTCACGTTAGACCCTTCAGTATTGGTGCAAGGATTGCCCTATGCACTGGCGATTATAGGATTTTTTGCTGTGCGATCGCTGGGCTGTTATTGGACGACTCGCCGCTATCATATCGCTGCAACGCTGCCTTACTTTATCCCAGTGATTCCCTTGCCTCTGCTGCCCTTGGGAACGGTGGGATCATTCATTCAGATTCGATCGCCGATTCCTCACCGCAAGGCGCTATTTGATGTGGGCGTAGTTGGCGCACTAGCAGGATTCGCGATCGCGATCCCTCTCTTATATTGGGGCTTAGATCATTCGTCTGTAGTCGCTCTCCCGCCAAAGCCAGGAGCTGGGTTACTCAGCTTTGAGGCACTGAATCCCAAATATTCTCTGGTGCTGGCAGGGTTAGGAAAGTTGGCGCTGGGAAACCAGCTAGTAGCGGCGAAAGCAATCAATCTCCATCCGATCGCGGTCGCGGGCTGGATTGGAGTGCTGTTTAGCGCATTTAATCTAATGCCCGTCGGACAGTTGGATGGCGGACGGATGGTTCACGCCATGTTTGGGCAGCGCACCGGGGCGGCGATCGGGCAAGTTTCTCGACTGTTGCTGCTGATTCTCTCGTTTGCGCAACAACATCTGCTGCTGTGGGCAATCTTACTGCTGCTGCTTCCCGCTACAGATGAGCCTGCGCTTAACGATATCACTGAGTTAGATAATTCTCGTGATGTGGTTGGGCTTCTGGCTCTGGCTCTGGTGCTGCTGGTCATTTTACCTGCGCCTAAAGTTGTGTTGGCGTGGTTGAGCCTTTAGATGATGAATACTCAAGTCACCTCGATTCAGGCGCTTCATCAGAATCTTCTCTCACTGCTGGTGTATCGGGAGATTTTAGGAGATCGGGTCGGGCAAGCCTTTTTAGAGTTGTTGCAGTCGCTGATCCAAGGAGACAGTTCGATCGCGCTACAGGCTTATGGGTCGTGGTTTTCGGCATTAGCTGAACGCGGTCAGGGATGGCAAGACTATTTGCTCGATCGACTCTTGACCGCAGACAATTCTTTTTCGAGACAGAAGTCTAACGATTTACCGTCTGCTTTGATCGACGCTGTGAAACGAGACTTACAAATTTTGCAGAGTCTCTACAAGTGTCGAAGTGAGCAGGTTTGTGAATGGGTTAGTCAACAGACTTCTGCTGAAAATTTAACAGCTTGGTCAGATGAGTTGTCTCCAGAAAAAACTGCTGCGCCGCTCAAAACTAAGCTGAGAACGATGCAGGATTGGGCGGAAGCGGTAGACGAATTATCTGTTTATTATCGTGAATTTGGAACGGGAATCTTCGCGAAGTATCAAGCGTTTCGGTGGCAACAGGGGCAACTGGTGGCGATCGCGCAGCCCGAGTTGCAGCAGGCATCGGATCTAATTGGCTATGAGACTCAGCGCGAAATGCTGCTCAAAAACACAGAGTTTCTGCTGTCGGGGAAGTCGGCTCTGCATATCTTGCTTTACGGCAGTCGGGGATCGGGGAAATCTTCGCTCGTCAAGTCGCTGCTGCGGCAGTATAGCGATCGTCAGTTGCGTCTGATCGAAGTCGGCAAATCTGAACTCAAAGACTTGCCCGCGATCGTCGAGCCGTTGCGAAATCTACCTCAGAAATTCATCATTTTTGTAGACGACCTCTCGTTTGAAGAAGATGACGATGCCTATAAAGCGCTGAAAGTGGTATTGGAAGGCAATCTTACCGCGCGTCCTCAAAATGTTGTCGTATATGCGACCTCAAACCGACGGCATTTAGTGCGCGAGTTTTTTGACGATCGTCCTCGTCCCAAAGATGCTGACGAAGTTCACCATTGGGACACAGTGCAGGAAAAATTGTCGTTTAGTGATCGCTTCGGCTTAACGCTGACCTTTGAACCTGCGGATCAAGCGACCTACCTAAAAATGATTCATCACCTCGCACAGCAAGCGGGGATCACGTTGGAATCAGAGGATTTAGACTATCGTGCGTTGCAGTGGGCGACCCGACACAACGGACGATCGGGCAGAACTGCCCGACAGTTTATCGATTTTCTCACTGCCGATTTAGCTTTAGTTGAGCCATTTGATTCATGACCCACCTCTATCAGCGGACGGTGCGCTTTGAAGATACTGATGCGGCTGGCGTTGTTTATTTTGCAAATGTCTTAAAGATCTGCCATGAAGCCTATGAAGAAGTTTTAATCACAGCAGGGTTTGATCTCAAATCATTTTTTCGAGATTCTGATGTTGCCGTTCCCATTATTCATGCCGATGTTGATTTTTTTCGACCGTTACACTGTGGCGATCGCTTATCGGTGCAAATCAGTTCCCATCCCATAAACGACAGCGAATTTGAAATCGTTTATGAGATTAGTTTAGTGGGGTTCGATCGTCCTGCTAGTCGAGCGCTGACTCGTCATGTGTGCATTGACCCGGTGGGGCGATCGAGAAAAGAGTTGCCTCCTAAATTACGGCAATGGGTGCAACACTGACCCAGTTTTGCATTCTGGTGAGGTATGGGCAAGGGGCTTAGGAAGTGTTTTAAACCTCTGTCTTCGTTGCTATCCTGCCCTGAACTGAAGTTCGGGCTAACGAGGGAAAGTCCGTTGAAACGGACTGAAGAGCTGGCAATGACTCGCGTTTAGTCCGTTTTAACGGACTTGCCACTACTAGCCCGAACTTCAGTTCAGGGCGAGGCAGAATCGCAGCGAGAGAGTTTCAAAACACGCCCTAAACCCCCGTTGCAAGTCGGTTGCTCATACTTCAGTCGTCTAAGAATTGCAATGAGTTGACACATTTTTCTTTTGCTTGCTAGACTGAGTGTAGTCATAACGACTTCATCTTAGAGATTGCGTCACGTTTCATCTCTCTCGACATAGGCAAATTCGCTTTAACTTCTGCAAACTAAGGGGTGAAACGCGATCGTCACAAACGCTTTTTATTCACAGACAGGAACATTAAACATGGTTAAGATTGCTGCAATTGGAGGAAGCTTACGATCGGGTTCCTCAACTTATTTAGCCCTTCAGCAAGCTGTCGATCGTCTCACAGCTTTGGGTGCTGAGGTTACACTGCTTGATTTGCGAACAATGAATCTGCCATTTTGCGATGGCGGAGATGACTATGCTGGATATCCCGATGTCAAGCGGCTGCAAGATGTCGTTAAAGAAGCAGACGCGATCGTCTTAGCCAGTCCTGAATATCACGGCAGCGTTAGTGGAGTGTTGAAAAACGCTCTTGACTTGATGGGCTTTGAAGAAATGGCAGGCAAAGTCACCGGGATAATCAGCGTCTTAGGTGGACAGGCAAACAGCAACGCCCTCAACGATTTGCGCGTCATTATGCGATGGGTCAATGCGTGGGTGATTCCTGAACAAATCGGCATCGCGCAGGCGTGGAAAGCCTTTGGTGAAGATGGCAAACTGTTAGATGAAAAACTTGCCGAACGGTTCGATCGCTTTGCTCAAAGCCTCGTAGACAACACGCGCAAGATTCGTGGCGTAGATTAGAAATAAACTCAGGAGTTTTTAAGATGACATCAGCGATCGTGACTTCCCAAAATCCAATCGATAGCCCTCAAGAGTGGGATTTGTCTGATCTTTATCAAGGATTTGATGACCCCAACTTAGAGCAAGATTTAGACAATCTGCAACAAGAAGCCGCAGAGTTTCGCAGCCAATTTCGCGGTAAGGTGACGGGGCTAATGCCAGAGCAGTTGGCGACGTGTCTTAAAACTTTGGAAGCGATCGCTGAAAAATCTGGCGTTCTCTACACGTTTCCGTCGCTGATCTTTTCTGCTGACACTCGCAACGCTGAGGCAAAACAGTTTTTAGACAAAGTGATGGAAGCCCTAACGGGAGTCGAGAATCAGCTTTTATTCTTTGACTTAGAGTTGCAAACGTTAGAAGCTGGGCAGTTTGACGCATTTCAAAATTCAGCCGAGCTAGCACCCTATCGCCACTATTTGAGCCAAATCGCCAAATATCGTCCGCACACGCTATCAGAAGATGTCGAGCAGACTCGCAATCAAGACAGCTTAACCGGACGGCAGGCATTTATTCAACTGCGATCGGTTCACCTCGGCGAACAGCAATATGAATCGGTCACGACTCCAGACGGCAAAACTGCCACTACAGAAGCCGATTTAGGGGCGCTGCTTTTTCATCCAAGTGCCGAAACTCGCTACGCTGCCTATCAGTCGGTTCGCAAGGTGATGAATCAGCACAACTCGCTCTATGGCTTCATTTTGAATACCGTCGCCCAAGATCACAAGATCGAAAACCAGATGCGAAGCTACGACTCGACGCTGCACAAGCAACTGATCGCCGATGAAGTCTCAGAGCCTGTGTTTCGCGCCATCATGGAAGGCACTCGCGACCGCTTTGACTTATTCCAGCGCTATTATCGTCTCAAGGGAGAAGCCATTGGGCAAAAAATTCGCACCTGTGACGTGTATGCGCCTTGGACAACAAGTGATGAGCAAATCGCGCCCATTCTTTATAAAGCGGGAGTCGAGACGCTAATCGCCGCATTGGAACAGTTTGATGTTAACTACGCCCGTCGAGCCGAAGAATTCTTTTTGAACAACTGGGTTGATGCTAAAGTCAGGCAGGGCAAGCGGGGCGGAGCCTTTTGCGCCTACACCTACGGCAAACACAGCTATTTATTGCTCTCTTACACCGACGATTACAATTCGCTGTTTACGCTGGCTCACGAGATGGGGCACGGGCTGCACTTTGCCTGGATCGACGATCGTCAAACCTATTTCAACAGCAATCCGCCGATGGTGTTGGCAGAAATCGCATCCACATTCAACGAGTTGCTGTTGCTAGATTATTTGCTCAAACAGGCGAAAGGTGACAAAGCGCTGACTAAATCTTTGATTACTCGCCAACTAGAAGATCAGTTAAATCTGCTGTTTAGACAAAGCACGATTAGCCGATTGGAGTTAGCGGTGCACGATCGGGCGACTCAGGGCAGTTTTAATCACGAGTTTGTTAACGAAGAGTGGACAAAACTCTACCAAGAACTCTGTGGCGATGCAGTGGAAGTATTGCCAGAGCATCAATATGACTGGGCGCGGATTGGTCACATCTACTTCAAGCCGTTTTATTGCTATCAATACACTGCGTCGAATATTGTCAGTTTGGCGTGCTACCAAAAATATCTTGAAGTCGGCAAAGAGTTCATTCCCGGCTATCTGGAGCTATTAGCGGCGGGTGGCAGCCTAGATCAAGTGACAGCTTTGCGTCAATATGTGGGGGTTGACCTCGAAGATCCTGAAACGATTCGCGGAGCACTGACCTATGTTGAGAAGCTGTTGGATCAACTTCAGTCGACTCTTTAGGGAAATCCGATCTTAGCCATCGGCAAACTCTACTGATTACAATGAAGGCGATTAGGTCATCCTCGTCCAAAATAGGGCTGAGGTCTTTTGAGTAACCAGGACTAGACTATGACAACGATTTTAGAACAGGGGAATATCAGTATTCATACTGAGAATATTTTTCCGATTATCAAGAAGTGGCTCTACTCCGACCACGAGATTTTCTTGAGGGAGCTGGTGTCTAACGCCGTAGATGCCATTCAGAAACTCAAAATGGTGTCAACCTCAGATGAGTTTTCGGGCGATCTGGGCGAACCGGAGATTGTGATCACGATCGACTCCGAAAACAAAACCCTGGCAGTCTCCGATAACGGCATCGGCATGACCGCCGACGAGGTGAAGAAATATATCAACCAGGTGGCGTTCTCTAGCGCCGAAGAATTCGTCGAGAAATATAAAGCCGTTGGCGATCAGCAGATCATTGGGCACTTTGGGTTGGGGTTCTACTCATCGTTCATGGTGGCGAAAGTTGTCACGATCGATACGCTGTCCTACAAAGCTGACTCGCAGGCGGTCAACTGGTCTTGTGATGGCTCGACTGAGTTTAAACTGTCAGAAGGCGATCGTCCAACACGCGGCACCACTGTTACCCTGGCGCTGCAAGACGAAGAACACGAGTATGCAGAACCCTACCGAATTCGGCAACTGATCAAAACCTACTGCGATTTTTTGCCTGTTTCGATCAAGTTAGAGGTGATTGAGCCACCCAAAGAAGGGGAAGAAGCCAAAGCGATCGAGCAAATCAACCGCCAAAAAGCTCCCTGGAAAGAGTCGCCCAAAAATCTCACGACTGAAGACTATTTAGAGTTTTATCGCTACCTCTATCCGTTTCAAGAAGAGCCGCTGCTGTGGGTGCATCTCAACACCGACTTTCCGTTTATTGTGAATGGCATTCTTTATTTTCCGAAGCTAAAGCCCGATGTCGATGTCTCTAAAGGACAGATCAAACTGTTTTGCAATCAAGTGTTTGTCAGCGAAAATTGTGAGGAAGTAATTCCCAAGTTTCTGCTGCCGTTGCGGGGTGTGGTGGATAGCGCCGACATTCCACTTAATGTGTCGCGGAGCTTTTTGCAGAACGATCGCACCGTGCGCCGCATCGCAGACTATATTGCCAAGAAAGTCGGCGATCGTCTCAAAGAGCTATATAGGGACGATCGGGAGCAATATATTCGATCGTGGCAAGACTTGGGCACCTTTGTTAAATTTGGCTCAATTAATGACGAAAAATTCAAAAAGCAAGTCGAAGATATTCTGATCTATCGCACTACAGCGAATCTGATCGATGACGCTCCTAAAATAGAAGTGCAAACGCCAGATGGAGATGCTTGGCAGGATACTTCTAACGCAGTCAGCAACACTGTAGATGGCAAATCTTACACGACGCTCAAAGAATATCTAGAACGCAACAAAGAACGCCACGAGAATCGCGTTTTTTACTGCACCGATGAGGTCACTCAGGCAACCTATGTGCAGCTTCACACCAGTCAGGGCTTGGAAGTTCTGTTTATGGACTCGTTCATCGACAGTCACTTTGTCAGCTTCCTAGAGCGAGAATATTCGCAGGTGCAGTTTGCACGAGTGGATGCTGAACTAGATGACACGCTAATCGACAAAGAGCAGTCCGAAATTGTCGATCCTAACACCAATCAGACTCGCAGCGAACAAGTCAAAGAACTGTTTCAAAAAGCGCTCAACAAGCCGAAGCTAATCATTCGCACTGAGGCACTCAAAGGAGACGACCCTGCCAGCACGCCCCCCGCGATGGTTCTCTTACCTGAGCAACTGCGCCGGATGCAGGAAATGAATGCGCTGATGCAGCAGCAAAATATTCAGTTCCCCGAAGAACATATTTTGTTAGTCAACACGACTCATCCGATGATTCAAAACTTGATTAATCTGAGTCAAGGCGCGATCGTCACTGAAGGTCAATCTCCGTCAGCAGAACTCGCCAACATGATTTGTCATCATGTGTACGATCTGGCATTGATGGCACAAAAAGGGTTTGATGCCGATGGTATGAAAGCGTTTGTGGAGCGATCAAACCAAGTGTTAACCAAACTCACCGATCGGGCAATTCACTAATCTCTGATCCATAGTCCGTAGTGATGTCATTGTCATTACGGACTTGTAGAAAATCAACTACTTCAACATTAATGCCCGACTCCATTCAGGAATCGCGGCATTTTTTTATCCCCATCCCTCAACTAAAACGGAATATCATCCAGTTCGGGCTGGTCGATCGGAGCAGGTGCCGCCGGAGCTTTAGTCGTTGTAGTCTTTGCCCGTGGAGTCGCCGCAGGTTTCGCAGATTGCGCCGCCGCAGGTTGAGCCGTTAGTTGGGGCACCGTTCCCGCAGAAGACGCACTCGCTGTTGAGCGAATATCGCCCCCATCTAAGGTATAAATCTTCTGCACCGTCATCTCTGCGGTCTTTTCTTTAAAGCCTTCTGGTCGATCGACCGTATTCATCGTCAGGCGACCCTCAAGAATCACCCGATCGCCCTGGTGATAGTTTGCCTGAATGTCTTGCGCTAGATTGCCCCATCCCACAACCTTCAGCGTCACTGGAGGCTCTTCGGGGCGCAAGCCTGCAAACTGGACTCGCATCTCCGCGATCGGCGTTTGATTATCGGGCGTAAAGCGGAGTTGAGGATCTTGAATGACCTCTGCCATCAGGATGCAGTTATTCATGGGTGTCGTCCTTTGTCTCTCGGTGGTTGCTGTAATTGAGCGAGTCCTGCAAGCGAATTTGTCTGTCCTCACCGTCGCTTCTCAATTTTAACCGTTGGCTGATCAACCCTGCACTTTTAACCATGACTGAGGAGAGTACCTAGGTGGGCACTGCCTGAGCGATCGCTGGCTGGTTAGCTTAGGTGCAGTGAATTCTACTACAGAAAAGTAAATCACTAAAGCATTTGGTTTCTCGATCTGTTTTTGGATCGATGCCAATTTCAGGGCGCAACCGTTTTTACTCACCCCGATCTTCCGATGATCAATCCCAAAACTTGCCTACAAGCTTTGCTCACTAAGGCATTTGGACATCACAGCACTGCCTCAAACCTTGACACTCAACTAGGAGACTTACCAATGGCGAATATCGTAATTGAATGGAACAACGTTTATCTGGAAGCCATTCG
>JBBQYE010000012.1:0-22915 GCA_038208945.1 Leptolyngbyales cyanobacterium | reverse complement strand
AACTCACCTTCCTGTATGTATCTTGTTAGTGAGACACGAGTCAATCATTAATCACGGTCTCAACACATGAACGCAAAAAGATTGACTCAACTAGACCACAAAGGTAGCGTTATGTCTAATACAGAACTGACTTTTTCATCGCTGCATTCTCATCATCCAAACCCGCCGCGTTTTGATTTACTAAGCCCAATTCGTCAGTGGCTAGATGGGGTTGAAATTCACGATCGTAAGCTTGCCCATTTCATTTGCAAAGCGATCCCGGCTCAATGTCCGTTTGAGCGCGATATCAATCTTTTCGGTCGCAAAGTTGCACACATTCCTCCAATGTGCAAAATTAACCCGCTCTACGATCAATTGGTTGGGTTGAGATTTCGCTCACTTTGCTATCTCGTTGATGAGTGTGGTGAAACGCTCTAACGATTTGAATTTAATGCAGAAGTAGTGCCCTCAGCCACTTCACAACCAAGGGCAAAATCTTCTAGACGGGTAACGCGACTAATTGAGACTCGATCGCCTCGTGGCTCAGATCTCGACCAATGAAAACCAAGCGCGTTTGTCTCGCTTCTTCGGGCTGCCAGGGACGATCGTAAAACTGCTCAAAGCGCGATCCCACTCCCTGCATCACCAACCGCATTGACTTATTAGGGACGGCAACGAATCCCTTGACGCGATAGATTTCTTGCTGTTGCACCAATGCCTCTAGCTGTGCTTTTAACTGCGAGGGATCAAAAGCTCGATCCAGCACGACATGAGTTGAGACAATCTGATCATCATGATCGTGGTCTTCCTCAAAATCGTGATGGCTGGGACGGGCTTCTAAGTCATCTTCAACGGCAGCATTAAAGCCAAGCAACACATCAGAGTCGAGGGTTTGACTGCGACCATTTGAGACGATTTTCACCGCTCTAGAAAGTTCCCGCTGCACCAACTCTTTGACGTGAGCTTGAGTGTCTTCATCCACCAAATCCGTCTTATTGAGAATCACGAGATCCGCGCAGGCTAGTTGGTCTTCAAAAAGTTCTTGAAGCGGTGTTTCGTGATCGAGATTGGGATCAGCCTGCCTCTGTGCTTCGACTGCTTGTAAATCGCTTGCCAGCGTGCCCGTCGAAACAGCTTCACAATCGACGATCGTGATTACTCCGTCCACCGTCGCCGCGTTGCGAATCTCGTGCCAACGAAACGCTTTAATCAACGGTTTAGGCAGCGCCAACCCAGAAGTCTCGATCACGATGCAGTCAAGGCTATCTCTACGCTTGAGAAGTTCTAGCATCGTCGGCAAAAATTCTTCTTGAACAGTGCAGCAAAGACAGCCGTTGGTCAGTTCAACAATGTTAGACTGCGGCTCTACTTCACCGTCTGGGCAGACTTCGCACGACTTCAATAAATCGCCATCAATGCCCAATTCGCCAAACTCGTTGACCAAAACGGCGATGCGTCGGTCCTGATTATTCTGAAGCAAGTTACGAATCAGAGTCGTTTTACCGCTCCCTAAAAAGCCCGTGATCACCGTGACTGGAATTTTTGCAGCCATTTTGTCTCCTTTCAAACTAGAATCCCAGCAGCTTGGTGGTTCTCAATCAGAAAATCATCAAGCTGCCAGGATTCAAAATAACGCGAGTGGCTGAGAAATGGTAGCGGGGCAGTTATTCAGCCGTTGCCATCTCGGTATTACCACGATTGCGTTTGCGAGTCAGCAAGTTGAATAGCTGAACGCCAATCGCTTTAATCAAATTCCCTTCTAGCTCTTGGAACATTTTCATGTTTAAGCCAAATGCGTCGTTGGCTTCATGGACGATGCGATCGTCCATCGCGTCATCGACTGCGACTTCATTCAGCCGTTGACGATACATGGTTTTGAATGCTTTTTCGTCAGGAATCTGCTTAAACGAGTAGAACGCCAACCCCTCTTCGTCGGACAAGTTCATGGCATTTTGAGCAATCTTCCTCAGAATTTGCCCGCCCGACAGGTCGCCCATGTAGCGAGTGTAGAGGTGAGCAATCAGCAACTCTGGCTGAGTCTGAGCAATGTCATGAATGCGCTGAACGTAGAATTTGGTCGCTTCAGATGGGGCAACGTCTGCCTTCCAGTTTGCGCCAAAATAATAGGCGAGGTCTTGCTCTAGGCTGGCTTTGCGCTCTAGCTCTGGAAAGTAGAGTTTGCCCAGAACAGCGTGACCACGATGATTGTGCATCTCTTCTTCCATCGCTGAATAGACGAAATAGAGATTTGCCACCAATTTGCGGTAAGAATTCTTCTCGACCGTGCCCTTCAAAAAACAGGAGATAAATCCTGTGTTCTCCGCCATCGTGTGCGCTTTCTTGGTGCCCTCGCGGAGTTTCGTTGCTAAATTACTGCTCATTCTAAACTTCCCAACACTAAAGTAGTTTGCTGGCGTGTCAAGCCTCAAAGGTCAATCGAAGTTTGGACTTTGGATTTAGAAGCCACAAAACTCTCGAATCCAAAATCCGAAATCGGTAAAGTCCGCATCTTTTGCTACGTTAATCTGATTTGATGAGCGTTTTTATTACAAATTCTTACGTTGGGAAGAGGGTTAGATCGGTGAGTTTGGTCGGCGATCGGGCAACGAATTTTTGAATCTACAGCATCACGGCTGGTCGATCGCAGGTTGAACCTGTTGAATTTGCTCGATCGTCAAGCCAGTAACCCGAGCGATGATATCAAGAGATATTTTTTCTCTCGTCAGATTCGCAACAATCTGTCGCAAAGCCTCTTCCCGTCCTTCTTCCCGACCTTCTGATTTAATTAGTTGGTAAGTGACAGATTCTTGCATTTTTGCATCTATAGCATTACGGCTGGTCGATCGACGTTTGAACCTGTTGAATTTGCTCGATCGTGAAGCCAGTAATTCGAGCAATGACATCAGGAGACATTCCTTCTCTCGTCAGGTTCGCAACAATCTGTCGCAAAGCCTCTTCCCGACCTTCTTCTCGACCTTCTTCCCGACCTTCTTCCCGACCTTCTGATTTAATTAGTTGATAGGTGACAGACTCTTGCATGATGTCCCTCCGCAACACTTGCTGAATGACCTCTGACTCTAATACTAAACCAGCGAGAACGAAGGTCGATGCCAAAACATTACTTTGTGCCCGTGGGTCAGGCATTCGATCGATGAGTTGAGCAACTTGTCGAAGGGTTTGAGTACGATCGCTAACCTGGCTTAAGACTGCGAACGGAAACAATCCTGGAGACTGTAGAAAAGCACTCGTTGGCTGCTCCCAGAGCCGAATCACTTCAAACTCGTGACGAGTTTTCTCTAAAGTGAACGCGCTTTGCTGCACGAGATCAGACCTGGTGGACTGTAGATAAATCACGGCTTGGCGCATCTGCTTTTGAGGAAAGCGACGATGGACTCTCAGCCGATAATCGATCATGCGAAATGGGATATCGGCTTTGGGCTGTGTCTGAAACTCTAAGTGCAAAACAACGTCGTCAGATTGCAGCAAAATTAGAGCATCGGCGCGAATGGGTTCGAGCGAGAGTTCTGACGGGCTGAGTTGGGTTAGCTCGATCGATTCGCCCAGCAGCCAAGTAGCGAAGTCAGCCGAGAAGGATTCGGCGAGAAATTTGCAGATGTTGTCAAACATGAAGCAATCTACAAATCCTGATGGGTGAAGGGTTTGGCGTTGGTTCCAGAGTAAGTTGCAGCGATGTGTCCGTCACCCACTAACTGATATTTGTAGGTGATGAGTCCTTCCAAGCCGACCGGTCCACGAGGGGGCATTTTTTGCGTGCTGATGCCGACTTCTGCGCCAAAGCCATAGCGAAACCCATCAGCAAACCGAGTTGAACAGTTGTGATAAACGCCTGCCGCATCGACTTGAGCCAGAAAGGTTTGAGCCGAAGTTAAGTCTTCAGTGACGATCGCGTCTGTGTGTCGCGATCCGTAAGTATTGATGTGTTCGATCGCAGCTTCCAACGAATCCACCACTCTGATCGCTAACGTTAAATCGCTGTATTCAGTAATCCAATCTGCTTCTGTTGCCGCAGTGATGTTGAGAATTTCACGAGTCCGTTCATCTCCTCGTAAGTCTACATTTTTTGCTTGCAGTGCAGATACCGCTTCTAACAGAAACTCTGACGCGATCGCCTGATGCACGAGTAGAGTCTCGATCGCGTTGCAAGCTGCCGGATATTGAGTTTTAGAATCGACTGCAATTTTGATTGCTTTCTGGATGTTGGCAGTGTGATCGACATATAAATGACAAATCCCTTCTGCGTGTCCTAATACTGGGATTCGCGTGTTATCTTGCACAAATCGCACAAATGAATTTGACCCTCTAGGAATAATCAAATCCACAAACTGATCGAGTTTTAATAACTCTAGCGTTTCTTCTCGTGTGGTTAATAGTTGCACAACCGATGGATCTATTTCTGTTTGCGCTAATCCTTGATGAATCGCGTTCACTAGAGCTTCACAAGAACGAATTGCCTCTTTCCCACCTTTAAGAATCACGCCGTTTCCTGACTTAATCGCCAGACTCGAAATTTGCATCACGGCATCGGGTCGCGCCTCAAAAATCACGCCCAGCACTCCTAACGGACAGGTGACGCGCTTGAGAATCAGTCCTTCGTCGAGTTCGCGGTTGATTTGAACGACTCCGATCGGGTCTGCCAATTTGCCAACATCGCGCACTCCGGCGATCGCGGCTTTCAATTTCGTCTCATCTAGCTTTAATCGTGCGCAAAGAGCCGGGGAAATTTCTGCGGCTTTTGCGGCTGCACAATCGGCGGCATTAGCGGCGAGAATCTCGGTGGCATTGGTTTCTAACGCCTCAGCAATGGCGGCGATCGCCCGATTTTTCACATCAGCAGTCTGTGTCCCTAACCGTCGGGCGGCAGTCCGCGTTTTCTGAGCTAACGCAACCAGCGAGATTTCACCAACAGAATTTGAAGCAGCGTTCGAGACAGTCATGAGGAGAACAAATGAGGATTTTGTGATCTCCAGATTAGTACATCGAGAATGGCACAATCGCAAACTTTACAACTCCAATAGGATTGTGACAGCAGAAAGAACTACTCAGCGATCGCTTGCCATAAATCTGACAGCAGTTTTGTTTTTAACTTCTGTCGATCGCCCTTTCTCGTCACAAACCAAATCTGATTTTTAATTGCATTCACTGGTTTTAGAATTAGCGTTAATTTATTGTCTCTGACCCATTCTTCACATAGATAATTGGGCAATACGCTAAAGCCAAAACCTGACTCGATCGCTTGTCGAATTCCTCGCAGATCGGGCAAAATTAAGCTGGGTTTGATATCTAGTCTGCGCCCAAAAACAACCCGCCAAAAGCGACGCACGATCGGTAAGTCTTCTCCATAAGCAATCCAAGCTTGACTTCTGAGCCATTGCTCCAACTGAGTTAAATCGGTTTGCAAAATATCTTCAGCAATGGGAACGATCGTGTCGGGAGGGGCAACGAGCCAAAAGTTTTCTTCTAGTATGAGCTGATAGTCGAGGTCAGAACGAATGATCTTTTGTGTGGCAATCACGACATCCAATTGTCCCCCAAGCAGTTGTTCAACCAGCTCTTGAGTCAATCCAAATCGAATCGCATAAAGTCCATTTTTGGGTAGCTGATTGAGCATTCGTTCGGTGAAAAACTCTTGCGGCGTGCCAATGCGAATGATTTGCGGAACGCCGGGCGCAGTGTTTTTAGTGGGGATTGATTCAAGTTGCTCGATCGCTGCCGCAACCTGTGTATACAGCCGTTTTCCCTCCTCGGTCGGAATCATGCGTCGGGGCGATCGTTGAAACAACAAATATCCCAGCGTAGATTCTAGAGCGGCGATATGTTGACTGATGGCAGGCTGCGTGAGATGCAAAGTTTGGGCGGCTTTGGATGCCGTACCCGCACGATAAACCTCGATAAAACTGCGATACCACTCAAAATTAACCATAAATATATTTATAGCAGAGCCTAAGTCCCATTATTTTACTTTTAGGTAGAGCGCCTCTAGGATAGAGTCAACCCAATCAGAGAAACTTTCTCATGCAAGCTAAAAAAGTTTTAATCGTTTTGACAAGTCACGATACTTTGGGCAACACGGGCAAAGAAACCGGATTTTATCTTCCCGAAGTAACTCATCCCGAAGCGGCATTTGAAAAAGCGGGATTCTCGATCGAATACATCAGCCCCAAAGGAGGCAAGGCACCGATGATTGGCATTGATTTAGAAGATCCGCTCAACAAAGCTTTTTTAGGCAATGCTGAAAAAATGGCACAGGTCGAGACGACGCTCACTCCTGCCCAAGTCGATCCGACGAAGGTTGATGCCATCTTTTATGCAGGCGGACACGGCACAATGTGGGACTTTCCAGACGATGAAGCACTGGCGGCAATCGCATCCACGATTTATGATCGAGGTGGAGTCGTCGGCGCAGTCTGTCACGGGCCTGCGGGGCTAGTCAATATCAAACTGTCCACGGGCGAATATTTAGTGAACGGCAAAACCGCCGCTGGGTTCACCAACGACGAAGAAGCGGCGGTTGGCTTATCAGAAGTCATCCCATTTTTTCTGGGCGAAACGCTGACCGATCGCGGCGCAACCCACACCAAAGCGGCAAACTTTCAGCCTCATGTCGTGGTCAGCGATCGCTTGGTCACAGGGCAAAATCCTGCATCTGCTGCCGGAGTCGGTGAGCAAATGGTGAAGCTACTGAAGGCGATGAGTTCTTGATAAATAGACTCATTGCTGGATGCAGGCGGCAGCAATCCCCATATTACTCAAAGCCATTGGGGAATATGGGGCTACCCTTTTACTAACAGAAAATTTACAAAGAGAATAATTTCTCCGCATTACACCCAAGTTTCTCAAAAGTTTTGGGCAAACTTAAATCAATAAATTCCATAGGCAAAAGCTTTGAAAGGATGCAGAGGCGTTGCTGAATGCAAGTATGAATTTTCCTCCTCAAGAAGTGGGGCGAAGCCCTCGCCAACCCTTCTCCCTAAAGAGAAGGGAGTCAGAAATCCTGTCCCCTCTTCTTTTGGGAGAGGGCTAGGGTGAGGGCGAATCTGACAATTCATAGCTAGATTCAGCAACGCCGATGCAGAGATTGGCAATCTCGATCGAGATGCAACCTTTGGTTGAGTGACCCCAATAGTTTGTTTCCTGATTGACACCCCTCTTAAACGCCTTGAGTAAACCAGATTTTAGAACGCAATTCAGCTTGCCATCGTGCTCAAAGAGTTTAAGTGATGAGTCTAACTCTTCATTGTCTAGAAGCAGAAGACACCGAGGAGGGATCTATGGCAGATGAACACTCTATAACTGAGTCGGCGACAGCAGACCTAACGCCGCTCCCCTCCGATTGGCTGCTTCGCACGGTTATAGAAAATCTCAATGATGGCGTTGTGATCACTGACCTAGAAGATTGCGTTTTGCACGTCAACTCGCGCATGGCAAAGCTGGTTGGCTGCTCAGTGGCAGAAATGGTGGGCAAGCCTGCCTATCAATTTTTCTCGGCGATCGAAGGCTGGCTTCAGTTTCAAACTGGGCAGGCTGAACAAGACCGCCAAAACTTCTATGGCTGGAAGGAAGGACAACTCAAGCGCAAAGACGGCAGAAAATTTTGGGCAGAAGTCAACGCCACGCTGCTCTGCACCAATACAGGAGAATCGACAGGCACTCTGATCACAGTCAAAGACATCACTGAACGCAAGTGGCTCGAAGAATATCTGCGACTTCTAGAATCGTTTGTGGTCAATGCTAATGAGCTTGTCATGATCTCTCAGGCAGAGCCAACAGAAGATCCTTTAACTTTACGAATTGTCTACATCAACGATGCCTTCTTGCGAGGCACAGGTTACACCTCGGCTGAAGTGCTCGGCAAATCTGCCCAACTGCTGTTAGGTGCCCACACCTCTGTCAATGAACTCGATCGAATTCGCGCTAGCCTGCTCAACCTTGAGGCCGTCAAAGCCGAACTGATTCTTCACCACAAAGATGGAACCCCATTTTGGGTTGACCTCAATACTGTACCTATCCGCGATGAGCAGGGGCAGGTGACGCACTTTGTCTCGGTCATGCGCGAAGTGACCGAGCGCAAGCAAGCTGAAGAACAACTTCGCCGCAACGCCTTTCACGACTCGCTGACAGGCTTACCCAATCGCCTTCTGTTTATGGAACGGCTAGGGCAAACCGTGGCTCGCTCTCGACAAAGTGCAGGTCATGAATTTGCGGTGCTGTTTTTAGATCTCGATCGCTTTAAAGTGATCAACGATAGTTTGGGGCACCTGATGGGCGATCAGCTTTTGATCGCGATCGCCCGACGGCTCGAAGCTTGTGTGAGCCACGAAGACACCGTTTCTCGACTGGGCGGCGACGAGTTCACTATTCTGCTAGAACGCATTCAAAACTTAGAGGATGCTAAGAAAATTGCAGAACGGGTGCATCGTACTTTATCGACTCCCTTCAACTTAAATGGACATGAAGTGTTTACCTCCGCCAGCATCGGCATCACGCTGAGCACGACCCACTATGAGTTGCCCGAAGATTTGCTGCGAGGGGCAGACATTGCGATGTATCGTGCCAAAGCCTCAGGCAAAGCCTGTCATGCAGTGTTTGACACCGAGATGCACACGCGAGTCGTTAAATTACTGCAATTAGAAAATGATCTGCGACGAGCGATCGAGCGACAAGAGTTTCTGCTTTACTACCAGCCGATCGTCGCGCTTGCAACTGGGAAGATCATGGGTTTTGAGGCATTAGTGCGCTGGCAGCATCCCGAACAGGGCATTGTGTCTCCTGCGGAATTTGTGCCGATGGCAGAAGAGACGGGGCTGATCATTCCGATCGGACAGTGGGTACTGCGAGAAGCCTGTCGGCAAATGAAGGCTTGGCATACCCTGTTTTCTGATCAGCCGCCATTGAGCATTAGTGTCAACTTATCAAGTCGCCAGTTTTCTCAGCCTGGTTTGATCGGGCAGATCTGCCAAACCCTAGATGATACTGGGCTAGGTGCGCGTCATCTCAAGCTAGAAATCACCGAAAGCGCCATCATGGAAAACACAGAGAGCGCGATGGATATGCTGTTGCAGCTTAAGTCAATGGGCATCCAGCTCTCGGTGGATGATTTTGGTACGGGCTATTCGTCGCTCAGCTATCTCTATCGCTTCCCAATGGATTTGCTGAAGATCGATCGCTCCTTCATCAGTCGGGTCGACATCGATGGCGAGAAACTAGAGCTAGTGCGAACCATCATCACCCTGGCGTGGAATTTGGGAATGGATGTGGTCGCTGAAGGGGTCGAGACCACAAAACAACTGGCACAACTCAAATCTCTGAAGTGCGAATATGCTCAGGGTTATTTGTTTTCTAAACCTATGGACAGCGCTGACGTTGAGAAACTGCTTCGAGAAGACCATCCCTTCAAGAACATCTCTCAATTGCTGTTGCCCACAGGTCGAGGGCTTGAGATGCTCTGAGTGATTATTCTTCGGTCGTCTCTACTGTGGTTTCTGCTGAGGTTTCGTCAGCGATTACCTCTGGCTGTGGCTCAGGTGAGATCGGAGCCTTCACAGGTTTGGGACCTCGCATCAAAGCAGGATTTGTCATCTGCTTGGGTTCGTCGTCTTGAGAGCCTCGCTTGCCTCTGCCTGAAGCACGATCGTCGCTGCGACCTGCTGGACGATCGTCGCTGCGACCCGCTGAGCGCTGAGGCTTTGGGGGAGCAGAAGGCTTTGAATCTGACGTTGGGGAAGAGGGTTCAGACGAGGGTGCCGCCTGCCGTTCAGATTTCTTGATGGGACGTTCTACCATTGTTCGCTTCTGTTGACTCCTTCGGTATCATATCTTGCCTGGTGACGGACTGATCTGATTTTTCACCCAACCGAACGCAGATTAGGCGGCTTTCACGCTGTCGGAACCCGAGGATTTTATTTACACTTCGTTACACTTAAAGCTAATAGACCAGGAGTAAAGACTCCACTGACTTAGAGGTCACTTTATGAATGGCAATATTCGCATTGGTCAACTGTTTGGCATTCCGTTTTATGTCAACCCGTCTTGGTTTTTGGTACTGGGGCTGTTTACCTGGAGCTATGGCAGTGGCATCGCGGCGCAGTTTCCAGCGCTAGCAGGCGGACTGCCCCTGCTGTTGGGGTTGATAACTGCCCTGCTGCTATTTGGCTCGGTGTTGGCACACGAACTAGGGCATAGTTTTGTCGCCCTGCGTCAGGGCATTGGGGTGCAGTCGATCACGCTATTTTTGTTTGGCGGACTTGCCAGCCTGGATAATGAATCGAAGACTCCAGGGGAAGCATTTTGGGTGGCGATCGCAGGTCCGATCGTCAGTCTCTTACTCTTCGGGCTGTTGAGCATCCTCGCATTAGGCACCGGAGCTGCTACGCCGTTGACTGCAATTCTCAGTCTGTTAGCTTCGATTAACTTAGCGTTAGCCCTCTTCAACTTGATTCCTGGGTTGCCGTTAGATGGGGGCAACATTCTCAAAGCGCTGGTCTGGAAGGTGACAGGCAACCCTTATAAAGGAGTCGTGTTTGCCAGTCGAGTAGGGCAACTTTTTGGCTGGGTCGCGATCGCGTCGGGTCTGCTGCCGATCGTGCTTTCTGGTAGTTTTGGCAGCGTTTGGAATCTATTGATTGGGGTGTTCTTGCTGCAAAATGCGAGTCGAGCAGGTCAATCTGCCCGCATTCAAGAGCAATTTACAGGACTGACGGCAGCGGATGCAGTCACTCCCAATAGTCCGATTGTGTCGGCACAGCTTTCGCTCAGAGAGTTTGCTGATCAGCAGATTCTCAGCCGCGACAACTGGCGTAAGTTTTTGGTGACGAATGCAGACGGGCAACTGGTTGGAGAGATTGCGGTAGATGCTCTGCAAATTATCCCAGTTGAGCGTTGGGCTGATCTTCAAATTCAATCATTGATGAAACCGATCGAGTCATCGTTGACTGTGGAGTCTTATCAACCGTTGCTAGAAGTAGCAAAACTGTTAGAGGAAAAGAAACTACCTACTTTGACCGTTGTGCGCGATAACGGAATTTTGGTCGGAATCCTAGAGAAAGCCTCGATTCAAAAGTTGCTTCAGCGTCGCCTTCAAGCCACCCCTGCCTAGCAGAGGGCAAGTAACAGAGATCACGGTTTTGACTAATCCCTGTTGCTAAGAAATTTCTGGATGTTATAAATTGACTGGCTTTTGTATGAAGTGATCTTTAGTTTGTCTAGACTAATGAGAGCTTCTTATTTTTTGATAATTTCTTGGTTGCCTACCCATGCTCGATTTAAGTCAACTGCTGAACAAGAAAATCGAGACCATTATTCAGCAATGGGTCGAGGCTGTCTCTGTCGATCGTCAGATTAAAAGCGCCGATTCGCTGTCTCGTTCTGCGATTAGAGATCACATTCCAAATGTTCTCAAGGCATTGGTGACGATCTTGTCGCGCTCTGAAATTAGCGATACTCAGACCGTGATTCGTGCAAGCTTAGTCCACGGGTCTCTCAGGGCTGAACAGGGCTTTGATGCGACTGAGATTGCGCGAGAATATCATCTCCTGCGATCCACCGTCTTTAAAAATCTTCGGTCAGATTTAGTCGAAACTACCCCAGAAGAAATATTTCGGGTGCTCGCGCTGATTGATCAGGTGATTGATGAAGCGATCGCGCAGTGTTTTAAGAGTTATATGAAAGAGCGACTGCAAGAACTCGAAAACCTGCAAAGCCAGTTGATGCTCAACAATCAAGAACTGAGTCGATTAATTCGGGCGAGTCAAGATAACATTTCTCACCTGGCACATGAGCTAAAAACGCCTCTGAGTTCAATTATTAACTATTCAGAGCTATTCTTGAAACAACAGCGACGATCGGAGTTGAGAGATTCTGTCTCCGGTTTAGAGCATATCGATCGTGTGGTGCGAAATGGTCGCCGATTGCTTCGTTTAATCAATGATTCTTTAGAGATTTCTCGTCATGAGACGGGTGATATCGACCTGCAACTGGCATGGATAGACGTGCCACCCATGATCGAATCGGTCATAGAAGTGGTGCAGCCATTAGCCGAAGCGCGGACCCTAAAACTCGTGTGGGACTGTGATGCAACGCTTCCTCAAGTGTTAACAGACTCGTTTCGTCTACAGCAAGTTTTAATTAATCTTATGAGCAACGCCATTCGTTACACTGATGCGGGCAGCGTAACGTTAGTATGTCATCCTTTGAATGCTGACCAATGGGTTGTGACGGTCACAGACACCGGAATTGGTATTGCACCAGACATTCAACCCCGCATCTTTGAGCCATTCTTTCGAGGGCAGTCTGTTGAGCCATCTTCCTTAATCGATAGCACTGGGTTAGGGTTGGCGATCGTCGATCGACTCGTGAAGCGATTGCAAGGCACAATCTCGGTCACGTCTAAAGTCGGGGTAGGATCTACGTTTACGGTTGTGTTGCCCATCAAAATTTTGATGCCTACTGAATCTTAGCGATCGCGCCATTTCTTGCTCGTCATGTCACCCAATCCATTGACTCTCAGTGCTGTGATCGATCGCCGCCCAATTCGCTGGTTAATTGCGATTCTGTTTGCGATCGTGCTGCTATTAGAATATGTCACTCCGGCTGAATATGTATTTGGCTATCTTTACATTGGATTGATTGTGCTGGCAGGGTTTCATCTCAGCCGCAAAGAAATTTTGCAGACGACGATCGTAGCCGTGGTTTTAACGTTATCTAATCTGTGGTTTCCTTCGACGAATGGTGTCACAATGGCGACGATCGCTAATCGAGTCATCACTGTGTTGGCGCTGATCGTGACCGCAATCTTGAGCGATCGCAATCGTCACTATCAAGAAGCGATCATTCAACAGCAAAATCGCCTTCAGGCACAAGAGCAACTGGCGCGACTGCGAGAAGATTTTGTCTCGACGCTGACCCATGACTTGAAAACACCCCTGCTAGGCGCGATCGAAACGCTCAAAGCCTTTCAACACTCAGAATTTGGGGTCGTCAACTCCACTCAGCAAACGATTTTGGAGATGATTACGCGCAGTCATCAGACCACGCTCCAGATGGTTGAAATGATGCTAGACGTGTATCGAAATGACGCAGAAGGATTGCAGCTACACCTCGAACCCGTTAATCTGGCGATCCTAGCCGAAGACGCAATTACTACCCTGCAAAATTTAGCGGCGACGCGACGAGTTCACCTGACATTAAACTATGGCGATTCAGACTTTCGCCGATCGCTGTGGGTGACTGGCGACGGACTTCAACTTCAGCGAGTGTTTGCCAACCTGCTCACCAATGGCATCAATCACGCTCCGAGAGGCAGCAAAGTTGAGATTATTTTAGAGTCTCACGTCTCGCACCAAACCGTGAAAGTCACCGATACGGGATCGGGCATCACGCTTGAAGAACTGCCTTATCTGTTTGAGCGCTTTTATCAAGGAGACGGCGATCGACAAGCCAAAGGTTCTGGGTTGGGCTTATATCTAACGAGACAAATTGTTGAGACGCACAGTGGTACGATTTGGGCAGAGAACCGACTGCCTCACGGGGCAATTTTTGGGTTTCGACTGCCCGCATCGGTAGGACCATGAAGTCTGATATTTTGCGAATTCTATTAGCTGAAGATGATGAGTTGTTCCGGCTAGGTCTACGAATGCGGCTGCAACAGGAAGCCGATCTAGAAATCATCGCAGAAGCAGAAGATGGGGAAACCGCTGTCGCATTCACCAAAACCCACGCGATCGACCTGGTGCTGTTAGACGTTGGCTTGCCCGGAATCGGTGGCATTGAAGCCTGCCGACAAATCAAACAGCAGCAGCCTCAGTTGCCGATTTTAGTGCTGACCTCGCGATCGGAAAAAAATCTCATCGCTCGTCTGATTACGGCAGGAGCACAGGGCTACTGTCTTAAAGGAATTCCGGCTGAGAAGTTAATGCTGGCAGTCCGATCGGTCTCGGCTGGGGCATCGTGGTGGGATCAAACGGCAACGACCGAAATTCAAGCTGCTTTTCAAAACGAGCCATCTCTAATTCATCCATCTGACAATCCGCTCACCAAGCGAGAACAAGAGATCCTTGCGCTCGTGGCGACGGGCAAATCAAATCAAGAAATTGCGGATATTCTCTATATCTCAGCCGGAACCGTACGCGTCCACGTCCACGCAATTTTGCATAAATTAGACGTGCGCGATCGCACTCAAGCCGCCGTTCTCGCGATTCAAAAACAGCTAGTAGACGCTAGGTTTCTAAAACCCAACGTTCGCGAGACTTCACCTTGACGATCGCGCTCATCTCAAATCTACCTTTGAGTTACGACAGTTGGGTGATCAGCGTGTGCCAAGCCGTGACTGCTCGCACAGGCTAGGGTTGCCGCTTCTTGGTCGGTCATATGGGGCAGAATGCGGACGACTCCCTCTTGACCGAGCGTGACCTATTCGGCGAGTACACCCTCGATCGCGCCTCTCAAGGCTGATTTTGATTTCTCGGCTCACAGCTCATCCGATAGCCACGTTTGCATAAAAATGCCTGCGGCTCGAGTACCCTCTTTAATGTATGAAACGTTTGTTTGGAGCCATCTGCCCCTTTGACGGTCAGCAAGCCTCGATAGTTGAGTGAGCAGGCTTTCATCTTGATTAGCACTTATCTCTCATCGGGCTGAGGGATAGAGCGATCGACCAACACGATCTCGTCTAACCCTTTGTTTGCACGGGCTTCCCAAGCTCTCATCTGTGTCTCCGGTGGTGATAGAAATGTTTTTCTAGATTTTAGGACTTGGTGAGATGCAAAGATTTAGAGTGCAGAGGCTTGGGAACTCGATCGTCATCACCGTTAAAGTCTTCAAATTCACTTCTCGGATGGCATGGTTATTGGCATCTGCAACGTAAAGATGAGTGCGAGTTGCGCTCAGTCCTGATGGCTCAAAAAACTGGGCATTCAGTCCTTCACGGTTGGAATGTCCTGCGGTTCCAGTTCCTAAGACGGTAGTGCAAACCCCCGATCGGGTGACGTGCTTAATTTTGTGGTTGTAGGTGTCTGCAATCCACAAGCCACTGGGGGTGGACTCAATGCCCAAGCAGTGCTGAAGCCGAACTGCTTCACCTGTGCCATCAACATCGCCAAAGCCATAAAGCGATCCACTTCCACAAATCGTCTGAACATAGGGCGCATTTTCTAAATCGACTGCCCGAATCGAACTGGTTTCACTGTCTGCTACAAACAGTTCATTTTGACCAAGGGTGATGCCACTGGGTTGAGCAAAAGCAGCCTCCTCAATTCGTCCGTCTACGCAGCCTTCTGCCCCGGTGCCGATATAGGTTTCAATGGTTTTTGTATTGAGATTCATCTGCCAGATCTGATGAGATCCTGCCATTGCAATCAGGAGGCGATCGCCCCCAAATTCCAAATCCCAAGGAGAGTTTAGCGGAATCTCTAGCGCGTTGCCTCCATGAGGATGAATTGTGTGGCTTTGTGCGCCTGTGCCCGCGATCGTGCTTACCGTTTTCTCGTTCAAATCCACTCGTCGCAGCGCATGATTGTCAGTGTCGGCAACGTAAAGAATTTGATTGGGACGATCGAGCGTCATTCCTTGCGGTGCAGAAAATTGAGCGGCTGAAAACTTGCCGTCTGTCAGTCCTTTCTGACCTGTGCCGATCACGTCAAGAATGTCACCTCTGAGCGTAGTGACAACAATTCGATGATGTCCGCTATCGGCAATGAATAAGCGATCACTGGCTTCATCTGCCAAAACTTTACTTGGAAACCACAAAGGGGTAATAGATTCTGGACGATCGATGATCCATTCGGGATGAGTGGCGATCGTGTCTTGATGTTCGTGAATAACCTTTGCGATTAACTCATCTAAAAACTCGCGCCTGCCTTCACCTGCGACAAAGCCGATGATATAGCCTTGCGGATCGATCACTGCAAACGTGGGATAGGCACGAACTGCATACTGCTGCCAAATCTCAAACTCGCGGTCTACCAAAACCGGATGCTCAATCTCATAACGCAAAATCGCCTGCCGAATATTTTCGGTGTCTTGCTCATGGTCAAACTTTGCAGAGTGAACGCCGATCACCGTCAAACTATCTGAGTATTTTTGCTCCAAATACTTTAAATCGGGCAAGACGTGCAGACAGTTTATGCAGCCATAATTCCAGAAGTCTAGCAAAACAATGCGCCCCCTCAGGCTTTTGAGCGAGAGGGGACGATCGGTGTTTAACCAGATATAGGTTTGAGGCAATTCGGGAGCACGAACACGAGCCATGATGATTGACTAGATTAGGACTCAACCTCTCAACCTTAGCGAACAATCATTTAACTCTGGACGGTCACACCGCCGAACATACTACGGTTCACCTCACTCGTGAAGATTCCATAGGGGAAGGTGGGGTCGAGCGCACTGCTCTCGTTCAGCGTCTGGAACTGTTCTGGGGTAAGACGAATCTCCAGCGAGGACAGGTTATCGTGCAGTTGCTCAAGCTTGCTGGCACCCAAAATGGGCGAGGTGATCCCAGACTGCGCCGAAACCCAGGCGAGAGCAACCTGTGCCAGCGGACGCTCAACCTGTGCAGCAACCATTCCTAGTGCATCGAGCACGCGCCAATTGCGATCGGTGAACTTCTGGTTGCCGAAGGGATTGCTGCCGCTCAACCGCCCCTGTCCGGTGGCTCCCTCGTCTGCACGCTGGTACTTGCCAGCCAGAAAGCCACCCGCGAGTGGACTCCACGGGCAAACACCCAAACCACACTCATGAGCGGCGGGGAGATGTTCGCGCTCGATGCTGCGCTCAACGAGAGAATACTCAAGTTGCAGGGCGATCGGTGCAGGAATACTGTGTGCTGTGGCAAACGTGGCTGCTTTAGTGACATACCAGGCAGGCACATCCGAAAATCCAAAGTAGCGGATCTTGCCCACGCGCATTAGGTCGCCGAGCGATTGCAGCACCTCTTCGACGGGTGTGACCATATCCCAGGCGTGCATCCAGTAGAGGTCAATGTAGTCGGTTTGTAGCCGACGCAGCGAACCTTCGATCGCACGATGCAGATTCTTACGTCCGTTACCGCCAGCATTTGGGTTGCCGGGTTCACCACTGTGAAAGGTGAACTTCGTCGCAAGCACCAGTTGGTCACGCAGGCTGCGATCGGCGATATATCTGCCGATCAATTCTTCGCTGCGACCTTTCGCATACACGTCGGCAGTGTCGATGAAGTTGCCGCCAGACTCGACGTAAGAGTGGAAGATAGACTCGGAGACATCATCGGGTGCACCCCATCGTGGAGTGCCGAAGGTCATGGTGCCGAGGGCGATCGGGCTGACAATCAAGCCAGAGCGACCAAGAGTACGAAAGGCGGTGAGACTCATAGCGCTTCTTCTCTCAAATAGAACAATGTCATCCGATATCTACATAACTTGGCGAATTGGGCGGACGATCACTTCGTTGACATCTACATCATCCGGCTGGGACACTGCATATAAGACAGCTCTGGCGATCGCATCTGGTGCAAGTGCGGTTTTACGGAGTTCTTTTAACCCGAGTTTGGCTGACTCATCTGTAATGTCAGAGCCGAGTTCGGTCTCAATCACGCCGGGGGATATCGTGGTCACGCGAATAGTTTTCGACTCTTGGCGCAGTCCTTCAGTGAGCGCCCAAACCGCATACTTAGTCGCACAATAGACTGCGGCAGTGGGTACTACCACATGGGCACCGATAGATGCAGTGTTGATAATGTGTCCGCCGCCTTGGGCTTCCATAATTGGTAGACCCGCTGCAATGCCGTTCAACACGCCGTTGATATTCACATTAATCATATTGTCCCATTCCTCAACTTTCAGAGCATTCATCGGGGACAAAGGCATTACGCCTGCATTGTTAAAGATGACATCAACGCGACCAAACGTGTCTTTAGCAAAGTGAATGAACGCTTTCACATCCTCGCGATTCGTGACATCCACAGCTTTGAATTCTGCTGTGCCGCCTTCACTGCGGATCGCCTCGACAATTTTTTCTAACTTTTCCATGCGCCGTGCTCCTAGAACAACATTTGCACCGTTTTGGGCGAGTAGTTTAGCAGCGGCTTCACCGATGCCACTACTGGCTCCAGTGATCGCAATGACTTTGTTTTCTACGTTCAACATAATGATTTTCCTTTTAGGTTGGTTTGAATTAAAGAGACATACTACCAGAGACTTCAATTCTCTGAGCATTTACCCAGCGGTTTTCTTCAGAGAGCAAAGAGGCGATCGCACCTCCAATATCATCCGGCACTCCGACTCGACCGAGAGCCGTTTGCGAGGCGATGAATTTGTTGATCTCTGGATTGTCACGCACCGCCCCGCCCCTAAAATCGGTCTCAATTGCGCCCGGAGCCACCACATTCACTGCAATTTGTCTGGAACCTAATTCCTTCGCCATGTATCGAGTTAGCACCTCGATCGCGCCTTTCATTGATGCATAAGCGGCAGAGCCGGGTGAGGCGAATCGGGTAAGACCCGAAGAGATATTAACAATCCGTCCTCCATCTTTAAGCAACGGGAGTAGTTTCTGCGTCAGGAAGAAAACACCTTTCACATGAACGTTCATCATTTGATCGAATTCTTCCTCCGTCGTCTCTGCAAACGAAGCCTGTAACCCAGTCCCAGCATTGTTAACTAGGAAATCAAACTGCTCTGTTTGCCAGGTGTCCCGGAGTACTTGCTTAACCTGCTCTACAAACGCCTCAAACATTTTTGTGTCAGAAGTATCAAGGTGTAGGGCAATGGCTTTAGCGCCCAATGCTGCGATCGCAGAGACAACGCCGTTCGCTTCCGCCTCACTGCTGCGATAGGTCACAATCACATCGACTCCTTTTTTCGCCAGTGCCAATGCCGTATTTTTGCCCAATCCTCGGCTCGAACCAGTGACTAGAGCGATTTTTGCCTTACTGTTTGTCATTGTCTGATCCTTGCATTGCGTCTTCGATATAGGGTTATCGTAAGCCTGTAGAGCTGTTCCTTAAATACACAAACCTCGCAAATGATTGCCTAATCCTCTCAAGCAAGGCGCGGGTCAGGGAGAAGATTTCCTATAATGAGCGCAACGGGTAAATCACTCAAGAATTCAGCATGACGATCGCCACACTGAGCCACGATACAACTATCCATGCGTGTCAAAAACTAGCAGCATTAGTGACCCAGCACACCGACGGTAAGGGAGATGGTGCCCATCCCACCGCGATTAGTCAATTAGAATTTCTGCGGCAATCTGACGCTGCCACCACCATGCAGGGTGTTTGTGAACCGATTCTTGGCATTGTTGTTCAGGGCAAAAAAGAAGTATTGCTGGGTGAGGAAACCTATTGGTATGGCACAGCTCAATATCTGGTTGTCTCGGTTGATTTGCCAATTTGTGGATGTGCTGTGAAGGCGACACCCGCTCAGCCGTATCTAGGCTTTAAGCTAAACCTAGACTCAGTTCAACTCTGTGACATTATTGCTGAGTCCAACCCAGACAGGGGTACGAAGGAAAGCTCGGTGAGAGGCTTGTTCATCAGCAATGCCGATGCTTCATTAATTGACTGCGCCATCAGGCTGACACAGCTTCTAGATATGCCGCAGGATATTCCGTTTCTGGCACCGATGATCATCCGCGAAATCTACTACCGTCTGCTGATGGGTGAACAAAGCGAAGCGGTTCGTCAGATCGCCACATCCGGTAGTAACATGCAGCGCATTGCTGAGGTAATCAAACTGATCAAGGCTGATTTTACAAAGCCGTTGCGCGTTGAGGATCTCGCTGAGCAAGCCAATATGTCTGCTTCCTCGTTCCATCGCCATTTCAAGGAAGTTACCTCTATGAGTCCGCTGCAATATCAAAAACAATTAAGACTATTGAGAGCGCGTCACCTGATGCTTGCCGAGAATGCTGATGCGACTCACACTGCCTATCAGGTCGGTTATGAAAGCCCTTCACAGTTCAGCCGCGAATATTCTCGAATGTTTGGTGCGCCGCCAATTAAGGATGTTGAACGTTTACGGATAGCCTGAACATAGACTGTCCGTTTATCGTTGAGATCAAACCCGAAGTTAGCCGGGTTGAACTGCCTGGATAGGAGTGGATTCTTCGGAAGGTGCCTCCAGGGTTTCGGGTAGCTTAATTGGCGCTTCAGGAGATCTGATCGAGCCAGAAGGACGACGAAACTGATTTGGAGGTTTTCTCGGCTGAAACGATCGCGGCTGTTGAGGTTCAACGGGTTTGATCTCAGGCTGCTGCACTTCGGCGGGTTTAACTTCGACTGCTTGGGGGCTAGGCTCGATCGGGGTTGGCTTTGGTGAAGTCAGCGGAATGCCCAATCGACGCTCTAATTCTGTCTTGAGCAAAGGGTTAGAAGATTCGGTTGGTTTCGTTTCTGCTGGCTCAGGTGCGGGTTCCTCAATTTTATCTAAAAGTTCTGGAGCCTGGCTTGGTAAAGGCTTTGGTGTCTCAGCAGGGCGACGGAAGCGATCGTAGAAACTACTTTTCGGTTCAGTTTTAGGATCTTCGACTTCAGGAACCTTTGTTTCTGGAATTTCGGGTGTAGGTTCTTCGATCGGCTCTACTGGAGTGGGTGACATACTCGGAATCGGTTCGGGTAAGATACTCGGAATCGCTTCAGGAGTGGAGCTAGGAGATGGTTTTGCAGGTTCAGCAGAGCGACGGAACCGATTGAAGAACCCACCTTTAGGTTCTGCTACAGGTTCCTTGAGAGGCTGAGACTCCTCAGATTTGGGAGGTTCTGACGGCTCAATTTCAGGAGATGGCACGATCGCGGGTTCTTTTACCTCTGGAGGCGGCAGCACTGGAGCCACAGTCGGCATCGGAGACGACTCAGGACTCGGTTCGGGTGTCTCAGCGTTATGGTTGGAATCAACAATACTGCGAGCTTGAGCAAACGAAAGCTCATCGCGGACTAGCTTAGAAAGCGTGTCGTTGCCATCAGGCGTGTAGGTAACGCTTCGAGCCAGGTTGTTATAGACATTTTGAATCGGATTGCCCTTCTCATCGATATATTCCAACTGCACCCAGTTTTTGCCAGGGGTGAAGCCTTTGAGATAAAGCGGCTGCCAACGATCGAGCACAAACTCTGAGCCGTTCACCGTCACTTTAATCCGCCAATCTGCCACATCGTCTTTCTCGTCTTCTTGAGCCACGATATGCAGGGGCGCGTTTGTCAAGAAGAAATCCAGCATAATCGGCTCTGCGCCATAAACACCCTGTGGGCGGCTGTAGGTGAGTAGCGGCAATTCTAAACTGGGGTTATTGTCAGGGGTTTTTGTGAACACATGAAACGTCGTTTGAGCATACGACCCTTCATTCTTAAAGCTTTCGTGCCATGGGCGACTTGCAAAGGCGCGAATGGTATGAGTTCCGGGTGATAGGTCTTTAAGGACGATCGGCTGGCTCACATCATAGACCGCTTGATAAGGCTGGCTATCTAAGAAAAGGTGCAGGTGAGGTCCTAGCCCCAGTTTCTCATCCTTAAATAGAGGCAAGTCTTTAACTTGCAAGCGAACCGATATCGTGTCATCTTGCAAGACCTCACTGGGGCGAGGAGACACGATCGTCACTTGCGGATCATATTGTTCCAGCACTGCGCGAAGTTTTTGAATCACTTCTGGCGGGGAAACCTCGGAAATTCTGCCCGCTAGCTTGAGCGGAGCCGCTTTTGGAGCAGACCGAGCCGTGACTGCGCGAGTCTTAGGAGCCTCACTGCGCGAATTGCCGCTACACCCCCACAAATTTAGAACGCAAACCAGCAGTCCAGAGATGAACAACGTTCTTGCAACACTACGCCAGCGATTGATCCCAAACACCAGGCAACACTCCTAATCACATCTAACTGAGCTATCCATACGGAACTATAGCGGAAAACATCGAATCCTCTCTGCTAAATTCTAGATACAAACGCCCAGAGCGCCGAACCCTCATCAGTTTTGCAAAGGCGTGTTAGATAGTGAGTTACATAAAGTATCGACCTTCTTCTATAGATTTGAGGTTTTCTTTCAATTGTTTAGAGATGTAAATTTAATCAATAGATGCTTGACTTTTTAAGCGTTGTCAAAAGTCAGAATCCAGTCATCGTCAACCATTGACCGAATTTGAATTATTGTAAACTCCTGTCAAAAACGCTTTCATCTAAGACTTATAATGACCTAGTGAGAACCCACAAAGGCTGTGTTCACAGCGATTGCAGATATCTGCCCCAGTTGTGAACAAACCCCACGCTCTCAAATCGATCGCTCACACTGCACTCACAGTTACAAAGCTTCGGCTTTTGGACTCATGAACTTAGTTATTGAATGCAGGTCAACGTGCGGCTTAGGTCGCAAACGGTTTGAAGGCAGAAGGGAGCCTAATTTGGGGGATTCCTCGTTCCTTGTCTAAAGAGAGGAGAGTCTCGATGACAATTAGCCCACCGGAGCGCGAGGCAAAGGTACGGGTGATCGTCGATAAAGATCCGGTTCCTACTTCTTTTGAGAAGTGGGCACAGCCAGGTCACTTCGATCGCACGCTGTCTAAAGGTCCAAAAACCACCACCTGGATTTGGAACCTGCACGCCAACGCTCACGATTTCGATAGCCACACCAGCGATTTAGAAGACGTATCTCGGAAAATCTTTAGTGCTCACTTTGGTCATTTGGCAGTGGTGTTCATCTGGCTGAGTGGCATGTATTTTCATGGCGCTCGCTTTTCAAACTATTCATCTTGGCTCGCAGATCCGCTTCACATTAAGCCTAGTGCCCAAGTGGTGTGGCCGATCTTCGGTCAAGAAATCCTTAACGCCGATGTCGGCGGCGGCTTCCACGGAATTCAGATCACCTCTGGGTTCTTTCAACTGTGGCGCGCGTCCGGCATCACAAACGAGTTTCAGCTTTACTGCACCGCGATCGGCGGTTTGGTGATGGCTGGCTTAATGCTCTTTGCT
>JBBQYE010000011.1:0-22982 GCA_038208945.1 Leptolyngbyales cyanobacterium | reverse complement strand
GATGTGCTTCATCTGACGACTGCTTGATCGCCCACGATCGTGAGATTAAGAGATTTAATTTCCCCTAACCTCATGATTGGTCTAAGCTCGTTTGTCCCTTATCAACGTCTTACAAACCTATAGGCTTGACGTTTTTCCAGTTTGTGCCTGGGTCGGGATTTCTTGCACCTCGGTGTAGCCCATTGTGCCAGCAAGTTCTCTCAATAGAGAAATCTGTTGATCAAAATCGAGTCCTTCGACTTGACCTAGTGCGCCTGTAATCGCCTCAGATGCGCTGTAGCCTTCGGGCATTCCTATGACTGACTCGCCCATCGCTTGCGCCCAAGCATACCAGACGACGAGTTGGTTATTTTCCTTAAGTGCTCCATAGTCGCGAGAATAGTCGGTATCAGCACCGTTCACGATGTCACGCATCACGTTTAGCTGGTCTTCGTGAGAAATAGTGTAAAAATTTCCTAGCAAGATGGGTGCTAACTCTGGCTCGGCAGCCGCAGGAGCCGCAGGAGTGATCGAGTCGCCCATCTTTTCATAGACGTAATACAAAAATGCTAATTTACCATCAACATCCAACTTGTCGTAAGATTCGATCGCTTTCTGCCCCTTTTCATCAATATATTGCGATCGCACCGTGCCATGATTTGCAGAGTCAGCCATAATAATATCCCTTAAGTAATTTCTGTTGACTTTAGAGGTTTACCAAGACTCATCGGTCTCTAGCGACTACCCACCGACCGAACTTGATCCCCACTCCAAAGCGCGAGATCCCTCCAATGAGAGAGCTACACAATCTGCCTTCAGACAGGTTAAAAAAGCTGGGATCACTCTGGTAGTGTTACAGCGAAAGGGTCGAATTTAGAACTCAACCCTTTCTCAAACAAACCAATAATAGGAGCTTTTTATGTCAGAAACTAATCGTGATTTGAACCCGTCTCAAAGCTACGACGCTCAACAAGTCTCAGAAGAAATCGCAGAAGGCAGTCTTCCTGCTCCTAAAGTCGATGTCTCGTCAGACTACGAGGCTTCAAAAGAATTTAGCGTCAGTGAGATCGATCGCACGAGTGAAGGAAAAAAAGCAGCCGAAAAGGTCACGGCTCACTCATTTGAGATGCACGACCCTGAAGCGACCAAATTTAAAGCAGAACCGACTGGCGATCCGGGTGACTTTCTCAAAATGGCAAAAGAGATTGGGCACGAGACAGGGGCACACGGCAACGTCGATGATGATTTGATTCACAAAGCGATCGAAAAAGGGCAACCCGGTCATTCTGAATCATAGATACTTTAACGGCAGAGAGCCACTATTTTCGAGCCGGGGTCACTTTGGGTTGAACGGGTGGAACAAGCTGACCAAAACGATTGGCGATCGCCAACCCGATCAGCCCAGACAGCATAAACACCAAAAAGCTGATTAACGCCAACGTCAAATAGACCCCAAGCGGGGTGGCAACCCACTTCGATGGAGGGCTGTCTTGAGTCGGCAAGGTGATTTCCTTTAGACGATTCAAGTTATGACGAGTGACACTCTCACCCATTTCGTCGTCTAGCAGCGATCGCAGGCTGATTGCGGCTGTGAGGGCATCATAAGCGGTCGTGACTTCTTCCTGACAGAGCGCTAAGGTGCCGAGTTGATGCAGCCCCCAGGCTTCACTGGCAGAATCTTCTAACGCCCAAGCGGCTTGCAATCCCCAATTGAGCACCCGTTGCCAGGTTCCCCACTGTTTGCTGAGTGCTAGTGCGCTTTCTAGCGATCGCACGAGTTGCAGAGTCTCTGTCCATCGACCCTGACTGATTGCCCACTGAATCGTGTGAATTAGGGCTGCCCGTTCTGATAACACGATATCGGGCGATCGCGGATGGCTTTGCGCCCAAGGCAGTAGGTGAGTTAACACTTTTTCCATCCACGGAGCCGAGTTTGAGGCTTTTTGCAGAACGTCAACTAGGCTAGACGCTAAACAATAGTGGTGCCCCTCGATTTGAAGCAGATGACGGTGCATCAGAGCTTGCAGACTCGGTAAAGGGTTGGGCGGACCTGTAATTACCGCAATTTGTTCGGGTAGTAACCCGACTTTCCCCATTGCTACCGAGACTGCCATGATCCAGCGCTGGGGTTTGGGCAGTGAGGCAAGAATGAGCCGCGTCAGCGAGGATTCGAGATCGTCAGCTTGAAGTTGGCTCAACGCCGTCTCTAGAGAAATCTTGTCTTCTCGTGCCAGCGCTGCCATTTGCAAAAGCCGTTGCGGATGCCCTTGCAAAAGTCTCCAGAGCACCTCGATCGTCTTGGCTTGAGGAGGCAGGGAGGTCTCACCAACATTTTGTGCGGCAAACCGTCTTAGCTCTTGTCCGATTAAAGTCACACTGTCTAACAGCGACAAGCCATCTAGCCTAATCGATTGCTGATCTTTCCAACAGCGACGATCGCGAGAAGCAATTAAGAAGGTGCTGTTGGGCAACGCGGCAATCAGTTGTTGAAGCTCAGTCGCGGTTAATCCGTCGTCGTCTAGCAAGATCAGCACCTGCCGCTCTTGAAGCGCTTGCTGAACGTCACTTGATGACAGTTTGATGGGCGGACAACTGAGATAAAATGCGTCAAATAGAGTTTGGAGTCGATCGCCCGCTGACCCGATCGAACTCAGGTCAAAAATGCCGTCAGGATGGGACGATGTAAGCTTAGGATGATGTGCCAGGTGGCGCAGCAACACTGATTTGCCGATTCCAGCTTGACCGTAGATCTCAACAGTTTGCTTGGCTTGCAGGGCGACGACTGCCGACTCGATCTCGGCTTGCCGACCAATCAGACCTGAGAAAGCGCGGGGAATTTTGATGATCGGAGCCAGTCTTGACTTTATCACTGGAACCTGATCAAGGTCGCCGAGCAAGGCTCCATGCGCTGAACCTAACGATAGAGTCGCGTTGCCAATGGCTAACTGCCCGATCGTCTCGCTCTGAAGGGCTGTCTCAAGGTGATTAGAAAGAGTCGGCTGAGACATAGACAATGACCGCACAAAAATCTAGCCGCAACGCGGCTTCTTTAGAATAGCAACTGAGCCTCTGCAGAAACAGTGTACTGATTAGCGATTGAGAACATTTATTTCTGACAGATCTTCAGAGATGGGTGGCTCGACGCGATCGTAGAGTTGGTCGATCGCGTCTACAAAATCTTGAATGCCATCAAACTTGCAATAAATCGAGGCATAGCGAATATAAGCAACTTCGTTGAGCGATCGCAGGTGATGCAGCACTAGCCCAATAATTTCAGCGCTGGTGACTTCGCGCCCGACTCGCTGCTGAAGGTCAGACTCGATTTCTTCGGCTAACCGTTCGATGCGCGATTCCATGACGGTGGTTTTTTCACACGCTCTCACCAGTTCTCGCAGGAGCTTTGAGCGATCGAATGATTCGCGTTCTCCGCTGCGTTTTAGCACCACGATCGGCACAAACTCGATGCGTTCATAGGTCGTAAATCGGTGAGTGCATCTTAAACACTCACGCCGCCGCCGCACGCTTTGACCCAATTCTGCCGATCGCGACTCAAGCACGCGATTATCTGGGTGATGACAAGAAGGACATCGCATAGAGTACAGAACACTGAGAGAACAACTCTGACAGAGGCGATCCTCATAATCAGACGTTTCAAATTAAAATCAAGTCATGAGCCAGCCTAACACTGGTCTCTAGCTCCTAACCTTTTCATGATACCCCTAGCGTGAGAAGTGGAAATATTTTTTTGTTCCCACTATTCCCAGCGTCAAATTCTATAAATACCTCCGCTGCTAGCGTTTACTTATGCCTTTACCGACTGTGATTTTGCCCGGATATCTTGCAGGCGCGATCGACTATCGAGATCTTCAGCAAATTTTGACTGAGGCGGGCTATCCGACCGCGATCGTGCCTTTGCTCAAACGAGATTGGCTGCCCACGCTAGGCGGACGATCGGTGCTGCCGATTTTAGAGCGACTTCACCAAACGGTTGAGCAGGTGAGGCAAGACCATAACGCGTCGGGAATCAACTTGATTGGGCACTCAGCAGGCGGCTGGATCGCTCGAATTTATCTGGGTGAATATCCCTATGATGTACACGGAGTTTTGGCGAACCGTACCTATGCCTGGAAAGCTCACTCTGTCGTCTCTAATCTGCTCACGTTGGGAACTCCTCACACCAGCTTTGAGCGCTGGACTCGCACGAATCTAAATTTTGTCAATCTCACTTATCCCGGTGCATTCTATTCAGATGTCAACTACGTCTGTGTGGCGGGTAAGGCGATTTATGGAGAACGTCGTCCGGGTAGCTGGTTGGCGTATAGCAGCTATCAGCTAACCTGCGGCAAAGGAAATGAGTGGGGAGACGGAATTTGTCCGATCGAGTCTGCTCACCTAGACGGGGCAGAAAATCTAACGCTCGATCAGGTTAGACACTCGCCTCGATCGGGCGGCGTTTGGTATGGCTCCCCAAATGTAGTGCCGCAGTGGATGAATTATTTGGCATGAACGATCGCAATCTCTGCGTTTAGAGAGAGTGAACCGAGTATAAAGTTTTGTATCTTGTGGAGATAAGTCAGCTTGATCTAAATCAAAGTCCACACAGCCAATCAAAACGAGTCTAGCGCTCATGAAAGACGTTTCCCTCCCCTTCATTTTTAGACGGCTATCGACCATTTTGGCAGTGGCAACGCTGACGTTGACCCTGATTGCAGCCAGTAGCGGAGTTCTTTTAGCGTTCTACTATGAGCCGTCGGCTGGCGGAGCCTATCAGTCCCTCAAATCCATCGACACAGACATTCCCTATGGTTGGCTTGTCCACACGATGCACAGTCTGTCTGGCAATTGGGTAATTGGGGTGGCGTTGATTCAAATCGTCGTGATGTTCTTGGGTGAGCGATTTCGTCCTAGTTGGCTAGCTGCTTGGGTTAGCGGCATTTTCTTCACTCTATCGGCGATCGGGCTTGCGTGGACCGCGATGCTTTTAGGGTGGGATCAGCTTGGGTTTTGGCGACTCAAAATTGAATTAGGCACGATCGAAGCAATTCCCCTGATTGGGACGCAGCTAAGAGATATTCTCACCGGGGGCGGCGCAGTAGGAACCGTCACGGTCGAACACCTTTATACGCTTCATAGCTATGTAGTTTCGATCGCTGCTGTCGGGTTAGCCGTGGTTCATCTCGGCAGTCTGCTTGTTCAAGAACGAGAGGTTCAGGTAGAGGCATTGTCGGCGATCGTTCAGGAAGAAACCGAGATTCAGGCATCGGTAGAAGCCAATTAATGGTGAAATGCCCCATTATTTCATGCGCGCGTCCGAGAACCCTCGTAGAGACGGTTCGGTGAAACGTCTTAGGTCGTGAGGTAAAACAGCTCAATCATTCGTGCATTGACGATTGCAAAATTGCGATCGGCGTTCTGGCTGAACGTCTGGAATCATGAGAGACGTTCCACCGAAACGTTTCTACGGGGCTGTTGGGTTGAAATTAGGGGCGGGTTACAGACATGGCATCACCCCAATGTGGATCAACGGCGAACGAACGATCGTCATTCACCTAAGGTAAGGTCTGAGCAGATAATGAGGATTGCTCCCCGCCCTGCCGTCTTTCACTGATATGTGTCAAAGTGCCCTGCTTAAGCGTTTACCTCGACTCCTTCAACCTAATCAACTTGCCATCTTTGAGGCGTGTCTGATTGGGTTAGTCTCAGGGTTAGCCGCCGTCTCTCTCAAACAGGGAACTGGAGCGATCGGAGAGTGGCGATTACACCTCGCTCATCAATATCCCGTTTGGTTCGTCTTGCCTGCTGTGGGATTAGCAGGAGGATTTCTCTGTGGGTTATTAATTGAACGAGCTGCCCCCGAAGCGACCGGAAGCGGTATCCCTCAGGTCAAAGCCGCGTTAGGGCACGTCTCGATCGCCCTGAATGCACGAGTGGCGATCGTCAAACTTCTCAGCACGCTGCTCTCGCTCGGATCGGGCTTGACGCTGGGGCGGCAAGGACCCACCGTGCAGATCGGAGCCGCGATCGCTGCCCAACTCAGCGACTGGGTGCCCACTTCACCCGATCATCGACGACAACTGATCGCCGCCGGAGCCGCCGCCGGACTCGCTGCTGGATTTAATGCCCCGATCGCCGGAGTTCTCCTGGTGGTTGAAGAACTGCTGCAAGACGTGTCGGGGCTGACTTTGGGAACCGCTATTCTCGCCTCGTTTGTCGGCGCGGTCGTGTCTCGGCTGCTCGGCGGCGGCGGACTCAACGTCAACATGACCGGGCTGCACACCAGCTTCTCGATCGCCGAACTGCCTCTGTTTATCGGGTTGGGGATTTTGGCAGGACTGTTAGGCAGCTTGTTTAATCGTGGAATCTTATTAAGTCTGCAATTCAATCGTCGCGTTCTAAAAGTGGGTCTGCCGTGGCGAATCGGGTTTGCAGGATTGATCTCTGGGCTAGCGGTCGCCTTCTTGCCAGCCGTATTGCGCGACACGTCGGGTCTGCAAGGAGTCTGGATTACGAGTGAGCTAGGGTGGAAAATCACCGCCGTAATTTTTGTCACCAATTTTTTGCTGACGATGATCGCATTTGGGTCAGGTGCGCCTGGAGGATTGTTTGCACCTTCTCTGATTTTGGGGTCTGCCTTAGGCTATCTCGTCAGCACCGCCGCTCAAAACATCCAGGGAATGGGTATTCCGCTGGGCGTTGAGTTTGGGGAAGGACTGGTCACCACCTTAGCCCTAACGGGAATGGGAGCCTTTTTTAGCGCCGTGACCAGAGGTCCAATCACTGCGATCGTCATTGTCTTTGAGATGACAACCAATTTTAATCTCGTGTTGCCCTTGATGATTGGGTCTGTCACGGCTTATCTGGTCGCTGAGACAACCTACAACGGCTCAATCTATAAACATCTGCTGGCATCAAACGGCATTCATCTCAAGCCCGAAACGGCGATCGACACTCGTCTTTCTGGGCTGACTGCCGCCGATATTATGCAGCGTCGTGTCAAAACCGTTTCGAGTCAGATGACTTTAGATGAGGCGATGCAGGCATTTGCACGATCGCACCATCGCGGCTTTCCGGTCGTCGATGATGGCAAGTTAGTCGGCATTGTCACCCAAGCTGATTTGACAAGAATTACCGATCGACAGTTAGCTGGGGGTCAGCCTCTCAGTTTGATTATGACTCCCAATCCGGTCACGGTGAGTCCGACTGATCCCCTCACTCAGGTTCTCTATGTGTTGAATCGCTTTAAAGTGAGTCGATTGCCCGTGCTCGATCGCCGCAAACTGTTAGGCATTATTACCCGCGCCGATATTATTCGCGCTGAAGCAGACAAACTGAGTGGCGATAAACAAGCCGGATTGAAGACAGAGCCGTCTTATGTGGTGTATCAAACTCGTGCCCCTTCCATCGGACAAGGACGGTTGCTCGTCCCGATCGCTAATCCTCAAACGGCTGAGTCTCTCTTGCAGATGGCAGCGGCGATCGCCCGTGAGCGTAACTATGAGTTGGAATGCTTGCAGGTGATTCTAATCTCTCGGCATCAGTCGCCTGCTGAGACGGCGGTGTCAACAACAATCAGCCGTCATCTATTAAACCGTGCTGCCCGACTTGGCGAAGAGTGGCAGATTCCGGTGCATACGCAAGTGCGGGTCACTCACGATATCGCTTACGCTATTTTAGAGGCGATTAAAGACCGTCACATTGATCTGCTGCTGATGGGCTGGAAGGGCAACACGTCAACCCCAGAGCGAGTGTTTGGCAGCGTCGTGGATACTCTTATTCGGCAAGCAAGCTGTGAGATTGTGCTGATTAAAACCCCACAGTCTGCATCTCATCACGCTCCGCCGACGCTCGATCGCTGGCTGGTTCCCACCGCAGGCGGACCTAACTCTCGCCAAGCCATTCAGCTTTTGCCTGCATTTGCTCGTCTGACTCAACAGCCACAGGTCTTTCTGTGTCAGGTTCATCAGGCGGAGCAGTTGCCGTCTGATTTAGAAGCTTTAAAGGATGCGATGGTGTTTTTAAGCAATCGCCTGCGGTGTCCGGTGGTGCTTCGATCGGTCTGTGCCAATTCGGTCTCAGAGGCAGTCGTAGATCTGGCGCAGAAAGATCAGTGCGATGTGATTGTGCTAGGTGCGACGCGAGAAGGATTGTTACAACAAGTCATTAACGGCAACATTCCTGAAGAGATTGCGCGGCAGTGTGACTGTACAGTAATTTTAGTGCGCGGCGCGATCGAGTAGATGGTTTGCTGCGATACATTTTAGAGCAGAGCGATCGCGTTAAGTAGAATTATTCGCCCTTTTTGTTCGCCCTCACACACTGTATCCTGCAAGTTTGTGTTTATAGAGATCACCCATGAGACTAAATGGTTTGACGATGACTGCGATGAATAACCCAACGCTAAAACGCTGGGGATGGGTCACTGCTTTAGGATTACTTTTAGGATCGTGTAGCCCCAGTGCAAAGGCACCCGATTCAGCCCCTCAAAGTCCAGCAGCCGGAGCTGCAAAAGACTTTACGATCGGTATGGTGTTGGTTGGTCCTAAACAAGATGGCGGCTGGAACCAGGCACAGTTTGAAGGAATTCAGGCGGCTCTCAAGACCATTCCAGGGACGAAACTGGAGTATGTTGATAAAGTGAACGTTGCCGATCGTCCGAATGTCAAAGGCTCTCAGGTTGCAGATGATTTGATCAACAAAGGTGCCAAGTTTGTGATCTTTAACTCTGATGACTTTAAAGACGATGCGCTTGCCACGGCGAAAAAACACCCCGATGTGACGGTGATTCACGCCTCTGGTGACTACGCCTGGAAAGAGGGCAAAAACTTCAAAAATCAGCCAAACCTGGGCAACATCATGGGGCGTATGGAGTATGGCAAGATGATTGCGGGCTGTGCGGCGGCGTTGGGAACCGAGACCGGAAAGATTGGTTATCTCGGACCGTTGATTAATGATGAAACGCGCCGCTATGCGTCATCTGCCTATGTAGGTGCAAAATATTGTTGGGAAAACTATCGCAAAAAACCAGCCCAAGACCTCACTTTTAAAGTCACCTGGATTGGATTTTGGTTCAACATTCCCGGTAAGACGTTAGACCCAACTAAAGTGGCAGATGACTACTACAACGGGGGCTATGATGTGGTGATGTCAGGCATTGATACGCCCGAAGTGGCAGTGCAGGGCAAGAAGGCGGCGGAAGCGGGAAAAAAAGTGAAATTTGTTCACTACGATCTAGCAACTGGCTGCAACTTAGCGCCTGATATTTGTCTGGGAGTACCCTATTACAACTGGTCGTTTCCCTACGCTAACTCGATTAAGAAGGCGATCGATGGCAAATACGTCAGTGAGTTTACCTGGCTTCCTCCCGATTGGAAAAATATCAACAATCCCGAAACGTCGATGGTTGGCTTTAACGAAGGAGCCGCGCTAGGCGACAACAAAAAGTTTTTGGATGAGTTTATTAAAGGTTTGGGAGATGGCAGCATTAATCCCTTTAAAGGTCCTTTAAACTTTCAGGATGGAACGCCTTTTCTAAAAGCGGGAGAAGCCGCCACCGATCAGCAAATCTGGTATCTACCGCAACTGCTAGCCGGAATGGAAGGATCGAGTAAATAGTGGTTTGTTAAACGAGTTTTGAGTTCTCAGTTAACGCAAATACTGCACGGTAAACTTCTTGCAAAAGTCCCAAGATGCCCTCATCCCCCAGCCCCTTCTCCCAAGCTTGGGAGACGGGGAGCCAAATTTCAAAGTCCCTCTCCCATGCTTGGGAGAGGGATTTAGGGTGAGGGCAGGGACTTTTGCAAGAGGTCTAGTGAAATGTTGTGTAAAACTGAGAACTCAAACTTTTTAAAGCACTCAATCAGTTGACTCAAAATTGCTTTAGTACATGAAAGTTGAACTAAACGATATTTCTAAACGGTTTGGCAGTGTCCATGCCAACGATCGCGTCTCACTCACGGTCGAAGCGGGTACGATTCACGGACTTTTGGGTGAAAATGGAGCCGGGAAAAGTACGCTGGTGAAAGTGCTGAGTGGGTTTATCAGTCGAGATTCAGGGGCGGTCTTGCTCGACGGAAAATCGGTTGAGATTAAAACACCTGCCGACGCGATCGCCCACAAAATCGGGATGCTGCACCAAGACCCGTTAGACTTTCCGCCGCTGTCGGTGTTAGACAATTTTATGGTGGGCAAAACCGGGACAGGGTTGATTGATCGACCGCGATCGCTTCGCCAATTACAGCAGCTATCGACTCACTTTAACTTCAACCTCAATCACTACGAAACGGTTGCAAATCTCACTGTTGGCGAACGGCAACAGCTAGAAATTTTGCGCCTTTTATCGTTAGGGGTCAGCACCCTAATTTTAGATGAACCCACGACCGGAATTTCTGCCTCTCAAAAGACCGCATTGTTTGAGGCAATGAAGCAGTTAGCCAGCGAGGGCAAATCGATTATTTTTGTCTCCCACAAACTCGAAGATGTCGAAGAGTTGTGCGATCGAGTCACCGTTCTCCGACACGGCAAAGTTATGGGACGGGCTGAGATTCCGTGCTCCGATGCGGTGCTGATCGACCTGATGTTTGGTCGCGAATTGGCTCCTCCACTCAAGCCCCAAACGCGTCAATCTGAACCCGCTTTGCAGTTAGAAAAGATTCGCGTGGACACTGATCGCTTGACGCTCCGCCTCGGCGATTTAACTGCTTATAAAGGTGAAGTCATCGGACTCGCCGGACTCGAAGGCAGTGGACAGCAACAGCTTCTATTAATGTGTGCTGGGCTGCTGCGAGCGTCTACAGGTCAGATTCGCGTCAACGGCGTAGAAATGACTCACGAATCTTACTCAAAGTATCTCGATCTCGGAATTGGCTATTTGCCCGCCGATCGCTTAAAAGATGGGTTGGTGAGCGGCTTATCGATTCAGGATCATGTTGCCTTACGGACTCCGACTCAGAGTTTGTTTGTCGATTGGAAAGAGACTTTAAAGCAAACGGTGCAAGCGATCGCAACCTTTAACATTCGCGGTAAGCCTAACACTCCTGTCGAGCGACTATCCGGCGGCAATCAACAACGGACTCAATTAGCATTGTTGCCCGTTCCCTTAAATCTGTTGCTGATGGAGCATCCAACTCGCGGGTTAGACATCGAATCCGTCTTGTGGGTGTGGCAACAGTTGATTGCGCGCTGCCAAACCGGGACAACGATTCTATTTATGTCATCTGATTTAGATGACATTATGCGATACAGCGATCGGGTCATTGTCTTTAGTGGAGGTCAGGCATCTCGACCGATCTCCGTCTCTAATCTCACCGCCGATCGCTTGGGGCAACTGATCGGCGGTCGATCAAGCGACGCATTAGAACCATCCGTGATTTCATGACTAAACGAATTTTATACTATCAGCTTGCGTCGATCGCACTTGCGTTTGCATTCATCACAGCAATCATTTTAGCGGTAGGTGCGTCTCCATCTTCTGTAATCACTGCGATGTGGTCAGGTGCATTCGGCACAGTGGGACAATTCGCACGAGTGATCGCAACGCTTGCGCCCCTTTTGCTTTGTGCAAGCGGATTGTTGTTTACATTCACAGCCGGGTTATATAACTTAGGGATTGAGGGTCAGATTGCTTTTGGTGCGATCGTCTCCACATTAGCAATTCGTCTCACTCAAGATTCGTTGCCTCCAGCGTTAGTAATCGTCTTAGCGATTCTAATGGGTGGCATTGGCGGTATGCTTTGGGGATTGCTGTCTGGAGTCCTGAATGTTTATGGACACATTAACGAGATTTTTTCGGGGTTAGGTCTAAATTTTGTCGCCGACGGTTTATCGCTCTATTTAATCTTCGGTCCCTGGAAGCGTGAAGGAGTTGCCTCCATGAGTGGCACTGAGCCGTTTCCAGAATCGCTGTGGTTGTCGACGTTTGGTGATACAGATGCGAGTCCGAGCGCGCTGTTGATCGCGATCGCCGCTGTCTTAATTACGTTAATCGTTTTACGAGGAACCTATTTCGGCTTGCGATTAAGAGCCGTAGGACAAAATCTTCGCGCTTCTTATGTCTTGGGCATTCCGTCTATTCGGCAATTGCTGAGTGCATTTGCAATCTGTGGCGGGTTTGCTGGCATCGCTGGAGCGTTGCAGGTGTTAGCGGTTTTCCATCGGTTGATTCCTAATATTTCTAGCGGTTTGGGCTATCTGGCGCTGTTAGTCGCGATGTTAGTCGGCTTGAATGCCTGGTTTATCCTTCCCGTTGCTTTTTTCTTTAGCGCTCTGAATATCGGTAGTCTACAGCTTCCATTGGATTTAGATTTAGAATCATCTCTCGCAGGCGTGATTCAAGGAACGCTCGTTTTGTTTGTGCTGTTGGCAAGAGGGGTAAGCGAGACGCTCCGCAAACCTTCCACGAATTCACCTTCCTAAAGACGATTGACGGAAATGATAGTCAACTCACTCGATCGATTTATGACCTATGGATATTGCTCAAATAACTCCCATTTTGGCGACAGCGATCGCGACTTCTACGCCTCTCGTATTTGCCTGTCTGGGCGAAACGATTGCCGAACGAGCCGGAGTGATTAACCTCTCTGCCGAGGGCACCATCTTGCTCGGCGCAATGACCAGTTTCGCGATCGCCAAAACTCTCGAAGGATCGGGAACAGTGCCTAGCCTGTTAGCCGGATTTGCAGGAGCCGCTGTTGTCGGAGCCGCGATCGCGCTGATTGTCGCATTAGGAACGTTGACGCTCAAACAATCACAAGTCGCGATCGGATTCGTATTAGCATTATTAGGAGCCAGTTTATCGTCGTTTTTGGGCAATTCCTTCGTGAGAATTCCCGGTCCGACGGTGCCGAGCTTTAAGATTCCCGGTTTGCAGAATCTTCCCTTTTTAGGCAGTCTTTTGTTTCAGAGTGACCTGCTAGTGTATCTCAGCTATGCCGCGATCGCCCTGGTTTGGGTTTACTTCTATCAAACTCGTGCCGGGCTGATGCTGAGAGCGATCGGAGAGCAACCCAACGCCGCCTTTGCGAGAGGAACTAATGTCGTCAAAATGCGCTACATTTACACGTTGATTGGGGGAGCCATGATGGGGATTGCAGGAGCCGCTTTTTCTCTCGATTTTAAAGCGGGTTGGAGCCACATGCACACGGCGGGATATGGCTGGATCGCATTAGCGATCGTCATCTTCGGCGGCTGGAACCCGCTGCGAGTCGCTTTAAGTTGTTATCTGTTTGGCATTTTACAATCGGTGGCGAGTGTTGCTCAAAGCAGCATTCCTGCGATTCCGAGCCAAGTGTTTAATGTCGCTCCTTTTATGTTGATGATTCTATTATTAGTGCTGACATCTAGCGAGTGGGTAGAGCGATTGTTAAAGCTGTTGCCCTCACCGCTCGATCGGACTGCATCAGAATTGATCCGCAGCACGCCACCTGCTGCTTTAGGCAAGGTCTTTGAGCAAGATTAAAAGTCGTTGCTAAATTCGGCTATGAAACGATGAATTTGCCCTCACCCTAGCCCTCTCCCTAAGGGGAGGGAACAAGATTTCTGGCTCACTTCTCTTTTGGGAGAAGGGTTGGGGGTGAGGGCGAATTTCAGCAATGCCCTTATTTGCAGCGATCGCACCCTCCACATTTAAAGCCCGTCGCCTCATCTCCAAACCCAAATCCCCGTAGCAAAAAGCCCCAACGACATTCTCGTGTTTTAAGATAGTCTCGCATCGGTTGCGTCGAGTTAGACTGGCTCGGCGTTTGAGAACGGTCAGACTGGTGAATCGTGTAATGGAACGGATCAGACCACGTTAACTGTCCGAGATTCTGCAATCGTGAAAGCGCGATCGGACTTTCTTTAAATTGTTTGGCAACCTCAGTCACGTTTCCCTGCTTTGGCAGCTTTCTCAGAAGTTTCTCTGCCGTTTGCTGCTGCGATTGTCCTTGTGTTTCAAAAAACTTCCAGCGCTGTTGATCTTCCGAATCGAGCCACCCACTCACTAGCGTTAACGCTTTTGCAGGTTTGCCGTCTCGTCCCGCTCGCCCGATTTCCTGCACATATTCACTCAGCAAAAATGGCGCATGGAAATGAACAATCCATCTGACATTCGCCTTATTTACCCCCATGCCGAACGCACAAGTGCAGACCACAAACTGAAGTGCATCCGTCAGCCAAGCTTGCTCGATGCGACGACGATCGCTAGCTCCCAACCCTGCATGATAAGCCGCCGTTTTATACCCCTGCTGCCTCAGCCAGTCTGACAGTTCTTCACTGTCTCGCCGCGTTCGCACGTAGACTAATCCCGCCTGTTTCGGTTGAGCCTGAATGAACGTCAGCAACCCTTGTCGTCGTCCTCTCGGAGTCTGCACCGATCGCACCGTCAGACTGAGATTGCTGCGATAGGGATTAAGCCTGAAAATCTGCGGACCCTTTAATTGCAGAACGTGCTCGATAACTTGCTGAACTTGAGGATCAGCCGTTGCGGTGAAAGCAGCGATCGCGATTTGAGTCCCGGCGGGTTTGTGCTGTAAGAGTGCCGATCGCACCGCACCTAATCGATAATAAGCAGGTCGAAAAGCCTCTCCCCACTGTGCCAGACAATGCGCCTCATCGAGAATAATGCCGTTAATTTGCAGGCTCGGCTCACAGAGGCGTTGCCAAACTGAGGTGCTCAAGAGCGTTTCGGGCGAGAGATAGAGCAGTCGGAGTCGTTGAGCCTCGATCTCCAAAAGCACCTGTTTGCGTTGCGGGGCAGGAAGTTCGCTGTGCAGCAACGCCGCAGGTAAACGACGCTTCCGCAACTCTTGCACCTGGTTCTCCATTAAGGCGACGAGCGGCGAAACCACGAGCGTTAATCCGGCTTGCATCAACGCTGGAAGTTGAAAGCAAATCGACTTGCCGCCGCCTGTGGGCATGATAATCAGAGCATCGGTTTGAGAAAGCAACGTCTCAACGATTTCACCTTGCGGCGATCGAAAGTCGTCATATCCCCAAATTTGTTGAAAGGCTGATCGAATATCAGTTGCAGAAAGGGGAGGTCGGGGAAGGTTCATATCGTCTAAAAAAGCGCTCTGACTAGAGTGCCCTCTCAAAGGATTTTGATTGGCTTCAACCTGTCGATCGCCCAAATATGCGAGACTGCTATTAGGCTGTCAATTTTGTTCCGACGAGAGGTATTGTCTTGACGCAATCTGATTCTTCACCCACACTCAAGCAGATTGCCAGCACCTTCCGGCTCACGGGTTGGATTAGCTTTTGGTCGCAGCTTGTGTTGACGATCGTATCCGGTGCGATTTTGCTGTTTGCCCCGATCGCGAGTCGAGGAGATCAGTCAGCCAACAATCCCGGAACGAATGTCGGCGTGATTTTGACCGTCTGCGGCATTGCAGCGCTGGGCTTTAATATGTATTGGGCGGTGTTTCGCTATATTCCGATCGGTCGCCGCTTGCAGGGTGCTGCTTCTACCCGTCCCAAAAAGGCAGACGCAGTTCAAGCGTTGAGAACCGGACTGATCGCGAGTTTGGTCGGAATCTTACTGGCGCTGCTCGGAGCCGAAGCGATTATCGGGCTGCTGTTTGGAAAAGCCTTGAGTCAGGGGGCAGCAGGATTTATCAATACCGACCAATCGAAGTTTATTAAACCCCTCGACATTCTCGTCGTGCAAGCTAGCATCAATGTGATTTTGGCGCATTTCGTGGCGATCGCCGCCTCGCTGTGGCTACTCAACAAGATGAGTCGGCAATAGAAAGACTACTTTTCTAGCCAGTCTAAAATTTGATTAAGCTGCTCTAGAGACACCAATCCATAGCGCCAAAGCACCATCGGCAACGGTCCACGCTCTTGTTTGGCATAGCGAATTGCCATCGCGATCGACGATTGGGCAAGACACAGATCTTCTTGTAAAAAATAAATAAGTTGAGCGTTGCTACGGTTAAGACTTCGCTCACTTTCTTCTAGTTGATATTGCTCAATAATTTCAAACGGCAGCACAGGCATTGCAGAAGACCCTTGATGAAATAACAAATGGATGAATTTAGTTGTTCATACTACACCTAAATTATGAATTGAAAAAATAAGTTCAGTAAATCCTCGGTAGACGTGCCGAACGGGTATCCTTACTCCCTGCTTGAGACGATAGACCTTCTGAAAAAATCTAGGATTCTTCCCACACAGTTAAACCACAGATTGTAGGTACTGCTCTTCAAGTTTGGATAAAGATTTTAGAACGATTGACCGCTCATGCTTCTCATTCCAATTTAATGTTTAATTGCAACACCATCGTCGTTGCTGCATCGGGTAGAGACGTTCCGGTGGAACGTCTCCACGGCATAGGGTAAATGCGCGATCGGTCGCATTTATTCGCGAAATTGGTGTCACTGGTCTTTCGCTGCCCGTTCTTTGGCGAGGTTTGCCTTGGCTTGCTGCCAAAACTGCTCCAACTCCTCCAGGCTATAATCTGCCAGCGGACGATCGACAACCGCTTCGATTTGCATTAATCGTTGAATAAATCTCTGATTGGTGCCCTGAACGGCTTCTGACGGATCGAGATCGTGCCAGCGAGCGAGATTGATTAGGGTAAAAAACACATCGCCTAGTTCTGCCTGCTGGGCGGCTTTACTCTCGTGCGCCAGAGCGTGCTGAAATTCTGCTAATTCCTCTTGAAATTTTGCCCAAACATCGTCGATCGTATCCCACTCAACTCCGGCAGCGGCGGCTTTTTGGGAAATCTTCATGCCTGCCATTAACGGCGGGAGCGATCGGGCGTAGCGTTTTAGCTGATACGTTAACTGCTGCGTTTCTGCAAAGTCTTGCCCTTTTTCAGCCGCTTTGATTTGCTCCCAATTGCGATAAATCTCGTCCAGATTCTCAACCATTACGTCAGCAAACACATGAGGATGCCGTCGAATCAGTTTTTCACTAATCTTTTGCGCCACCAGTGACAGATCAAACTCTCCCTCGTCACTAGCAACCTGAGATTGCAGCACCACTTGCAGCAGCAAATCTCCTAGCTCTTCAGCGATCGCATCATGATCTCCACTGCGAATCGCGTCTACCACTTCATACGCTTCTTCAATCACATAGGGAGCCAGCGTTTCGCGAGTTTGGGCTAAATCCCACGGGCAGCCGCCATCGGGCGATCGTAGCTTGGCAACGACTTCAATCAGGTGCTGTAGCGCGTCGAGCGTTACGCGTTGGTTTGATGGAATCATGTTAAGTCCTTCAGAGGGCAGTCTCTACTCTATCGCTCATCCTTTTGCCCGTTTTTTGCCCAGCTTCTTCATTTTCTTTTTATAAGCAGACACGAGCCAATCGCTGATACTGTGGCTGAGTGAACCTAACTCTAATCCGATCGTGCCTGCGATCCATTCACCAGAGTGTTTCTGTAGTGATTGTCTAATCATTCCAATACTGGTTTCAAACCCCTGTTGAGCCAACGTCTGCCAGTGGTCGATCGTGCCTAAAAGCTGTTGAACGACCGCCCCACTCAAAATGAGAATGCTGCCCCCGATCGCCACCCAAACGATGAGATAAAGAATTCGGACGATCGTGCCGATAATCAGCCCGTGAGAAAAGAACGATCGGTGACGCATACTCCTACGGTAGGGCAACCAGATCCAGCGCAAAAATCCCCAGCGTTTATATTGCTGCGAGTAGATGTCTAAATCGGGTCCAAACATCAATCCGCCGACTAAAAAAGCGCCCGACACCACAAGAGTTAGATTGCCGCTTTGAGTCAGCGCAAAGGCAACCCCCGTTACAAGGGGCAGACTCCAGAGGGTGATGCTGTCGTGAGTGCGACCGGAAGGCATGAGGATGAAGGCGCAAAGAATTCTCAATTAAATCGTATAGACAACTGGCACTGTCTGATACAATATAGTCAATCGGGCGATTAGCTCAATGGTAGAGCGCCTGCCTTACAATCAGGATGTTACTGGTTCGAGCCCAGTATTGCCCATCGGCTTCAGAAAGTTGAGATGCGAGCTAGAGCGTGTGAGTGCCGCCGTTGATCCAAGCAATTTGCTTCTCCTATGCCTGCGATCGAGGATTAGAGAGTGGAATGTTTAGCAGTTTGAAGCCATTTGACAGAACCTCGATCGAGATTCAGCGTCAGTGCGATATTCTGAGACTTGATGCTGTCAAGTCTTATCTGCTATGGCGAAACGCAAAGCTGCCTCCTCAAATCAAGGAACTGCAACCCTGCACGATCGGGTGTCACTGATTGAGGTTGCTACGCCGCTTCTACTCGATACGCTGACTTCTAACCCTCGGACTGCACCGCTGATTCTGACGCGATTAGATGACCTGACGGCGATCGTTGCACCTGGTAAACTTGACGAATTATTAGAGCGCCTCAAAAAGCTGGGGCAACTCCCTAAAGTGCTGTAGGAGAATGTGATGTCTCTGCGATTTGATGCCTATCTCACTCAACTGGCACAGCCCCTCGTTTATGACATGGCAAAGTCTTGGGGGTATGCAGAAAAACAGACTGCTAAGAGTCAGTGCACTGCGGCGATCGTGCGTGGGTTAAAAGACGCGAAGCAGATTCAGGCGGTGATTGCGCGGTTAAAGCCCTATCAGCGTTTGGCGTTAGAGCTTGCTAAAGCCCAAGGCGGCAGGGTGGCAGTTCGCACCGTGATGATTACGGCAGCGCTATTGGGGTTTGAGCAACCTGACACTAAGAATAAATTTGGCAATGAAACGATCGCCTATGCTCAAGAGTTGATTCGCAGCGGTGTGTTAATTGCGACGACTCACTCGACGGATGGTTATTATGGCTACGGGCTAAATTTTGAATATCTGGTCTCGGACGAACGAATTTTGGCGCAAGTCGCTGAACCGCAGTTTCCAGCGTTGAACCTTAAAGAAACCACCGCTCCAAAAGTGTCTTCTTATCGTCGCCCTGCGAGTGTGGTGCTGACCATCTTGGGCTTTTTGCAAGCGATCGCGGGGTTAGGTGGGCTTAAACTCACCAAGTCGGGCATTCCTCAAGTCAACAGTCTTCGCAAGTTGATGAAGGCGCAGCGCTGGGAGGAAGACGGCACGCTAATTGATGGATTCTGGTTTCCGCAGCCGACGATCGCTCTAACAGCGGCGAGTGCTTATGCGGGGCTGTTGATGCCCAATAGTGACGACACTCAGCTAGAGTTAGCTGCCCCGATCGAGACGTTTGCCAATCGTCCCTATCCGCTTCAGGTGAGTCAGATGTTGGTTGGGTTGAGCGTCGCGGGGGAATGGACAGAATGGAAAGCCAGCAGTTTTTTTGATGCCAGCAGCTATGTTGAGGCGCGTCAGATCTTATTACTCGTGCTGAAGTTGGTGTCGTCGGGTGAGTCTAAGTGGTTTAGCCTTGATGAGTTAGAACTCTTTTTGTTTCAGCGCATTAGCAATCGCTTCTCACTATCTGGGTTTATTCCCTCGCAGTTTCGCATGGCGGGAGTCGATCCTGAAGAGAGTGCAAAACGCTGGAGAGATCAGCGACGCAAAGACTGGCAAGAACGCGAACGACATTGGTTTCGTTACGCATTATCGACGTGGTTATATTTGCTAGGAATCGTCGAATTAGGCTGGGATTCCCAATCCGATTCTTCAAATCAAAACGAAGCGATCGTCAGTTTTAGAGTCACCGAGTTAGGGCAAATTATTCTGCACCCAGAATTGGCTGCGTCGTTTATGGAAATGGCTCCGCAACCTGCGTGGATTGTGCAGCCCAATTTTGAGCTTTTGGTCTATGTCGATGAAGTCGCTCCGTCGCAAATGATCTTTCTCGATCGCTATGCCGATCGTCTCGATATTCAGCAACACACGGCGCGTTATCGGCTAACTCGTGAATCGGTTTATCGCGGGTTAGAGCGAGGCGGATCGCTAGACGAGTTTCTCGCCGCGCTGCGAACCGGGGCAAAGGTTCCGGTGCCTCAGAATGTGGAGATTGATCTTCAGCAATGGGGAGGGCTGCGAGAACAAATTAAATTACGACGAGACACGCAGATTATCGAGTTTGCAGATTTTCAATCAATGCAGACGGCAATGAATCAGGGATTGAGCGGCAAAATCTTGGGCGATCGCTTCTTACTGATTGAGCAGAACACACCCGCGATCGAGACTTGGATTAAACAAACGATTCGATATGATCAGCCCTTCGATCGCTGCTTAAAAATAACTGAAACGGGTGAGGTAACGCAAACAAAATCCGTAAAGGATCTGCTGATAGACACTCAACTACAACGCTGGATGGAGAAGCGCTCCTCTAAAAGTTGGGCACTGACTCAAGCGAGTGTCTCTAAAGCGGCTCAAGCAGGTAATAAAGTCAGCGATATTCTCGACTTTTTAGATGCCAGACGCACCGATGAATTGCCGCCCTTGTTAAGGGTTGCGTTGACCGCTTGGGCAGGTCGTCCGCCGACGCTTGAGATGGCAAACGTTATCGTTTTGCGCTGCACTAATTCAGACGTGTTTAACGCCATTGCCCAAAGTGAACGGCTACGATCGCGCTTCACAGCCCAACTTTCTCCAGATCTGCTGTTGGTCGATCGCTCTCAAATCAAACAGCTTAAACAAGATTTAGAGTGGTTGGGCATTCAGCCGCTTGACCAGTTGCAGATTGATTGAACGATATAGCTTCTGGGGATAAACCTGCCCTCACCCCCAACCCCTCTCCCGCAGGAGAGGAGAGCTAGAAATCCTGTTCCCTCTCCTGTGGAAGAGGGCTAGGGTGAGGGCAAATTTATTGCACGATCGGAAGACGACATCCCCCTCCGCTACGATATAGTCTGAGTCTCGTGTCCATCTCCTCAAAAGAGATCAGTCTGCAACTTCATTCACAATGGCTCGATTACCTCAAAATTATCCCCTCCTTCTGTTAAAAGAAAGTCGAATTATTCTTCGACTCGCAGTTCCAGTGATGGCGGCTCAGGTCGGGCAAAACCTGATGACCTTTGTAGACACCATTATGGTTGGGCACTACAGCGCTCAACATCTCGCCGCGATCGCCGCTGGAACGATGCTGTTTTTCCCGCTGCAAGTGTTTGCCAATGGCGTTTTGATGGCGCTGTCTCCGATCGTGGCGCAGTTTTATGGATCAGGGCAGCAACCCGCGATCGGTGCCTACGTGCGTCAGGGTCTCTATTTAAGTCAGCTTCTCGCACTGCCAATTTTCTTGATCGTGCGGCATCTGGCTCCTGTTCTTGGCTGGATAGGGATAGAGCCAAAAGTCGTCGCGATCGCTGATGGCTATATTCACGCGATTAGCTGGGGGCTTCCGGCTGCGTTTGCGTTTATGGCGTTGCGGCTGTTTAACGAAGGCATTGCCGTGATGAAGCCCGGAATGTATTTCACGCTGGTGGCGCTAGCGTGTAACGTCGTCGGCAACTCGATTTTGATCTACGGTCGGTTTGGCTTGCCAGAACTCGGAGCCGTGGGAGCCGGATGGTCAACGGCGATCGCGTGGTGGGTGATGCTGGCGTGTATGACGGTCTATGTCGGGATCAATCGGCACCTCAAACCCTTTAATCTGCTAGAGCGCTGGGATCGACCCAACGCCAGAAGACTCTTAGAACTGCTGAAAATGGGGCTTCCGATCGGGTTAAGCCTCATCCTAGAAGTGGGGATGTTTGCCGCCACCACACTGCTGATCGGTGGGCTAGGAACCAACGTTTTGGCAGGGCATCAGGTCGCCCTCAATGTCGCCGCTATGAGCTTTATGGTGCCACTCGGACTCTCGATCGCGACGACTGTGCGAGTTGGGCAGTTAGTCGGGCAAGGCAACGTTTCAGACGCACGGTTTAGCGGATTGGTGAGCCTCGTGATTTCGGTCGCGATCATGGCGAGTGCATCGTTAGTACTGATCTGTTTTCCGATGGCGATCGCTGGATTTTACACCTCCGATCCCCAAGTCAAAGTCATTGCGGTAAAGTTGCTGACGATGGCAGCGATTTTTCAGATTTTTGACGGGCTGCAAGTCGTCGCGATCGGTGCACTGCGAGGCTTAAAAGATACGCGAATGCCAATGCTATTTAACTTAATTTCTTACTGGATGGTGGGGCTTCCGATCGGCTATTTTCTAGGAATCATTGGTCCGTTTGGCGCTCAAGGACTCTGGGCAGGGTTCATTGCGGGACTTTTGATATCGGCTTGTCTAAACAACCTGCGATTTTTCCAGTTGACAAAACCTCAGCAGAAATCCGCTTCATAAAGCGTCATTTCAGGCTCATGATGGCGGCAACGATAGCCGATGGGTCAACAGGCTTAGAGACGTGCATTTGAAACCCGGCTGAGAGAGCTTGCTGCTGATCGGCTTCTCCCGCGTAAGCCGTGAGAGCGATCGCCTTCAAAGGGGTTTTCGCAGACACAAACCGAGTGTTGATTTCGCGCATTAGCTGATAGCCATCCATTTGAGGCATCCCGATATCGCTGATCAAGACATCGGGCTGACACTGTGACATCGATTCCAGTGCCTCTAGTGCCGATGCCGTAGTGGTGACGATCGCGCCTTCTGCTTCTAGCACAAAAGCAATAAATTCTCGCGAGTCCGTATCGTCATCTACGACAAGAATTCGGAGATTACCCAACGTTGAAGAATCAGCCATCGGGCGCTCATCCCTTGACTCATCTTGCATGATTTCATCCTCTAAGTGGGGTAGCTTGACCATAAACGTCGATCCCTGTCCTTCTCCAAAACTGTGTGCCTGAATCGTGCCACCGTGCAATTCGACAAGCTGCCGAACGATCGCTAACCCCAGCCCCAACCCACCAAAATGACGCGTCGTGGCGCTGTCTGCCTGCCGAAATGACTCAAACACGTAGGGCAGAAAGTCTTGCGAGATGCCTGTGCCCGTATCGCTGACTTGAATCTCAACAGACCGATCGACCTGCTTTAGGTCAATGGTAATTCGTCCTCCTTCAGGCGTAAATTTTACGGCATTTGACAGCAGATTCCAGACAATTTGCTGAAGCCGTCCCGCATCGCCTGACACCTTGATCAACCTTAATGGCGGCTCAGAGGTGATTGCGATCGACTTAACCTGAGCCGC
>JBBQYE010000010.1:0-23168 GCA_038208945.1 Leptolyngbyales cyanobacterium | reverse complement strand
CTGAAACACAGCTTTGCCATCCTGATAAAGTTCGCCTTTTGGGTCTTCGATGACTGCGTTCTTTTGATCTTTGCTATAGCTGGCTTGCTTGGCTTTCATCTTCCACCACAGCTTTCCCTTGTCGTCTGCTTGCTCAAGGGTGACATCGTTAAACGTGAGGTTGCTGTCAAATCGCTGAATTTCTTTCGTGTCTTCTTTGAGTTTGTCGGCGGTTCGGTTGCGATTAAAACAGCCACCTGTGCCTGTGAGTAAGGTGATGAGCAGTAAATTTAGAGCGATCGCGCGATTTAAACTGGGCTTTTTAATAGAAATCAGCATAGAACTATTTGAGGCATTCATAAACATTTAGATGCGATCGAGCGCCAAAATGATCCCCGTTTGGCTTCTAGCTTTCTCGCTCGACAAAGAATTAGGGAAGTGTGGCGTAGCTCTCCATCACTCCCCTACTCTTGTTTAAACCACCGATTAGATTGAGTGATCGTCGTCGGAGTCGTCCATGATCCCCACCCCAGTTAGCGGACGGTAGGTGTAGGTGCGCGGTGTTTTTTGAATATCTTCTTTGATGTTGTCGAGGTCAATATAGCGATCGGCAACATTAATTAAACTGTCGCTGGTCATCGATCGCAGACTGACCACTTCAACCCGCACCCCACGATAGCTGACAGCATTCACTGCATACGCTAGATCGCCATCCCCGCTCACCAATACAGCCGTGTCATACGACCCTACTAGCGACATCATATCGACTGCGATCTCGACATCCAGGTTTGCTTTTTTAGAGCCATCGGGAAGCTGCACCAAATCTTTTGAGATGACGCGATAGCCGTTGCGACGCATCCACAGCAAGAAGCCCTGTTGCTTTTCGTTGGTGCGATCGACCCCCGTGTAGAAGAACGATCGCAGCAGACGAGACCCCCCAGTCAAACGGCAAAGCAGCTTGGTGTAGTCAATCTCGATCCCCAGTTGCAGCGCTGCATAAAAGAGATTAGACCCATCAATAAAGATGGCAACTCGACCGCGATTTTCAAGAACTTGCTCTGGTGAAAAGACGGTTTCAGATTCGTTTAAATGATTCAACACGATTGCTAACCTCAGTTTGTTATGAAAAGAATGTGATGCTTAATCTGTATGAAATGTAGAAAACCATGACCTTAAGCCCTCAAGAAAAACCTTCCCCCGGAAGCTCTAATTTTTGAAACACCGGATACGGCTCCCCTAGTATTTGTTTAGCCGGAAGGTTTCCCCAGGTCTGATGGTTTAGGAAGGTGGTCGAAACATTCAATAAACGAGTGTCAATAAAGTCAGCCGAATATCCTAACTGCTGATAAATTTGGGTACTTATCGTTGGAATGATAGGTGACAAAAGATACGCTGCTAATCGAACTGATTCTAAAACCGAGTAAAGAACTTGCTCAACTTCCGCTTGTTTACCTTGTTTATAAAGCGTCCAAGGTGCTTGTTCATCGATATACTTATTTCCCATTCTAACCAACGTCAAAATAGCTTCACAAGCACTGCTAAACGCAAGAGCATCATAAAAGTGTGCCACTCGATCGCCTAGCTCTAGCCCCGCCGATTTTAAGAAATTGTCCGTCGGCACCTCCTCACCAGAAACATCAGGAACATTACCTGCACAATATTTTTGTGCCATTTTCAGCGTCCGGTTAAGCAAATTTCCTAAATCGTTGGCTAAGTCAGCGTTAAGGATATTAACGAAGCGCACCTCATCAAACACTCCATCTCGTCCAAACTCGATTTCCTTAAGGAAATAGTAACGAACGGCATCGGCTCCGTAGCGATCGACGAGGGGCACTGGGTCAATCGCGTTGCCTGTGCTTTTACCTATTTTCAGACCATCACGGACGAGAAAACCGTGACCAAATACACGATCGGGCAACGATAACCCCGCCGACATCAACATCGCGGGCCAATAGACCGCATGAAATCGCACCCTGTCTTTGCCAATGAGATGAATGTCGATCGGCCACCACTGAGACAGCGCGTTGTCTAACGTTGGATCGCTATCGGGATCAAGCAGGGCAGTGATGTACCCCAACAAAGCATCAAACCAAACATAGAGCGTGTGCTTATGATTGATAGGCACCGGGAAGCCCCAATCTAAGTTTATCCTAGAGATTGAGAAATCTCGCAAGCCTTGCCCCACAAAACTCAGCACTTCATTGCGGCGGGTGGTCGGCAAAATAAAGTTGGGGTGATCTTGGTAGAGTTGTTCGAGTTTTTGTTGATAGTTTGATAGCCGAAAGAAATAGTTTTCTTCGTCGCGCCACTCGGCTTGTTTGTTGGGGTGAATCGCACAGTAGTGGTCGTCGAGAAGCTCTCGCTCTTCTTTAAACTCTTCACAAGCCACACAATACCAGCCCTGTTGCTGACTCAGATAAATATCGCCGTTATCCCAAACTCGTTGAAAAAACTCGTTGACGATCGCGGCGTGACGATCGTCGGTGGTGCGAATGAAGCGATCGTAGCGAATATTGAGCTTATCCCATAGGCTCTTAAAACCCTCTACAACCAGATCGCAATGCTCTTGCGGCGATCGCCCCAAGCTCTTAGCAGTGCGCTCAATCTTTTGCCCATGCTCATCGCTTCCGGTCACAAACAGCACAGATTTTCCCTGCAATCGCTGAAAACGCGCCATCGCATCTGCCGCGATCGTCGGGTATGCACTACCAATGTGAGGTAGGTCGTTTACATAGTAGAGCGGTGTTGTAATCGAAAATGTGTGCTTCTTTATGTCAGAACTCATGGATACCATCAAAACGATCCCCGAATTGACTGTCAGCAGTTCACAAGGGGCTTAGACTCGCTACTGGCAGTGATTCGATCTAAATTAGCGTCGGCTTTTAATAAACAATAGAGCAGCCCTACTCCTACTTATCGCCGCTTTGCCCAGTTTAACCAATAACGTCGTGCAAGATTAGGCAGACAATCTTAAATAACTGAACAGAAGGTTTAAGGAAGCCTATTAGCCCACGGTTAACCCGACGATTCCTGACTTTAGCTGGCTCGCCTCATCACAATTCAATGATCAGAACCTGCGGAAGCATCGCCCGCTAGAGGGTTGACCTTTAGAACCGTCGAGCAAACAATTCTATCTTGAGACATTTGTTAACCTTAGTAAAGTAAGGTTAATAATTAGATTAATGATTCATTTGTAGAAACTCTAGTTCGATTTGCATGGCTTCTGATAGTCCGCTTCAAATTTCGCGGTTGCTGCTCTCGGCGATGGGCATTCAAATGTATCTACATCATCGCGATCGAGTGCCTCAGACGGGTGCCACTCTGGTAGTCAGCAATCATCGCAGCTTTCTCGATGCCCCTTTGTTAATGTCGGCAATTAACCGCCCGATTCGGTTTGCTTGCCATCACTATATGGGGCAGGTGCCCGTTATGCGCGAAGTGGTCACAAAGTTGGGCTGCTTTCCGCTCGAAAGCTCTGACCAAAGGCAGCAGAGCTTTTTCCATCAGGCGATTCAACTATTGCAAACCCAGCAAGCGGTGGGCGTGTTTCCAGAAGGAACCGAGCCAATGGTCAACAGTCCGGCGCGATGCGAGATGGGAGCCTTTCAGCGAGGGTTTGCTCATTTGGCGCTCAAAGTTCCGGTGCAAGATTTGGCGATGTTGCCGATCGCGATCGCGGTTCAAGATGAGATAAAGAGTTCGGCGGTTCCTCTCAAGCTACTCAGCTTTTTTGACCCCTCTGAGCCACTATTTAAGCAAGAGGGTTGGCATCCACTCGTGATTTATCAGCGCGTAGATGTCCTGATAGGTCGTCCGTTTTGGATCACGCCATCCCAACGGCAAAAATATCAAGGCAAAGGAGCACGAGAAATCGTTCACCATCTCACCGGCCATTGCCATGACGAGATCAATCGCTTACTGCTTCGGGGATGCTACTAAGAGAGTTTTAACTTTTAATTTAGTGTTTATTCCATGAGTTACCCTTGTTTTCTGACTCCTAAAACGCTCAAGCCTAACTGCCCACTATTTGTGTTTCTACCCGGAATGGACGGGACAGGGCAACTTCTGAGAGCACAGACAGAGGGGCTAGAAGCCGCATTTGATGTGCGATGTCTAGCAATTCCGCCTGATGACTTAACGGGTTGGGACGAACTAGCTCAGCAGGTGATCACCCTAATCAAAGGTGAACTAGCTGGAAATCAGCGATCGGTCTACTTGTGCGGAGAATCTTTCGGAGGCTGCTTGGCGATGAAGGTGGCAGTTTTAGCCCCTGACCTATTTCACCGCATCATTTTAGTCAACCCCGCTTCATCCTTTAATCGCAGACCTTGGATTGCGTGGGGATCGCAAATTAGCCGCTATTTACCAGAAGTGGCTTATCGATTTTCGTCCGTGACGTTTTTACCGCTCTTGGCATCGTTTGACCGCATTGCAGAGGTCGATCGACAGGCATTAGTTGAGGCGGTGCGATCGGTGCCTCAAAAAACTTCGATCTGGAGAATGGCATTGCTTCACCAATTTCGGGTGCCTCAGCAGCAGTTAAAACAGCTCACTCAGCCAACATTGATTATGGGAAGCGCAGAAGATAGGCTTCTGCCATCGTTGCCAGAAGCCTATCGCTTAAAACGGGCGTTTCGCAATGCCTATGTGGTGATTTTGCCTGAAAGTGGTCACAGTTGCCTGCTGGAGAACGGGGTGAATCTCTATGACATTATGAAAACTCACGATTTTTTAGATGAAAACAGCGTCCCTAACCAAGTAGGTTCTACTGCGGTGAGTTGAGCGGTCGTGATTTCATCAAGGGGTTGATCCTACAACAACCCCTCAAATTCTGGTCGCATTTGCAGCGTTTTGAGAACGGTTTTGATCTCTTGAGTCCGATCTTTTTTGACGATTAGGGTCACTTTTCCGTCGCGGACAACCACTGTATCTTCTAAACCGATCGTGACAATCAGTTCATCGTCATCGGTTGAGTAAAGCACGGCTCCTTGGGTGTCTAAGCCAACATGGGTCGCCAGTTCTACGTTGGGGTTGTCTGCTTTTTTGAGAAGTCGCTCGATCGCCCCCCAATCGCCTAAATCGTCCCAGCCAAACGTGACAGGCAGCACATAGGCACGCTCGGTTTTCTCCATTAAGGCATAGTCGATGCTCTTTTTAGGAAGCGTCGGATAAGCAGCAACGCCCTTCTCTTCGAGCGGCAGCAAAATTTCTGGAGCATGGTGACGTAATTCTTTGAGCGCAACGTCTGCCTGAAAGACAAACATCCCGCCATTCCAGCTAAAGCGACCACTGTCTAAAAATGCCTGAGCAGTCTCGCGATCGGGTTTTTCGGTAAAGCGATTAACGCGATAGCCTGGATATCCTGAGCCGTTGCCGTAAAGCCCGACTTTTTCGCCTTGCTCAATGTAGCCATAGCCTGTTGCCGCTTGATTGCAGGTAATGCCAAGTGTCACGATCGCAGCTTTTTTGACGGCAAGATCGACGGCGGCAGCTAGGGTTTCTTCAAAAATCTCCTGATTGTCGATCCAGTGATCAGCAGGGAAGAACCCTACGATCGCCTTCTCTCCGTAGCGTTTTGCGATCTCTAAAGTGCTCCAAGCGACGGCAGGGGCAGTATCTCGTCCTTCAGGTTCGATCAGCAAATTTGCGAGAGGCAGTTCAGGCAGTTGTTCACGAACTCCCTGAGCGAGGTGAGAGGCGGTGACCACCCAAAGATTGTCCCACCCGTTGGCAGTCTGGAGTAGACGATCGGCGGTTGACTGTAAGAGGCTGCGATCGCTGCCATCAAGACATAAGAACTGCTTGGGACGATGTTTGCGGCTCAAAGGCCAAAAGCGTTCGCCCTTGCCTCCAGCGAGAATAACGGGCACGAGAGGTTGGGTCATAGTGAATATCGGCTGCGTGGCACGTCAAAGGAGAAGAAAATTTGGAGCCGAAACCGGGTAGTTGGCTGCGAGAGAAGCATTCAGACAGATGTTTACCCCGTCACAATCTTAGTGAATCCCAGAATTTTAGATATCCTAAACAGTGGCTCTTCGCGGATTCTTCTCAATTCATCCTACCTTTTCAATAAAGACGATAAAGTCTTGTGAAAAGTTCGGGATGGCTGAAATCGGTCAGTCAGTCTGCTTCGGCTAGATAGTTAAAGCTCAGGTTCAAAGGTAGGATTTCCAGAAGATTACACGGGTAACGATTTCTTTATCAATAGAGAAATAGCTCGGTTTCTTGACTGGGAGAAGCTGCTTGCAATCAAGCGATACAGCCAATTCCATCGGGATGGTGAGAGAAAGCCAGAAGGTTTAGGTTAAGATGTCGAAGAATCATTTGGGGTGACCAGTTTCGATCAAATCTGGGTGATGAGGCTAGTTTTTTTAAAGGGTAGGGAGTGGATCAGTTGAAGAGTCAATCAACGTCAAGACAGCCGACTGTGCTAGAAAATCGTGAAGGGCAGTCTGTGCCTACTGTTTCTGGCTCTTCGGTGCCGATTCCCTCAAAAAAGTCTGCCGGAGGTATTCCGATCGCTCGCTCCTTGTTTTGGGGCTTTACCTTTTTGATTGCTGCCACCGCTTCTGCGACGATCGGCACCACGCTTGCGATGATTACTCCGCTCCCTGGTGCGGTTGCCCCTGCTGAAGGACAAAAGATTTTTAATGACTTGTGGCGCAGCGGCTTCCAATATCATGTGGGTCGCCCTGTCCACATCTTGGTGATGGGAATTGACAAAGTTCCTGGAGTCGCTGATAGCTCAGAAGAAATTTTCTCTGGTCGCAGTGACACCATGCTGCTGCTGCGAATCGACCCGTCTGACAACACCGTTAATCTGCTGTCGATCCCCAGAGATACTCAGGTTGAGATTCCGGGGATTGGAGTGACGAAAATAAATCAGGCAAACGCGAGTGGCGGTCCGGCGTTAGCTCGTCAAGTTGTCACCAACACGATGAATGGCATTGAGGTCGATCGCTATGTGCGCGTTAGCACCAACGCATTTCGCGAGTTGGTTGATCTGCTGGGCGGCGTTGAAGTCTATGTGCCCGAACGGATGTCTTATATGGACAATACTCAAAAGCTAAAGATTGACCTGGCTCAAGGCTGGCAAACTCTAAATGGCGATCAGGCAGAGCAGTTTGCACGATTCCGTCATGACAATTTTGGCGATATTGGACGGGTTCAGCGTCAGCAAACACTAATTAAGGCACTGCGATCGAAGTTGGCAAGCCCTTTGGTGCTGCCGCGAGTGCCCAGTCTAATTGCGATGATGCAGAAGTATATTGACACCAACCTCAGCGTCGAAGAAATGTTGGCATTGGTCAACTTTGGGGTGAAATTAGAGAAAGATGACTTTAAAATGGTGATGCTGCCAGGACGGTTTAGCACGCCAGACGAGTTTGCTGCCAGCTATTGGATTATGGACCCGCAGAAACGCGATCGCGTCATGCAGGACTATTTCAAAATCGGGTCTGCTGATCCGTCCAGTCCACCTGCCAGCGCTCCTGTCAAAATCGCGGTGCAAAATGCGTCTAGCCAGCCCAACGCAGGCAATCAATTTGTCAGCTATCTGACCAGCTTGGGATATCAGAATATCTATCTCACGCAAGATTGGGCAGATCATCAAAGCCAAACTCAGATCATTGTGCAGAAAGGCGACTTACGATCGGCAAAAACTTTGCAAGGAGCGATCGGGTTTGGTGGAGTCGAATCTGCCTCGGTTGGAGACTTAGATTCTGATTTAACCATTCGTGTGGGAGATGACTGGTTAGCTCAACAGGCGGTTGAATCTAAGAAATAAGAAAAGATAAGAAGCCCATCAAAATTCTGCATTTTTTGCCGATGCACTTGTTTACTCAGCCCTCGATCGTGCCTCAAACAAAAGGGATTGCACCCGCAGTCTCGTTTATCGTTCGTCTAGCTATTCTTCTGGCGCTGGCTTGCCTTTGGATATTGCTGGCTGCAACTCCTGCCGCCAACGCTCAAAGTAAAACCATTAACTACACCAGCACTCAGCTTCAACATCGTGACTTCTCGAATGCTGATCTAGAGGGAGGGGTTTTTGTCGGAGCCGAGATGCGAGAAGCCAATTTTCAAGGGGCTAACTTAAAGAGCGCAGTTTTGACCAATGGAAATTTGCTGTCAGCTAATTTGGCAGGGGCAAACCTGAAATGGGCACTCGCCGATCGCGTCACGTTCTACAAGGCAGACTTGAGCAACGCGATTTTTGTTGAGGCGACTCTCTCTCGCAGCATTTTAGATGAGGCAAATGTGACGGGAGCCGATTTTACCGATGCGTTGCTCGATCGCTACACTATCAAAAAGCTCTGCGAAACGGCTTCAGGAACCAACCCAGTTACTGGGGTTGCGACACGAGACAGTCTCGGATGCCCTTAAGAAATTGCAGCCTATAGAGTTTGACCGATCGGGCTTCGACTTCGCTCAGCCCTCACCCTTCGATTAGTCGGTCGAGCGGAGTCGAAACTTCCGTCATTAAACCGAATCTGCCCAGTCCTTCGCCCAATTGAGCGTTTGATGCACCAGATCCATCGTTGCCGCTTCGCAGTAAAGCCGCAGAACGGGTTCGGTGCCACTAAAGCGAATCAATAACCAACTCTGATCTGCCAACCGAAATTTGTAGCCGTCGTCGGTCTGACAATGAATCACCGATCGTCCTGCAATCTCTTTTAAAGGCTGGGTTTGCAGTTGAGTGAGTAGCTTTGCCCGCACATCCATGCTGGCGAGGGGGAGATCAATGCGATCGTAACCCGCTGTGAAGCCCGTTTTCTGTCGAAGCTGGTGATATTGTTCGCCCAAGTCTTGCCCCGTTTGCACAACGGTTTCTAGGAGATAAAGGGCAGCGAGCAGCGCATCTCGTTCAGGAATGTGATGCCCGTAGCCGATTCCACCCGATTCTTCACCGCCCAAGAGAACTTGAGTTTCTAACATTCGATCGGCGATGTATTTGTATCCGATCGGAGTCTCAAACACGGATAGGTTATGCAGTTTAGCAACTTGGGGCATCAAATCTGAGCCGCTCACAGTCTTTACAACTTCGCCCCGATAGCCCTTGCGGACAAAAAGATGCTCAATCAAAATGGGGATCAAGACTTGAGAACTGAGGAAATTGCCCTGTCCATCGATGGCAGCGATGCGATCGGCATCTCCATCAAACACCAATCCTACAACGGGGGCATCACTACGATAATCGCGAATCGTTTGCAGCAGCTTAGACAGATAGCGTGGTAGGGGTTCAGGAGCACCGCCTTCAAATAGGGGATCGCGATCGCTGTTCAGTTCTTGAATCGGAACTCCTAGCAGTCTTTCTAATCCCGTCGCGGCTGCACCGTGCATCACATCGGCAAAAACCGTCAGCTTACCCTGAGCGATCGCCTCTTGAATGACATCAATATTGACCAGTGATCTCAGCCCTTCACAGTAGCTTGTCCAAGGATTGAACCGTCGCAGCGAACCTGGCTTCTCAGACGGTTGCTCTACAGTTTCTGTCTGGATCAAGGCTTCAATCTGCTGAGTCACTTCGGGCGGCACTGATCCCCCAAAGGCTCCTTTGACCTTTAGCCCAGAATAGCTACCGGGGTTGTGACTTGCCGTAATCACCAGCGCCCCCAGTGCATTTTGCTGTTTAGCGACCCAGCTAAAGGCAGGAGTCGGCGCAAAGCACTCAGATAGCATGACATCGAACCCGATCGCTCTCACCGAATCCGCTGTCGCTTGGGCAAATTCCTCCGACAAGAAACGGCGATCGTATCCCACGATAATGGTGTTGCTCCCAGTGGTGCTGCCGTAGACTTTTGCCAGAACTTGAGCCGCAAGAGGCGCAACAAATCTGAGGCGATCGAAGGTAAAGTCGGCGGCAATCAGCCCCCGCCAGCCATCGGTGCCAAACTTAATTGGGTTAATCGTCGTTACGATCGGAGCGGGATGAACCATATGCCATAACCTCACTAAAAATCTGCGTCGTTTTGAGTCTATCTACGATGCGAGTTCCTGATCTCAGTATTTGGCAGATGCTACTTGATAACTTAATCAATCCAGGTGTGAGAGATCCGTAAAATCACGGCTTAACTTTATGAGAGCAACACGGGCGAGAGAGCGGCTTCTGTTTGAGTCGAGTTGGCAGCCCCAGAATAAACAAAGCCTCGCTGCATGTCGAGCGTGATGATCTCACCATCGCGGATCACGGCTGTAGCGTTTTTGACCCCTACAATCACAGGCACGCCCAGTCGCAGACCAATTACGGCAGCGTGGCTCGTCAGGCTGCTGTCTTCAGTGATGATCCCCGCTGCTTTGCGAATCGCTTCGACATTATCGGCACTCGTGGCAGACACAACCAGGATTTCTCCCGCATTGAAGTGAGAAATCTCGGCTCCGATCGCCGCAACTCTCGCCCGTCCGCTCACCGATCCCTGCCCGATCGCGACTCCTTTCCCGCGAATAGCAGTCACGACTTCTACTTTAATCAAGTCAGTCGAACCCGGAACCCCTTGTAGTGTCCCAGCAGTCAGCACCACTAAATCGCCTTCACACACCAACCCTTTCTCTTGGGCAACGTTGAGAGCCGCTTGAAAAGTTTGCCAGGTTGACGGCAGATCCAAAACGAGCAAAGGCTTTACGCCCCAAACAAGCTGAAGCTGTCGAGCGACATCCACATGGGGCGTAATTGCCAAAATGGGCGTTGTTGGACGAAACTTCGAGACGTTTCGGGCAGTGGCTCCTGTTTTGGTGAGCGTCATCACGGCTCCGGCTCCTAGCTGCTCTGAGATCCGCCCGACCGCTTGGCTGATGGCATTGGGGATCGATCGTCCGGCATCTTCTGAAATACGCTTGCCCTTCTCTTTCTCAATTCGCACCGCAATTTGCGCCATCGTTAACACGGCTTCGATCGGATAGTTGCCAACAGCGGTCTCATTGGAGAGCATTACCGCATCAGTGCCATCTAGAATAGCGTTTGCCACGTCAGAAATCTCAGCACGAGTTGGGCGCGGGCTGTTGACCATGCTGTCTAGCATTTGGGTCGCCGTGATCACCGGAATGCCAAGTCGATTTGAAGTCGCAATCAAGCGCTTTTGCAAGATGGGCACGTCTTCAGCGGGAAGTTCAACGCCCAAATCGCCCCGCGCCACCATCACCCCATCAGAGATCGATAAAATGGCTTCCATTTGCTCGATCGCTTCGTGTTTCTCAATCTTGACAATCACCGGAACGGCTTTTCCAGCGCTAGAAATCAGTTCTTTGATTTCTAAAACATCTTGAGGATTGCGAACAAAGCTTAGAGCAACCCAATCTACGCCCTGGTCTAAGCCAAACACTAAATCTTTGCGATCCTTGTCGGTGAGGGCTTTGACTGAGAGATAAACCCCCGGAAAGTTCACCCCTTTGTTGTTAGAAAGCGGTCCGCCGACGACGACGCGACAATGCAGCGATCGATCCGCGCGATCGACTGATTCTACTTTCATCTCGACTCTGCCATCGTCTAGCATAATCGTGGCATCCGACGGCACTTCTTCAGCCAGTAAGTCATAGGTGACCGAGCTAATCTCTTGAGTGCCGGGGATCAAACGGCTCGTAAGCGTGAACGGATCGCCTTTTTTGAGCACGATCGCACCATTCTCAAAGCGTCCTAATCGAATTTTGGGTCCTTGCAAATCTTGCAAGATGCCAACGGGCTGATTTAAGTCGTAGGAGATCTGCCGAATCAGTCGAATGCTTCGTAAATGATCGTCGTGAGTGCCGTGAGAAAAATTGAGGCGTAGCGTGGTTGCTCCAGCTTCGATGAGTTGACGTAAGACTTCTGGACTACTGGTCGCCGGACCGATCGTCGCCACAATTTTGGTTCTACGCTGGGAAGGTTGCAATTGCATGAACAGAATCTAGAAGGACTACAAAGAGTGAAGGTTGCGAGATGACAATCAGGTTTCTAAAACTGTGGAAGGGTTAAAGTCTCGACGGGCTGCTCTGTCTCGCTAAGACTATGGGCAAAAACGGCTGATTATGGATTTGATTAAGTCGATTGATCGAATCTTAGCTTTGATTAAAAAAGTTTATGTAAGTAGTTTAAGCGAAGACTCGTCTCCAGTGGGCACTTCTGAGAGCAAAGCTTTTTAGCCAGATGTCAATGATCTCTAACACAGAGGCATCAGGGATATTACCATGTTTGACCCCGTTTCAGTGTCAGCTAGATATTCACGCGACAAAGCCAGTCGAACCCGATCGACTCAGCGCGATCGTGATTCAACTGGCAGAAAAATTAAGAGAGCCTGTGAGCGAGAATTTCTAACGGCGGAACAATTGAGGCAGGCGAGGTGCTGAGTTAGAACGAACGGCAGATCCGCCCTTCAAGCGTTCGCCTGTACCGCCATCATTACGATCGAGAAATGGCTTTAGGTTGATGTCGCTACGTACAACTCTCGGAGCCGTTGCCCTACTGCGTCCCATACCACGAATGCCCAGCAGACCGCCTAGCTGGTTGAGAATGTTGCTATCTGAGCCATTTTGCCCGTAGGTTAAAACGCCCTGAGTTTGTTGGCCGCTATCAGCGATCGTCAAGTTTTGAAACACGCGATCGCGAGTTGCAAGCGGGTCTTGTCCGGTGGGCACAGTCAACACAATGCGGCAAGACGGAACGCGATCAGTTGTGACACAAATCGTGTTGTAGCCATTCTCAACGGCGGTCTTCATCTCCACCAGCCCATCAGGTCGGTAAGACTCTAGACGACGAGCAATCTCACCACAGCGACGATCAGAACTCCAGCCTCCCCTCAAAGCACTTGGAACAGCCCAAGGATAGGACTGATTGGGCTGACTCTCTGGCATATACATCACGGTGGGCTGACCGTTAGAACTTTGGCACGCAAACCGCACTCCACTCAATGGCGGGTTTGGAATCGTAGAACCAGGAATCGTAGAGCCAGGAATTGAATTTCCGCCTGTTCCTTCAGTAGGAACTATGACATCTCCAGAAGGCGACGTAACCTGCGCAAGCAACACGTTTTGGCTAGGTGCCGCGATCACCTCGCCACTCAACAGCATCGCCGCACTCATTGCTAGAGTGCCAACTTGCAAACCTGTCTTAACCTGCGATCGCACCATTGTAGTAAACCTCAATCGGATAAATCATTTAAGTGGGAAAGTGCAACTGATAGCCGGGAGGTCGCTGCGTTTGACTGTGCGAGTCAACCCTGCGTTAACCTTAAAAAACCCTGAAGTTATAAAGCTTTCAGACAAATACGTTTCTCTCGCATCTTGATCACTTTGACCACGTTTTTTCTACCAAGTTCCCAATCACCCAAAGATTGCTCAACCCTGCCTCCTGACTAGGCAATGACCGATCGCGACTTGGTTAATTGAATTTAATCTGGTTCATCAGCCACGCTGAATGGGCTTTACTTAAGTTCACGATTTTGCGTATCGTGTACATTAAGTGAGAATACGACAAAGGAGAAAGAAATAATGTCGGCGGCAACAAAGCCCCTGACAGTTCCTAAAGAGTTGCTGGGTCCTCCTGGCGACTTCAATCCAACCCTGTTGATTTTTTGGCTTTCAGTAGCGTTAGCGGTGATGACAACGTTGGGCTATTGGTGTTGGGGTTGGGCTGATTGGTGCTGCTTCTGCCTAAATGTTTTGGCGCTTCACATGGTAGGAACCGTGATTCACGATGCCTGTCATGGGGTTGCCCATCGAAATAAACTTGTGAACGCTTTTTTGGGGCACGGCAGCGCGTTTTTGCTATGTTTCTCATATCCGGTGTTTACGCGGGTTCACATGCAGCATCACGCAAATGTGAATGATCCTGACAACGACCCTGACCATGTGGTTTCTACGATGGGTCCGCTGTGGATCATCAACGCCCGTTTCATGTATCACGAGTTCTTTTTCTTTAAGCGCACGCTGTGGCGCAAGAATGAGCTTTTAGAGTGGTTTTTAGCGCGGCTCTCTCTGGGGCTAGTGGTCTACCTCGCTTATCACTACGACTTCCTTGGGTATGTGTTTAACTTCTGGTTTATCCCACTCGCGATCGTGGGCTTGGTGTTAGGGTTATTCTTCGACTATTTTCCGCATCGCCCTTTTAAGGAGCGCGATCGCTGGAAAAATGCCAGAGTTTATCCGAATCGCTTACTCAACTGGCTGATTATGGGTCAAAACTATCACCTGATCCATCATCTGTGGCCCTCGGTGCCTTGGTATCACTACGAACGAGCCTATGTTGCGACAAAGCCGCTGTTAGATGCAAAAGGTAGCCCTCAATCGATCGGGCTACTTAAAGAAAACTTTCTCGGCTTCATCTATGACATTTTTCTAGGAATCCGGTTTCACTCTAAAAAAGAGGATTCTGCTGAAGAGAGGGTGCCGATCGTTAACGGGCTATCGGAAAACTCTGTCAAATAGATGAGCCGCTCGATGACTCAGAATCTATCTCCATGAAGAGGCTTTCATCTCACTGCTGAGTCAAAATCGGTCTTAGAAAAACTGATTATGAATGAAGCTTGAGGGAAAAATAATGTTGGGATATTTGTTTGTAGTCTTGTCAACTGCGTTGAGCCTGCTAGTCGTCGATATCGTGCTACCTGGCGTGAATATTGCGTCTTTTCCGGCAGCTTTGATTGCTGGAGTCGCGATCGGGTTAGTCAATGCCTTCGTGAAGCCAATTCTGTCGCTGCTCACCCTGCCTGTTAACTTTTTAACATTGGGCTTGTTTTCTCTCGTCGTGAACGGCATTTGCTTCTCACTAGCGGCGGCGATCACTCCTGGGTTTGGCGTTCATGGGATTTTGGCATTTATCCTTGGACCTGTGATTTTGTCGTTTGCAAGCACCTTCCTCAACAAGTATTTTGCAGAGCGAACCGTTGACCTCAAAACTGAAGTCTAATCTTCTAAAACTGAATTAAAAAGGGGTTCACTACTACCGTGAACCCCTTTTTTGATCTTCAATTAATTCGCTAATCACGAGATCTGATTCTCATGGGCGAAGCCGTAAGTTGAGCCAAAGTCCAATCGGGTCGAAGGCTTTTTGCGTGGCGCAAGTAAGGATGATAGATTCTAATTTCTGGGTCAGGCGTGTTGAAATGGATTAGGAAACGAATGCAGCGCTCTAGACTGCCTTCTACATACATCTGCTGCACGTCTAGCAGCGGCACATCTGACCAGTGAGGGCGCTCACGAGCGATCGCGGCTGGATAGATGGCATCTAAATCACGAGTTGCAGAAAATGTAGCACTGATGATCTCGTCAAAATCAAGTCGATTATGAGCTTCCAGTTCATCTAGTAACTCAGTGACCGCTTCTCGAATTGCCTCGGCGCTGTTTGCCGAGACTGTTGTTGCCCCACGAACCGCTCGAACTCTCCACTGCACAGATTTATCCCTCCAGGTTTTGCTAGCTCGATTGTAGTCGCTCTTGCCTTAATCACTAGCTTATCAAGAGAGTGTGAAGGGATGAGGGATCAATGATAAAGAAAGTTTTAGAGCGGGCTAGTAAACCTGCCTATCTAGATTCCTCAAAATTGTGCCTACTGAGAATAGGCATCGGGATGCTGAAACCGTTCTGCACAGCCCGACAATGATCTTAATATTAGGGACGATATAACCACAGGGGAAGCCCACTGGTAGATAGCTCAAACTCAAGCCAGTCGGCACCTGCCGCGAGTCCGGGAACGGTGTAAATGGCTTGGGCAAGACTGTTGCTTGATGTGAGACGGCTAAAGAGAGGTTTTTTCTCCTCAAAGGTGAAGGATTTGGTTTTTTCGGGATCGAGTCCAACAAGTTCGGCTGCCCAGCGACGGGCATCTTCTTCGGTGCCCAGACGATCGACCAATCCCAACGCTAAAGCCTGCTGCCCTGTAAAGACGCGACCATCGGCAAAGCTTCTCACTGCATCGGTTGTTAGATTTCGCCCTTCTGCGACCACTCCCACAAATTGAGAATAGCTGACATCAATCAGTTCTTGCAGAATGTCTTTTTCGGGGTCGGTGAGTTCACGATCGAACGCCAAAATATCTTTATAAGGTCCCGATTTAATCACCTTGAAGGACACACCGACTTTCTCTAGCAAGCGCTCTAAGTTGTTGCCTCGCAAAATTACGCCAATGCTGCCTGTAATGGTGCCAGGGTTGGCGACGATGTGTTCAGCACCCACGCCGATATAAACGCCGCCCGACGCTGAGATGTTGCCAAAACTGGCGACGATTTTGACTTTTTCTCGAAGTCGTTTGAGCGCACAGTAAATCTCGTGCGAGTCAGCAACGGTTCCACCGGGGCTATCGATTCGCAGCAGTAGGACGGGAAAGCGTCTTTCTTCAACCGATTTGAGGTCTTTGAGGACACGATCGCGCGTTCCACCTGCGATCGCCCCTTTGATCTCAATCCGAGCAATTTGTTTGCGAAACCGGGACTTAAAAAGCGAAATCATGGGCATTAAACCGACGGTAAATGAAAACGACTTGAACTTCTAGTGTGCCTCATGGAACGCATGGAAAGTGGAAGTCTGGGGATCAGAAAACCGCCCGATTAAGGCAACGGTCACGTAACATAAGTACATAATTAAAGAGAACTAGAAGACTTTAGCCTTCAATCCCCCATGCATCTCAAGCTTACCGAGTCTCGATTACCATTTGCCCCTCTCTTACTCATCGCCCCTTTCTTTTTGTGGGGAACGGCAATGGTCGCCATGAAAGGCGTGATTCCCAATACAACACCGTTTTTTATGGCGGGTGTGCGGTTAGTCCCGGCGGGTGTGCTGGTGCTGATTGCGGGTGCATTTATGGGAAGACCTCAGCCTAAAGGATGGGCGGCTTGGCTGTGGATTGCGCTGTTTGGCTTGATTGATGGGGCACTCTTTCAGGGATTTTTAGCTCAGGGCTTGATGAGAACAGGGGCAGGTCTGGGTTCTGTGATGATTGATTCTCAACCTTTGGCGGTTGCCCTACTCGCCCTGTGGCTATTTGGGGAGACGATCGGGCTTTGGGGCTGGTTGGGTCTAGCGATCGGAGTGTTGGGGATTACGCTGTTGGGACTACCGGAAGAATGGATCTGGTCGGCGGGAAATTGGGGATCGCCCGCGATCGCTAATTTCCCGTGGGCGTTTCCCACCGATGGAGCGTTCACCGACTTCTTTCTGGGTTTATTTGACAACGGACAGTGGCTAATGCTGCTAGCGGCGCTGTCAATGGCGATCGGGACGGTCATCATCCGCTATGTTTGTCGTTATGCCGACCCTGTAACCGCGACGGGATGGCACATGATTTTGGGTGGCTTGCCCTTATTTGCGCTGTCTCATCAATTGGAGTCGGCACAGTGGGTAAATTTGACGACCTCTAACTGGATGGCTCTGGCTTACTCGACGATTTTTGGCAGCGCGATCGCTTACGGATTGTTCTTCTACTTCGCCTCTAGCGGCAGCCTGACGAGTCTGAGTTCTCTGACGTTTCTAACCCCTGTGTTTGCCCTTTTGTTTGGCAACCTCTTTTTGTCAGAGGTGCTAAGTCCGCTTCAGTGGTTTGGGGTAGGTTTGACGCTAGTGAGCATCTATTTAATCAATCAACGAGACGTGTTGAGCGAGAAACTGAGACCATCTAGCTTAGAGGCGGTTTCTCTCGCTCAGGGAGACGAGATACAGAATCGAGAAATGGGTGAAGTCACGATCGCGTCATCCACGATAGAGCCTGAATCTGAGCGATAACAGAGGGATTAGGGAGTTGCCGTAGAGATAGAACTCCCTGCTGCCGTTGTCCTTGGTTTCGAATCTGCTAAACCCACTCGTTGAGTAGTCTGATTAAGCATTGTACAGACGAGTGAATCTAAAGCCCGATCTGTTATTTTCTAAAAGATAATTCTCATGAAAAAAGCCTCCAGTCTTTTGAACTGAAGGCTTTCTGATTTGGTGGCGGGGCATGGATTTGAACCATGGACCTTCGGGTTATGAGCCCGACGAGCTACCAGACTGCTCTACCCCGCGTTGCTTCCAACTCATCTAATATAGCGTTAAGTTGTCAGGTTTGACAAACTTATTTTCAAATTTAGGACAAACTCAGGCGCTTAACTCGTGAAAGAGCCTGACAGAGCTAGAAAAACGACGTAACGTGAATAGAGATAACTGCTCGATTTGTTCCTTCACCCCTCGCACCGCATGGATATCTTGATCGTTGAAGATGAAGCCGAAATCGCTCAACTGATTCAGCTTTATTTAGAAAAAGAAGGCTTCTCTTGTCGCACTTGCCGCGATGGGTTAACGGCTTTACAGATCTTTCAAGAGCAAAAACCCGATCTGATTATTCTCGATTTGATGATTCCTAAACTAGATGGGTTGGAGGTTTGCGCCCGCATTCGGCAAAAACCCGGCACCAAAGATCCCTATATTTTGATGCTGACAGCGAAAGGGGAAGAACTCGATCGGATCATTGGTCTCTCAACCGGAGCCGATGATTATATGGTCAAACCCTTTAGCCCTAAAGAATTGGTTGCACGAGTCAGAGCGTTATTGAGAAGAACTTTACGTCAAGGCGGACAGAGCCAGATTTATCGAACTCACAGCTTCTCGATCGACCTCGACCAGCGATCGGCAACTCGTCACCTCAGCCCCGACAAGTCAGAACCGCTCGATTTGACGACCCTGGAGTTTGACCTGCTGGCGACCTTTATGAGCTATCCCGGTCGCGTCTGGAACCGAACTCAACTGATCGATAAACTTTGGGGCGACAACTTCTTTGGCGATGAGCGAGTCGTCGATACGCACGTCGCACGTCTTCGCAAAAAGGTTGAACTTGATCCCGCCAATCCTACCTTTGTTAAAACGGTGATTGGAGTCGGCTATAAATTTGAGGATGCCAGTCATTCATGAGTAAACTCGGCTTACGGGGACGGCTCTTTTTATCTCACACGATCGTCATGTTGGTGGGCTTAAGCACCCTATTAACCGTGGGCAAACTTTACTCTCCGCAGCTATTTATCACCCACATCGAAAAGATTCAGATCGGGGGAGTCAACGTTCGATATTTTCGTCGTCAATTGCTCGAAGGGTTTGAGTCAGCCTGGAGTCGCGGCGCGTTTTGGTCGGTGATCGTCGGCGGCAGCACCGCAGGAGCTTTGAGTTATTTGGTGTCTCGACGCATTGTGCAACCGTTGATTCAGCTAGAGCGAATTACGCGCAAGTTTGCATCGGGGCATCTAGAAGAACGAGTCCCTCCCAATGAGATTCCTGAGTTAAATCGGTTGGCTGAAAGTTTTAACCACATGGCAAAAGAGCTAGAGGGCGTTGAGCAGCGTCGTCGTGATCTGGTTAGTGACTTGAGCCATGAGTTGAGAACCCCGCTCACCGTTGTTGAGGGCTATCTCGAAGGGTTGGCAGACGGCACGATCGAGGCTTCGTCTGATATTTATCAACGGCTGGCAAAAGAAACAACTCGACTGCGCCGACTGGTTAATGACCTGCAAGAATTATCTCAGGCAGAAGCGGGCTATCTCCCCATCAATGCAAAACCGCTCAATATCCGTCCTCTGTTAGCGTCTCTGGTGCAGCGATTTTCGGATCAACTTCTAGAAAGCGCAACGACTCTCAGCCTTGATTGCTCTGTGGATTTGCCACCCGCGATCGCAGACCCCGAACGAGTCGAGCAAATCTTGGTCAATCTGATTGGCAATGCGCTGCAATATACGCCTCAAGGCACAGTGACGCTGCAAGCGTGGCAGGAGTCAGATAAGCTATGGATTGCCGTTAAAGATACCGGGCAGGGCATTTCGGCGGATGATTTGCCCCATGTGTTTGAGCGATTTTGGCGATCGGATCGATCGCGCGATCGTCATTCTGGGGGCACGGGCATCGGGCTGGCAATTTCTCGTCGCCTGGTCGAATTGCAGAAAGGCGTTATTTTAGCTGAAAGTGAACTGGGCGAGGGGAGTCTATTTCGATTTTCGCTGCCGATCGCGCCACGATTCACCGCTTCGTGACAAGGCAGTCACAGAGGTGTCAAACCAGATTACTACAGTGGAGAGAGTGAACTTTGCGGAACCTGTCATGTTTCCTTTTCCGTTGATGGCGCTGATCATCGGCTGCGTTGTGTTAACTGCGTTTGCAACTCTGCGCGTTTTATTTCCGGCTAGTAAACCCCCTTGTCGCAGACGAGTCAAGCCCAGAAGCTAGGACTTTAGTTCAGTTGATTTCTGAGACTGACTATCTCGGCTTAATACAACGATCGCGCGGTATGAAGAACATCGGGCTTCAATCGCAAAACTCTCTTCACTCAAGATTGAACTGCCCTTGGAGTTGTCTCCAGAAGAAGTTACGCCGTTGCTGCAACCGTCTCGCGATCAGTGAGTCGATCGCGTCACTAGCGTGTCATTAATTGAGCCAAACAACTGAAGCAGCCTGAATGAGAACAGACCCTTCATAGAGCGCAACGATCACACTTGATCTGAGAAGCGTGTCACTCTTTATCGAAATGATGGAAGTTTGCGGAAGAGATTAGATTTCTTAGGTATTAAGAGAGATATCCCTTACCCGGAGTGTTCTCGATGGAACCTGTAACCACGTTGACGGCTGCGGCGATCGCTGACCTTGCGTTTAGAAAATTCATCGAATCGGGGGCAGGTGAGCTTGCCAAAAAGTTTACGGAAGGCGCGATCGTGAAAATGGACGCACTCCGACAGAAGATTTGGGACAAACTGCGGGGAAGTTCTCCAAAATTAGATGAGGCGTTGGACAAAGCGCAGACAGGCGACCTGACCTCAGTGGGCACGATCGCAAAATATCTGGATGTGGCGATGGAAGATTATCCAGACTTTGCGGAAGACGTGCGGGGATTGGTGCAAGAGATTCATGCGGGGAAGATTCAAGACAACAGCAGCATGGTGATGAATGTATCTGACCAGGCGACGGGATATCAGACTCGCAATGAAGTGACTAATCAGGGCGGTGAAAACTATACGGGCAACATCACGATTAATAAGCACTATCCTGCTCCTTGACTAGAGTCGTCGGGAGGGGCACCGACAAAGAAAAGTACTCCACAAAATCTGCCTTATGGCGGAGCGATCGCATTCGTTGGGCGAGATGATGATCTCAAGACCTTACACGAGCAATTGCAAGCGGGAACGACGATCGCGATTTCTGCAATTGCTGGGATGGGTGGCATCGGCAAGACCGAATTAGCGTGGCACTATGCTGTTTTTCATGCAAAAGCGGAGACGTATCTGGGAGGAGTCTGCTGGCTGAGGGCACGCGAAGATGTGGGATTGCAGATTATCTCATTTGCTCGATCGCACCTCGACCTCAATCCACCAGATGATCTCGAATTAGTGGATCGGGTGCAGTGGTGTTGGCGACATTGGCACGATGGAGCGACATTATTGGTCTTAGATGATGTGCAGACCTATGACGATATCCGATCGCTGTTGCCGCTTTCTGAATCGCGCTTTAAAGTTTTGCTGACGACTCGATCGCGCTTTGGGTCTCCGGTCAAAACTTATGAAATCCAGGTGCTAAGTTTATCAGCATCGCTGGAATTGTTGCGATCACTGGTATCAGATGGACGAGTGGATCAGGATTTAGCGACCGCTAACCAGGTTTGTAAATGGTTGGGCTACTTGCCGTTGGGATTGGAGCTAGTGGGGCGGTATTTGGCGCGCAAGAAGGGAACGTCGATCGCGAAACTGTGGGAACGGTTGCAGGCGCAAAGGTTAGCGGCGAAAGCACTGCTAGAAACCGAGACAAGCATGACCGCATCATTGGGTGTCACGGCGGCGTTTGAGTTGAGTTGGCAGGAATTGAATGAGGATGCACAGCGATTGGCGACGCTTTTGAGTCTGTTTGCGTTGGCTGAGATTCCTTGGTTGTTGGTGCAAGGGTGTTTGCCAGAGGCGAATGAGGAAGCGTTGGAGGATTTGCGCGATGAACAGTTGGTGAATCTAAGTTTGCTGAGTTATGAGCGCGAAGGGATCTATCAACTGCATCAACTGCTGCGGGAGTTTTTTAGAACGAAGATCAGGGAGTCGGAAGAGAAGCCGCTGAAAACAGCATTGGCGACGGTGCTGATTGGAGTGGCAAAACAAATTCCTCAAGATCCGACGCTGGAAGTGATTGAGTCGGTAGCGGCGGCGATCCCTCACCTGCAAGAAGTGGCAGAAGAACTCTCGAAGCTTGAAAGCAGAGCAGATCTTTTCCTTAACGATGAAGATGATTTGAGTTGGATGTTTACTGGAATCACTCGGTTTTATAAAGGTCAGGGATTTTATGCTGAGGCAGAACCGCTCTACCTCCAAGCCTTGAAATTAGTGCGATCGCTCTCAGGAGAGCAACATCCCGATGTGGCAACCAGCCTCAACAATTTGGCAGCACTCTATGATTCTCAAGGACGGTACGAGGAGGCAGAACCGCTCTACCTTCAGGCGTTGGCATTACGGCGATCGCTGTTAGGAGAGAGCCATCCCGATGTGGCAACTAGCCTCAACAATTTGGCAGCACTCTATAGCGCTCAAGGACGCTATGAGGAGGCAGAACCGCTCTATCTCCAAGCCTTGCCATTACGGCGATCGCTGTTAGGAGAGAGCCATCCCGATGTGGCAACCAGCCTCAACAATTTGGCAGCACTCTATAGCGCTCAAGGACGCTACGAGGAGGCAGAACCGCTCTATCTCCAAGCCTTGCCATTACGGCGATCGCTCTTAGGAGAGCAACATCCCGATGTGGCAGCAAGTCTGTATGGTTTGGCAGTGCTGTATGCCAATCAGGGGCGATTGACGGACGCAGAGCCATTGTTAGTGCAAGCGTTAGAACGATATCAGCAACTTTTGGGAAATCAGCATCCCCATACAGCGATGATGCGGCGGAGTTTGGAAAATTTGCGGCAAGTGATGGGTAAGACCCACGATGAAGGGTGAGAGGTCGAGGTCAGCCGTCCAACGATCGAGCAATTTGGGGCAACGATCGAGGTTTTTGCACGAACAGTCATGGTTTTTATAGGAACGATCGAGCTTTTTGGGGGAACGATCGAGCTTTTTGAGGGGACGATCGCACCCTTAACATGAGGCATGATCAAAGAATCTCGCTCAATCTAGCACCCAGACTCAACCGATGAACACGCAACTGATAGAATCCCTTGTGCAAGCAGTTCGCTCCCTTTCAGAAGAAGAACGCTCTCTCTTTGAAACCAAACTCTATCGCGAAATCCCCTACCCATCTAACCTAGAACTCGCTCA